>NZ_AZNV01000008.1:0-179241 GCF_000510625.1 Rhizobium sp. IBUN
GGTCGAAGAATTTCTCCAGGTCAACGTCCACGACAACCCGCCGTCCGGACTGCACGAACGATTGCGCCGCCAGGACGGCATCGTGTGCACTCCTTCCAGGACGGAAGCCGTAGCTGTGCTGACTAAAAGTCGGATCAAGAATAGGCTGGAGGACTTGCAGGAGCGCCTGTTGGATCAGACCGTCCAGCACCCTGGGGATGCCAAGCTCGCGCTCGCCGCCCCCTGGCTTCGGGATCATCACATATCCGGTTCTTGTCCATCGGCCCGCAGGTTCGATCCACGCTTCCTCCCCACGGTTGGTCACCCTTCCGCAGTTGCGCTTCACTTCGCTCGCTGTGACCAGCTTACGGTGGGACTTCCACCCACAAGAATGCGCCCATGCTGCGCGCACAACAAAAAAGCCCGGCATCAGCCGGGCTCTTAAGAACTTGGCGCTCAGCTTAGTTGAGGCGGCTCTTGACCTGACCGACCGCGTCGCTGAAGAGTTCGGACCGAACCTTCGTGTCGGCCTTCTTTGCCAGAACATTTTCGGCAGCAGCGATTGCCAGATCGACGGCAGCGGAACGCACCGCCTTCATCGCATCGACTTCCGCCTGCTTGATCTTCTGCTCGGAAACCGCCGTGCGGTTTGCGACGAATTCTTCCGTCTTCTTCTTGGCTTCGGCGGTCAGCATTTCGGCCTCGCGCTCGGCTGCAGCAACGATGTGTGCAGCTTCAGCTTCGGCTTCCTTACGCTTGCGCTGATATTCGGCCAGCAGGTGCTGGGCTTCTTCGCGCAGGCGCTTGGCTTCCGAGAGCTCGTTGCGGATCTGATCGGCGCGGTCGTCCAGCGACTTGGCCATCATGCCCGGAACCTTGAGGTAAACAACCAGCGCCAGGAACAGGACAAGGCCGACAAATGCGAAGAATGTCGCGTCGAATGCAAATTCCATCGATCAAGCCCCCTTCTTGATATCAGCGACTGCGGCGGCAACATCTGCCTTTGCCGAGGTGCCAATCAGCTGCTCTACGACAGCCGTTGCTGTTTCTTCGGCGATGGTGCCGACGTCAGCGAATGCCTTCGCCTTAATGTCTGCGATGCGACCTTCGGCAGCCTTGAGCTTTTCGGCCAGACCTGCTTCCACGGCCTTGCGGTCGGCTTCCGCCTTCAGCTTGGCAGCGTCGCGGGCGGCTGTGCCGATCGCGTTCGACTTGGCGCGCGCGGCGGCCAATTCGGCTTCGTAAGCGGCAACATCGGCGTCCGCTTCCGCCTTCAGGCGGCCTGCCTCATCGAGGTCCTGCGAGATGCGGTTGTGACGCTGCTCGAGGATATTGCCGATGCGCGGCGCGATGACCTTTTGCATGAGCACGAAGAAGACGACAAACGTAATTGCCAGCCAAAGCAGCTGCGAAGCGTAGGTCGTCGAATCGAAAGGCGGAAACACGCCGCCACCATGATGCTCGGCTGGTACGCCGGTCTCGGTGTGGACATCGCCTGCTGCCGGGGCGGCATGCGTGTCTCTACCGGTTGCTGCACCAGTTTCTGCGGTTCCCGCCGGGGCCTCTTCGGCGTAAGCCGGGGTCACAAAAAACATGCTCACCTCCAGGTGTACTGCAAATGCAAAGGATCACGGCATGCGGACTGCAGGCCGTGATCCTTCAATGCGCCTGTATTAAACGGCGAAGAGCAGGAGGAGAGCGACGAGCAGCGAGAAGATGCCCAGAGCTTCCGTAACGGCGAAGCCGAAAACCAGACGGCCGAACTGGCTGTCAGCAGCAGACGGGTTGCGCAGAGCGCCGGACAGGTAGCTGCCGAAGATGTTGCCGAGGCCGAGAGCCGTACCGGCCATACCAAAGCAAGCCAGACCTGCACCGATGAACTTTGCTGCTTCCGCTTCCATGTTGAACTCCTTTGAAATGGTTGTGTTGCGGCGAAATTGACTGACGCCCGAGGGACGTCAATGTCGGTATCCCTTAGTGGCCACCCGGATGGATCGCGTCATTGAGGTACATGCATGTCAGCACCGCAAAGACGTAAGCCTGGAGGAAGGCGACGAGGAACTCGAGACCGGTCAGGGCGACCGTCATAATCAGGGGAAGAACGGCTCCACCAACACCGACCGCACCCAGCGCTCCAAGCGAGGCAACGAAGCCTGCGAACACCTTCAGGGTGATGTGACCAGCCAGCATATTGGCGAAAAGACGAACAGAGAGCGAAATCGGGCGGGACAGGAAGGAAATGATTTCGATCGACACAACAAGGGGCAGAAGAATGCCAGGAACGCCTTGCGGGACAAAAACATTCAGGAAGTGGAAGCCGTGCTTATAAAAGCCGTAGACGAGAACCGTGCCGATAACGAGCAGCGCTAGCGCGAAGGTGACGATGATCTGGCTGGTGACCGTAAAGAAGTACGGGAACATGCCGAGCAGGTTTGCCGTCAACACGAACATGAAGAGCGAGAAGACCAATGGGAAAAACTTCATCCCCTTGGATCCGGCGCCTTCCTTCAGCATGTTGGCGATGAATTCGTAGGACATCTCCGCAACCGACTGTGAGCGGCCCGGCACGATCGCCCGGTTGGACGTCGAGAAATACAGGAAGCCGGCGGCAACGGCAGCGGACGCCACCATGAAGAGCGATGCATTCGTAAACGAGAAATCAATTCCGCCGACTTCGATCGGCACAATCTTCTGGATCAGGAACTGATGGGTCGGATCGTTAGACACCGCTTGTTCTCTCTATCTTTAGCCCGCGCGAGACGGGATTATTGCACTGGATCGAACGCCGGAGCGCCCTGCCCTATTTTCCACCATTCTGGCGCTCGGTAGGATCCGGTTTTGCAACCTTCCCCGCAGCGCGCAGAACGTTCAATACGCCGGCACAAAACCCAAGAAGAAGAAGAACGATCAATCCCCAAGGCGCCGTGCCGACAAAACGGTCGAGGAGATAGCCAAGAACGGCGCCTACGACGATAGCGGAGATGAACTCGCTCGAAAGCTTCATCGCCTGGGCATAACCTTTGCGGCTTGCCTCGGCGCTGGCTTCGATAGCCTCTTCCTTCCCCGCTTCTACGCGCTTGGTTGCGAGTTTCGCTTCCAATTGCGCACGGCGCTTCTCAAGACTTTCCTCGCGGTCTTCCGCCATGGTGCTCTCCTCCGCCAGCCGCTGTCCGCGATCCCGCTACCCCGGTTTTCCGGACAACGACCCCAAGGTTTGAGAACCTTTCGGCCCGTTTTGAAGTCGCGCGCAACATAGTTTTAGCAAAAAGCATAGTCAAGGCGTGAGCGGTGGATGTCCAGCCATAAAATAAGCGATAAAAAACATGGGCTTAGGCCGATCTTGGCGCACTTATCCAAAATCGACCGAAAGAATCCGCTTTCCTGTGCTGCCAAGAGACGCAAAATCGCGTCAGGATTGGCTTTTTCCTCAGCTCCAACCGCCGCCATAGGTGCGATAGAAGACGTGCAGGCCGATGCGGCCGACCTTTTCCATGGTCTTTGCCCATTTCGGACGAACGTAGACGGCATGGTAGTGCGTGGCGGAGCCAACCTGCGGGAGCCAGATCTTGCCGGCGGTGACCGCCATCGCGACTTCGCGGGCGATTCTCCAGTGATACTGCGAGTTCACCCGGTCCCTGATGTTGTCGCAGGCAAAGGAGAACTGGCATCGGTTGCGCCAATCCTCGTTCTGGTAGACGACGCCGCAGATCGTCTTCGGGTAGGCCGGATTGCGGACGCGATTGAGAATGACCTGCGCGACGGCGGCCTGCCCCTTCACCGTTTCGCCACGCGCTTCGAAATAGATTCCGGATGCCAGGCACTGCTGCTCGGCCGCCGAAAACACCGAGGGCGCCAAGATGCTTGCGGCCCAGGCGTGATCCCGCGGGCCGATCTGCGGCACGAAGCGGCCGTCGTCGGCCTTGTCGGTGAGAATCGAATCGAACGGCGACTGACGGGAGTAGTCGGGAGCGCTCGGCGCATAGGCCGTCGCCAGCACGTCAGCCTTTGCGTTGGTCACGAGACCAGCCAGCATGGGCGAGACGCCGCGGTCCGGCTTGGGCGGTTCCTTCGTATAGAAATTGGTCGCGATCTGGATTTCCTTGCCCTTGATCTTCGGCTTCACGAAGGCGGATTTGTCCTTCAGGTCGAAGGTGGGCTGAAAGAGCAGGCGCGTTCGCTGGAGAATGGACCCGGCGGAAAAGTCCTTCGGCGGCTGCACCGTTTCGACAGCAACGACGCGGCCTTTCTTGGCCGGGCGATTGACGCGGTCCTCGTCCGACGTCGCCTCGTGTCCCTTGTCCTTCACCATGAATGCGACCTTGCGGCCGTCGGGCAAAACCATGCCGGCCCCGGCAGCAATCGTGCCCGTGACTACGGGATCGGCAAAGGTCAGCTCAGCCTGATGGATCGAACCTGCCGGCGAATTGGTTAGAACCATGCGCCAGTTTTCCCTACCCTGGTCGAGGCCGGCAAGCAGAGCCGCGAGGTCGGCATGCGACGCCATCGTCGGTGACATCAGCCACCCGCAAACGCCGAAGAGCGCGGGTGAACTCCAATTTTGAAGCAAGAGGCGCAGCTTGCCACGGGAAGGGCTATTTCGACGCAACGCGAGACTCCGGCATGAGACGCATGAACATGCCGTTGAAAATGTCTCATTAACCTTGATGCTTGGTTAATGCCGAGGCCCTCCGGAGACGAAAGATTAGCGCGAGGGAAAATAAAAAAGTCCGGCGGATCGCCGGCCCGGCGGATCGCCGGGCTTTTCAGAAGCGCATTTGCTCTTCTAGATAATGACGTGCGAGCCGAGTTCCACCACGCGGTTTGCCGGCAGGCGGAAATAGTCCGACGGATTGGCCGCGGCATTGGCAAGCGCGATGTAAAGACGGTCCTGCCAATAAGGCATGCCGGACTTCGCATCGGGAACGAGCTTGCGGCGGCCGAGGTAGAATGAGGTCGACATGATGTCGAACTTCAGGCCGGTCTTGCGCAACGTCGCCAAGGCCTGCGAGACGTTCTGCGACTCCATGAAGCCGAACATGAGCTCGACGCGCGAAAACCGCTCCGAGATCTGCTCGACCTTGTAGCGATCGGCGCTCGCAACGCGCGGCTTGTTGATGGTGCGGATCGTGAGGATCACGTTCTTGTCGTGCAGAACGTGATTGTGCTTCAGATTGTGCAGCAAGGCCGCGGGCGCCGATTCCGGATCGCTCGTCAGGAAGATCGCGGTACCGGGTACCTGGGCGGGCGAATGATCGCTCTTGCGCTCGATCGAGCTGACAAAAGAGGCGAGCGGGATATCGGTGTGGCGCGTCTTCTCCATCAGGAGGGCCGTGCCGCGACGCCAGGTCCACATGAGGATCGTAAAGGCGGTCGCCATCAGGATCGGAATGTAACCGCCGTCGTGGATCTTCAGCAGGTTTGCACCCAAGAAGATCATTTCCAGGCAGAGCAGCGGGGCAAGCGCCAACGTGGCGACCGGAATCGACCAGTTCCATCGCGCGCGCACAAACTCGAAGGCCATGATCGAAGTGACGACCATCGCGCCCGTAACCGAGATGCCGTAGGCAATGGCCAGCGCGTCCGACGTCTTGAAGCTGATGACGAGGAAGATGACGCCGACGAACAGCAACGCATTAACGGAGGGCAAGAAGATCTGCCCGGTATTCGTCTCCGAGGTGAAGAGGATTTCCATGCGTGGCAGGAAGCCGAGGTTGATGCCCTGGCGGACGAGCGAGAAGGCACCGGTGATGACCGCCTGGCTGGCAATGATGGTGGCCGCGGTCGCGAGAATGACGGCCGGCAGCAGCGCCCATTGCGGAAAGGCCAGGAAGAACGGATCGGACACGGCCGCGGGATTGCCGAGCACCAGAGCGCCCTGCCCCAGATAGTTCAGTGTCAATGCCGGGAAAACCAGCACAAACCACGCCCACTGGATCGGCCGGCGACCAAAGTGCCCGAGATCGGCATAAAGCGCTTCGGCACCGGTCACGCTTAGGAAGACCGCGCCAAGCACGACCACGCCGTAGAACCCCTCATGCAGCAGGAAGCTAACGGCATAGTAAGGGTTGAAAGCGGCAAGGATGCCAAAGTCATCCGAGATGTGAGAAATGCCGGCGGCCGCCATCACGATGAACCAGAGCGCCATGATCGGCCCGAAAAAGCGGGCGACGGCCCCGGTCCCTCGAGACTGGACGACAAATAGCAGAGCCAGGATGAAGACCGAGATCGGTACGATGTAGCTCGTCAGAGTTGGAGCCACGAGCTTCAGACCTTCGACAGCCGATAGCACCGAGAGAGCCGGCGTGATCATCGCGTCGCCGAGGAACAGCGCCGCGCCCACCAGGCCAAGCAACATCAGCAGCGCGGTATGTCCATTTGCCGTCTTCATCAGCAACGCCAGCAGGGAAAGCGTGCCGCCTTCGCCTTCGTTGTCCGCACGCAGCAGGAAGAGCACGTACTTGATGGTGACGATAATGGTCAGGGTCCAGATCATCAGCGAGATGAGGCTGATCACCTCGAAGCGGGTGAGGCCGTCGACCATGACGGGCTTCAGGGCTTCGCGGAACGCGTACAGCGGGCTGGTACCGATATCGCCGTAGACGACGCCGATGGAGCCGAGCGCAAGGTAGGCCAGCTTGCGCGGCTTCATGTGTCGTTCGTGTGTATGGCTACCTTCGTGCATGAAATGAAAACAGGCTCTTCAGAGCCAGCCTTTCCATCGGAAAAAGAAGAAGGGAATGACGGCGGACAGCACCATTAGCCCAATCGAAAACGGATATCCGTGGGCATAGTGCAGTTCCGGCATAAACTCGAAATTCATACCGTAGATGGAGGCGACCAGCGTCGGCGGCAAGAACACCACGGACGCGATCGAAAATATCTTGATGATCGAGTTCTGCTCGATGTTGATCAGGCCGAGCGAGGCGTCGAGCAGGAACGTGATGTTGCCGGCGATGAAGGAGGCATGCTCGTTGAGCGACTGGATGTCGCGCGAGACCGTTTTGCACAATTCCTTGGTGTCGCGATCCTGCTGAACTGCTGGGATGGTGAAGAAAAAGGTCATGAGGCGGGACAACGAGGCGAGGCTGTCCCTGACCTTGCTCACGATGCGATGATGGCCCGCAATGTCCCGGAGCTTCTCTTCCAGATAGTTCGACGGCTTGCGCACCTTCCTGGCGCGATCGCCGAAGACATGCGTCGACAGGATGTCGATGCGGGCAACGGACTGCTCCAGTATCTCGGCAGTGCGATCGATGATCGTTTCGAAAAGCTTTGCCAGCAATGCGGCACCGCTGCGCCATTGCTGCGGCACGCGGTGGAGCGCGGCAATGAAGAGCGCAAAGGATTTGGGCTGCGCGTAGCGGATCGTGACCAACCGCTTGCCCGCGAGGATGAATGCCACGTCGGTCAGCGTCGGTGCATCTGTCTCGGCTTTCCAGACGAGGGAAGCGGTCATGAAGACGGCATCGTTTTCGACGTAGAGACGGGCTGACGGCTCGATGTCCTTGAGATCGTCTCGCGTCGGAACCTCGATGCCGAGAGCTTTCTCAACAAAAAGCTCCTCTTCGCGCGAAGGCTCGATCAGGTCGATCCACATCACATCGTCGCGTAACGTACCTCGCGACAGGTCGCCAACGTCAACCGACTTGCAATTGGAACAGTAGGCCGTGATCACCGGTTGGGCCTCTGGCAATCAGGGCTTGTTGCGCGCATCGCTGTTTTCATCGAAAGCCCTTCCACGGCACGCCGCCTGCGAGAGCGCGCGGGATGCAAGTTCCCGATCTTAATGAAAGCGATTGAAGAAAGTTCATACGACTCCTGGCACATCCGGCAACCGCCAGGATATGCAACGTGCTCAACCGCATCGCAGTCACCAATCCTTCGACCAAGATAACTCCGACCATGCAGCTGACCGCCCCGGCGGGGTGGCCATCATCGAGCATTCGCAAAAAACCGCCTCATGGCGACGGCGCGCCATATGACGGAAAGCTGCGAAAGAATCAAGACATCTTACGCTTACTGCGCCGTTTCACCACATTTCCTCCGCAATTGGGAGTCTAGCGGCAGCGAAGCATTTCACTCGAAAACAATCTCCGGTGCGGCCCGCTGCGGCTGCCCGCCGAGCTGCTGCCAGACCTTGGTCGCGATGTCGCGATAGATGCCGGCAACAATGCCGTTCGGCTCCGTCGCGACAAGCGGCGTGCCGGCGTCGGACGTCTCACGAATGTTCATCGTCAGCGGTACTTCACCGAGGAAAGGAACGCCGATGCGCTCGGCTTCCTTGCGAGCCCCGCCATGACCAAAGATATCGTAGCGGGTACCGGTATCGGGCGCGATGAAATAGCTCATGTTCTCGACGATGCCGAGCACGGGGACCTCGACCTTCTTGAACATGTTCAAGCCCTTGCGGGCATCGACGAGGGCGAGATCCTGCGGCGTCGAAACGATGACGGCGCCCGCCAGCGGTACCTGCTGCGCCATCGTCAACTGCGCATCGCCGGTGCCGGGCGGCATATCAACGACAAGCACGTCCAGTTCGCCCCAGGCCACCTCACGCAGCATTTGCATCAATGCCGATTGCACCATGGGGCCACGCCAGATCATGGCGGTCTCCTCATCGACGAGGAAGCCCATCGACATGACCTTGAGCCCGTAATTCTCCATCGGGTTGATGATGCGCCCATCGATTTGGGTGGGGCGGCCGGAAATCTTCAGCAGCCGCGGCATCGAGGGGCCGTAGATATCGGCGTCGAGAATGCCGACACGCAAGCCATTTGCCTGGAGGCCGAGCGCAAGATTGACGGCCGTCGTGGACTTTCCAACGCCCCCCTTGCCGGAGGCGACGGCGATGATCGCGCCAATACCGGGAACGCCGAGCTTGCCGGCGCGCGGCTGCTGTTGCGGGGCGTGCGCAGGGCCATGATGGTCATGCCCGGCCCGCGGCTGCGGGCGCGAGACCGGCGCCGAGCCGGAACCGGCCTTCTTGTCTGCCGTCAGCGCAACCAGCGCTCCCTTGACGCCCGGCATTTCCTTGATGACCCGTTCGGCAGCCAGACGAAGCGGCTCGAGCTCCTTAGCCTGATCGGCCGGAACGGTGATGGAAAAATAGACTTTGCCGTCGGAAATGAAGACATCAGACACCATACCGAGCTCGACGATATCATGCTCGAGATCGGGGCCGCGTACGGTCTTCAGCGTTTCGAGAACCTGTTCCTTGGTGACGCCCGTCATTCCATCCTCACTGCCTATGTTTGGCATTCTAGATAGAGGAGCGCCGCCTCTTCGCCAAACAAAATCGGCGATCGGGACCGCATTTGAGGAGGCGAGGCTCACCGGAAGGCCACTATGTCCACCAAGTCCGCCGGGCTTTCGCCCTGATGGTCACAACAGCCTTCCAGGATAGCGAGCTAAGCCTTGCGAACTAGAGCAAGCGTCACAAAAGGCCAGCGAAAAATGTCCATGGGAAGAGCAAGCGTGAGGGATGCCGTCGGCGGCGTGTTCTAAAGGCAACAACCGCCGCCGACGCCCTACGCCCGAGGTCGGGCCTGTGGCATCGGCTGGCGGTATGCAGGCCGCGCCGTTTGTCCGGCGTCGTGCCAGGTCCCCTCTGGACCGCTGAATGTAAGCAAGCAGAAAACATGCCAATTGGCAAACCGCCAGCAATGCCGGCGCGGCATGGCGCCGGGGTCGTCGGAATTGGCGAGAAATTGGGCGCGAATGATTGGCAAGCCCACAATTTGCGCAACCCTTACTTTATGAGACCGATCCGCAGCGCCTTGGCGACTGCCTGCGTCCGGTTTGCCGTATCCAGCTTTCTTGTCGCGCGGTTCAGGTAGTGGTTCACCGTATGCTCGGACAGGGTGAGGATTTCGGCAATCTCCACACTGGTCTTGCCAGCCGCGGTCCAGTTCAGACAATCGATCTCCCGATCGGTCAAGGTATCGGTGACGCAGTTGTCATGGTTGCGGATCTCCGCCAACCGGTCGAAGACGTGGATGGAGATATAGTGGAGTTCGCGCATTTCTTCTGCGGTGAATGCCTCGCGATCGCCTGAGAATGAAATGGCGCCACGACCGCCTGAGGGCTCGTGGGTTGGAAAATAGGCGCAACGCATCATGCGAAAGCGTTCGAAAAGTGCCTTGACGATGCCCGCCTTCCCGTCGGGGCGATCCAGTTTCGCTTGCGACACGTCATTGAAGAAGGGCGTTGTCGAAGTCCGAAGCCGCTTCATGACCGGGCTATTGGCCACAAGCCCCTCGTGGTCGTAGGCAGCCAGAAGTTCCACCGGCCAGCTCGAGATGACCGTGCTGCTCTGCAGGTCCCGTGCTGTCACGGAAGGAAGATTGAAAACCATAAAGGCCCGCGCCCGATAGGCTTCCGTTACCTTCTTCATGAAGCGGAAAATATCGAACTGCGTTTTCAGTCCGGCGATCTCGCTAACGTGTACGTCCACGGAAGATCCTGGCTGCGATGAAGTCATTTACTTGTTCAACTCAAAAAAAGATGGAAGCCTGATGGGCGGCGACGCCTCCGCGCCGTCCCTAGTTTGTATCGCCGGTGACGATCTACCAGCACATACACCCCAAGACGGGGGATTGACGAGCATCAATTGTGACGATTCGTCAGAAAATCTCAATATTGTGCTTTAGGCCAAGCCGGCCGTCAGCAGTTCAGCGACGCGGACCAAGCCCGATGCGCATCGCCTCCATGATCCGTTCAGCCGACTGCTGGATCGGAGCCGCCCATTCCGAAAGCTTTTCCATCGTGAGCCTGTAAGCCGGACCAGTCACGGAAACGCCGCCAACAAGCGACTGAGTTTCCGACCAGATCGGCGCAGCAATACAGCGAATCCCGACCTCGTGCTCCTCACGGTCGAAGGCATGGCCCTGTTTCCGTATCTGCTCGATCTCAGCAAGAAGTGACTCGGCCGTATGGGTGTTTGCCGTGAACCGATGGAAGGAGAGGTCCGCCACCAAGGCCTTGACCCGCTCTCTGGGCAGGATGGAAAGGGCCGCCTTGCCGACGCCGGTGCAATAGACCGGTGAGGCGTTACCAATCTGCGAATACATTCTGACGGGCTGCTGCCCTTCGAACTTGTCGAGGTAGATGATCGAGGTGTCGCGCAGCACGCCGAGATGGACCGTTTCACCAGTCAAATTCTGGAGAGCCTTAAGATGCGGCTCCGCAACCAGACGAAACTCGTTGCGCGCCCAACTGCGAGACGCGAAGTCCAAAAGCCGTAAGCCCGGCGAGTATCTGCCCTCCGCATCGATCTCGAGTAGGCCCTCCTCCACGAGATGGCTGAGTTGGCGGTGGACCGTACCACGCGGCTGATCGGCAACTGCCAGTATATCCGTGAAGCGCATGGGACCGTCGGCGTGGGTCACCAGGTCGAGAAGGACCATCAGCTTGCCGAGGGTGCCCGTGTCGCGCCTCTCGGGCGCACTCCCTTTTGCCGCACTCATTGTTGCCCCAAACGCCTTGACAGAAATGCCAGGGTAGTCGGATAATTCCACATAGTCAAATTAAGTTCTAAATAATAGAACAACCGAAAGCCGGGAGGAAATAGTGACGGGTATTGTTGCGCAGTTTCCGGAATTCAGGGACCGCACGGTCCTGATCACGGGAGGCGGATCAGGCATCGGGGCAGCGATTGTCGAAGGCTTCGCCCGACAAGGCGCCAAGGTTTCCTTCATCGACATCGCGGAAACAGAAAGCCATGACCTCGTCGCGAGGCTGTCGCGCGACACCTTGCATCCCGTTCGCTTTCATAAGGCCGACCTTCGCGATGTCGCCGCCATCCGCAGGACAGTCGACGAGGTTGTCGCTCACTCCGGTCCGATCAGCGTGCTCGTCAACAATGCCGCCCGCGACGACCGACACGATTTCGAAACGGTGACCGAGGAATATTGGGACAACAACCAGGCGACCAACCTGCGGCACGTCTTCTTCACCACGCAAGCCGTCGCGCCCTCGATGCGTGCCGCTGGCGGCGGCGCGGTGATCAACATGTCGTCGATCGCCTTTCTCCTCAACATGCCCGAATTCCCGGCCTACACGACCGCGAAGGCCGGCGTGATCGGGCTGACGAAAAGCCTGGCCGGCAAGCTCGGACCGGATAACATCCGCGTCAATTGCATTCTGCCCGGCATGATCGTCACGGATCGCCAGATGAAGCTTTGGCTGACCGAGGACGGCATTGCGCAAACGGTGCAGCGCCAATGCATCAAGAAGGTTCTGCACGCCGATGCGATCGTCGGTCCGTGCCTGTTTCTGGCGTCTAGCTGCGCGGCGGCGATGAGCGCACAATCTCTTATTGTCGATGGAGGCATTTTCTGATGGCGGATCCCGCTTATGTCGCGGTGGATTGGGGAACGAGCAGTTTTCGGCTCTGGCTGATCGGCAAGGATGACAGCGTCCTGGCCGAAAGCCGTGGCAATGAAGGTATGACGACGGCAGCGAAGACCGGATTTGCCGAGGTTCTCGCCTCGCACTTGGGCAAGGTAAATCCGCCGGAAAATCTTCCGGTCATCATCTGCGGCATGGCAGGTGCGAAACAGGGATGGGTCGAAGCGGGCTATGTCGATGTCCCGGCATCGCTATCCTCGATCCTGACCGGCGCCGTATCCGTCCCCGGCCAGACCCGGGACGTCCGCATCCTGCCCGGACTTGCACAGAGGGATCCGGCGCGGCCAGATGTCATGCGCGGCGAGGAAACACAGCTCCTCGGTGCGCTTGGTCCGCAAAGCACTGGGTCGCAGGCGGTCTGCATGCCCGGAACGCATTCGAAATGGGTGCATGTCAAGAATGGTCGTGTCACCGGTTTCTCCAGCTTCATGACCGGCGAACTTTTCGACGCGATCTCCAAGCACACGATCCTGTCGCATGCAATCGCCGGTGCCGATCAGAGCCCGGCGGACGAGGCAGCCTTCGAGAGCGCCGTAAAAACGGCCTATGACCGACCCGCGATGGCGACCAACCTCTTCTTTACCGCGCGCTCGGGCCAGTTGCTGCATGGTCTGACCGCTGCGGCTGCGCAGGCGAAGATATCCGGGACCCTGATCGGCCTGGAAATCGCGGGCGCGATGTCAGATGCGGGGACGGGCGTCGACGTCACTCTCGTCGCCGCCGGCCGGCTGCAGGGCCTTTATGAAGCGGCCTTCAAGGCATTATCTTTATCCTACAACACCATTGATGCTGACACGGCCGTCCGTGGCGGCCTTGCTGCCGCCGCCAAAACTATTTGGCCGAACTGAGAAAGTACCAAAGCGATGAACCGCATCCCCTTTCCTACGATGAAGCGTCCACTGATTGCCATTCTACGTGGCATCAAGCCTGAAGAAACCGAAGGCGTGGTCGGCGCACTGATCGAAAACGGTCTGACCGCCATCGAAATCCCGCTGAACTCGCCCGAGCCGTTCAAGTCGATCGAGATTGCCGCAAAGATGGCGCCGGCCGATTGCCTCATCGGGGCCGGGACCGTGCTGACGACCGAGGCCGTCGACAGCCTCCATTCGGCAGGCGGCAAGCTGCTGGTCACGCCGAACGTCGAGCCCGAGGTCATTATTCTCGCCCGCAACTACGGTATGGTGACGATGCCGGGCGTCTTCACGCCGACGGAGGCATTGGCGGCTGCCCGCGCCGGCGCAACGGGGTTGAAGTTTTTCCCCGCCAGCGTTCTCGGACCGTCGGGCATCACCGCTATCCGCGCAATTCTGCCGCCGGAGCTCGTGATTGCGGCCGTTGGTGGTGTTTCGGACAAGAATTTCTCCGATTACACCAAGGCTGGCATAAATGCCTTCGGCCTCGGCACCAGCCTCTACAAGCCGGGAATGACCGCCGCAGAGGTTGCCGAGCGTGCCAAGGCGACCATTTACGCCTATGACGCAGCCGTAGGAGCTTAAGGCATATGACGGAAATTCATGAGTTCGCGGGCAGGACACTCTGCAGCACCAACTCCGTGCTTGGTGAGGGGCCGACCTACGATCCGGACACCAACACGGTCTGGTGGTTCAATATTCTTGGCAAGGAGTTGCACGAGCTGAACCTTTCGACGGAAGAGAAGAAGGTGCATGCGCTGCCGATGATGGCGAGCGTGCTCGCCCGGGTCGATCCTGACCGGCAGCTGCTTGCGACCGAACAAGGCCTTTTCATTCGCGATATCAAGAGCGGCAATCTGACCTTCTATGCAGCTCTTGAAAGCGACAAACCGGAAAACCGCTCGAACGACGGCCGCACCCACCCCTCCGGCTCGCTCTGGATCGGCACGATGAGCAAGCGGGCGGAAAGCCGTGCAGGCGCCATCTACCATGTCGCCGGCGGTCGCGTAACCAAGATATTCGATGGCATCAGCATCCCGAATTCGATCTGCTTCTCGCCGGATGGAACGATGGGCTACTTCACCGATACACGCATCAGCCGGCTGATGCGTGTGATGGTCGATCCGCAGACCGGTCTCCCGACAGGCGAGCCGATCGTGCTTGTGGACACGATGGATGAGCCGGGTGGCATCGACGGCTCGGTGGTGGATGCCGACGGATACATCTGGAATGCCCGTTGGGGTGCCGGTACCGTCGATCGCTACAGCCCTGATGGACTGCGCATTGCACGCTACAAGGTGCCGGCGTCACAGCCGTCATGCCCTGCCTTCATCGGGACAAACGGTGACCGCCTTGCCGTCACCACGGCGTGGGAGGGGCTCGATGAGCATGCCCGCTCGATGCAACCGCAGGCGGGTTCCCTGCTCGAACTGGATGTTACGGTGAAGGGCGTTTTCGACCCGGTTTACGTGATGTGAAGAACCATAATCAGGCTTCCCGGGGCGCCATTTGGCGCCCTTTTTTTGTCGACCGAACCCCGCGTGGCCATACATCGTGAGCTAAAAGGTCCGTGGAATTAGCAATTTTTGCGCGATTTTTTTCGGGAACCAATTGAAATCCCGTTCATTTCAATAGGGAACCGGCCGCAAACGCCGAGCATGGCGGGAGCGGGCTAAAGATCCCTCAGGAACGCAAAGGTAGGTTCAAAATGACAAGCAAACTCCTGAAGACTGTTGCCGCTAGCGCGCTGTTTGCCACGGCTTTTGCACCGGCGACATTCTCACAGACTCAGCCGGCAACACCAGGCGCTCCGGCAACACAGGCCGCGCCGGCCGACCCGGCAGCTCCGCCGAAGGTCCCGGACGCCACAGCACCGATGGACAACGCCGCTCAGGCTCCGGCGCCGGCCGCAACGGCTGACACCGCGCAGGCGAGTGGTGGATATCTAACGGAGCAGGCCGCCGATCAGATCAGTGCCAACACCTATATTGGCCGGTCGGTCTACACCGGCCAGAACGAGAGCATCGGTGAGGTCAACGACCTGATCATGAAGAAGGACGGCGGCCTGGTCGCAGCGATCATCGGCGTCGGCGGCTTCCTTGGAATCGGCGAAAAGGATGTTGCCGTTCCGATGGATAAGATCACCGTCGCTCAGAACACGCAGGACGGCACAGTGAAGCTGACCACGTCCGAGACCGCAGAAACGCTGAAGGCGGCTCCGCAGTTCAAGACGCTTCAGATGATTGCAGCCGAGAGGGCCCCTGCGCCTGGCGGTACAACGGATACCACCGCCACGGGTTCAACGACGAACAAGTAAGATACTGCGCAGTGAGTACCGCGTAACCGGTGGCGTCCGAAAGGGCGCCATCGGAGTTTCAGGCGCTGACGCGATCAGACGTGTCGTAGTAGTTCTCGTGCAAGAACCGGAGCGTGGCAATGCTGTCAGCGGGCTTGCCGAAATGGTAGCCCTGCCCCATACCGCAGCCGAGCGAACGCAGCTTGACGGCTTCCAGATAGTCCTCGATCCCTTCGGCGACCACTTCCAGGTCGAGCCCCTCGCACATGGTTAGGATCGCCTTGATGATGTGCTCCGAGGCGCGATCGGAATTGATGCGCGACACGAAGGCGCGATCGATCTTGATCTTGTCGAACATAAAGTCGCGGAGGCGGCCGAGGCTCGATTGACCCGTCCCGAAGTCATCCAGCGAGATGCGCACGCCGGCCTGACGGAGATCGGCAATGATCCGGTTTGCCGTGTCGGCCGAGCCCATCACCGCAGTCTCGGTGATTTCGAGTTCGAGCCGGTGCGGATCGAAGCCGACACGACCGAGGATCGACAGGATGCTGCTGCTCGTCCCCGGATCCATCAACTGCGCCGAGGAGAGATTGAAGGAGAGGAAAAGTTCGCGCGGCCAGGAAAGGGCAGCCTCGGCCGCCTTGCGCAGGAGCGCCTCGGACAGCGCATCAATGAAGCCGCGCTCCTCCGCCAGCGGGACGAAAACGCCCGGTGACACAAAGCCCAGATCAGGATCGTTCCATCGCGCCAGAGCTTCAAAGCCCACGACCTGGTTATTGGAAAGTGCGACGATCGGCTGGAAATGCACGTCGATCACATCGGAAATGATGGCATTGCGCAGCGCCTGTTCCAATTGCGTCGCGCGCTTCATTTCCTGGGCGATCTCGCGGGAATAGACGGTGATCTGGCCACGGCCGCGGCGTTTTGAACGGTAGAGCGCGGTTTCGGCGCTTTTCAGCAGTTCGTCGAATTCCTCGCCCGCGAAGGGATAGATCGAAAAGCCGAAGGATGCCGACAGCCGCACATTGCGGTCGCCGAGATCGTACGGCGCCGACAGGACTTCGCGTATCATCTGGCCGAACTTCTCGGCGCTGGCCCGCTCGAACACCAGCGGCAGGACAAAGGCAAATTCATCGCCGTCATGACGCGTCACGAGAGCACCGTCGGGAATGCAGGCCTTCAATCGATGGGCGACCTGGCAGAGAATTTCGTCTCCCGCCGATGAGCCGAAAAGATCGTTGATCGGCTTGAAGGAATCGAGATTGGCGATGCCGATCGTAAATGGTGCTGGATCGCTCGCGCGTTCGGCTGAGATCTGGGCAATCCGGTCGCGCATGCGGTAGCGGTTGCCGAGCCCGGTCAGTGGGTCGGTATAGGCCATTGTCTGAAGTTCATTCTGACTTACGGGCACCAGAGGCATTTCAGCCGACATCATCATTCAGACCCAGACTGCACCAACGGCAGGAAGGATGGCGGGCAAGTCTTAAGAATTCGATAGTGGATCGGTCACGTTGGAACCGTGTTTTGTCCCAAGATTTAGGGAGTTGACGAGCTTTGTTCGTCACATGCTGGCCTGTCTGATGTCCTGGGCAAGGTACTGTTGAAAGATCCCTTGAAGAATATCTGGGCTTACCGGCTTCATAATTACGTCGTCCATTCCAGCCTTTGCGCACTCAGCTCGATCGCGCTCGAAGGCTTGCGTCAGAACACCGATGATCGGCGTTCTTGTACTGCCGCCTTCCTCTGTCTGGCGGATCAGCCGCGCCGCTTCGAAACCGTTGAAGCCTGGCAGAGAGATATCCATCAGGATGATTTTCGGCTGGTGCTCTGTCCAGAGGCGAACGGCTTCATCGCCGCTTGGGGCGATCATGTAACGGTAGCCGAGGCCTTCGAGAATCTGCGAGAAAACGATTTGGTTGATGTCGTTATCTTCGGCAACGAGCACGTCGAGCGTGTTCGCCTCCTCCACGGCAGTGATTTCCCAGTCGGTGTCAATGCCTTCGGCCATCTGGCCGCGGTTGCTGCGGTTGAAATGACGGGCGATCTGGAAGGTGAGCTCATTGGCGAGCTGGAAGCCGTCCATCGCCAGTGCCGGGATGCCGTATTGCTCGGCGAGCTCGAGGCAGCGCATGCCGAGCTGGTTGTCGATCACGAGCAGGTCGAGCGCGATGCCGGAAGAGCTCGCGATTTCCAGGAAATGTTCCTCCTCGTCCTCGCCGCGAACCGAACAGGCCTCGAAACCGTATTTGGCGAGGGTCCGCAGGGCCGCGCCTTCTGCCACGACATCCGATGTCACGACGAGGATCTTGCGACCGGAGAAGTTCTCCGGGACGATCGCCTCCATTGCCGCCGGCTCGCGCCGTTCGCCGTTTCCGCTCATCGGAACATAGGCGCGCCGATAGGAATTCTTGCTTGACGTCGTGACCGTCGATGCGAACCGGAACTCTTCTAGATCGTCGCCGTCGCGCGGCAGATCCTGCATGGTCGAGACAAGAAAATAGCGCCCCGGCTTGCCGATCCGGTGCTTGCGCGTGACGATGTCGCGTTCGACGCCGTCGCGGGAGACCTGCCGCTGGCGGGAAATCGACATTTCGCCCGTCTCCAGAACATGACGGTCGCTTTCCTCGAAACGCTGGGCGACATCCTCGGAGAACAGGTCGCTGCTCTTGCGGCCAAGCACTTCATCGACCGTCGTCTGATACTTGTCGCAGAAGGCGATGTTGACGGCGACGTAATTCAGATTTCGGTCCTTGACGAAGAGTGGGAACGGCAGGTTGTCGAGGATATCCTCCGTGAGCTGCACACGCTCGAGATCGGAGCGCCACTGTTCCTCGCGCTTCTTGTTCTCGGAAATGTCCTGGATGACGCAGACGCCGTAGCCGCTCGCAAGGCGCCGCTTGCCAAACCTGATCCACCGATCCGCACCATGCCGCTCGACGGCCTCGAAGCGCTCGCGCCAGTGCGAGGCGATCTTCTGGGACAGCCAATCCTCACGGCTCATCGCACCTTGGTTGCTGGCCGACTGCGTGCGGATGCCGGTGTCGTAGATGGCGCCCAGGAAGTCACGCAACCGCCTCCCCGGCTTCAGCATCGCCGCCGATATCGGAAAGAAATCGAGAACCTGGCGGCTCGCAAAGACCATGTGGTCGGTCTTGTCATAGACGATGAATGCGGCGCCCAAGCTCTCGCATACCGCGTCAAACAGCACCGTCTGCAGGCTTGATTCAGCCGGCATTTCGCTGCTTACAGATGATGTGTCCGCTTGTTCGAAGCCGGCACTCATTCCTACGCGTCCCACATCTGTCCGATTTAAACCCAGTCCTCGGAATAAGTCGCAAAATGGCACCTTTGTCTTAAGGCGCGCTTAATATTAAGCAGCCGGAATTAGGGCGCGCAGAACGGAAAGGCGGTGGCGCTTTCGCCCTTCCCTCGGACCCGCGAATCCAAGAGAATAGGCGCATGGCCATCAGACAGCTTTCAGAGACCCTCATCAATCAAATCGCCGCCGGTGAAGTCATCGAGCGGCCCGCGAGCGCCGCTAAGGAGTTGATCGAAAACGCCCTCGACGCAGGCGCGACGCGCATTGAGGTTGCGACGTCGGGCGGCGGCAAGAGCCTGCTGCGGGTTTCGGACAACGGCTCTGGCATGGATGTTGCGGATCTGGAGCTTGCCGTACGACGCCACTGCACCTCGAAGATCTCAGATACGCTGGACGATATCCGCACGCTGGGTTTTCGCGGCGAAGCGCTGCCATCGATTGGCTCGGTAGCCAGGCTCAGCATTTCGAGCCGCCGCCGGGACAGCGCAGGCGGCAACGAAATCGCCGTCGAGGGCGGAAGAATTACACATCTTCGCCCCTCACCCGGCAATCCGGGCACGATCGTCGAAGTTCGCGATCTCTTCTTCGCGACGCCGGCCCGCCTGAAATTCCTCAAGACGGAAAAGGCCGAGGCCGCGGCGATCACCGAGGTCGTCAAGCGCATGGCGATTGCCTTCCCCGGGGTGCGCTTCGTGCTCTCGGGGACTGATCGAACGACGCTGGAGTTGCCGGCGACGGGTGACGATCATCTGGCGCGGATGGCGCAGATCCTTGGCAAGGATTTTCGCGACAATGCGATCGAGATCGATGCGGAGCGGGAGGGCATATCGCTGACAGGCTTTACCGGCGTGCCGACCTTCAATCGCGGAAACTCGGCCCACCAATATGCCTTCGTCAACGGACGTCCGGTGCAGGACAAGCTGATCCTGTCGGCGATCCGCGGCGCCTATGCCGAGACCATCCCAGCCGGGCGTTATCCGGTCGCAGTACTGTCGATCAGGCTCGATCCGGCTCTTGTCGACGTCAACGTACACCCGGCCAAATCGGATGTGCGCTTCCGCGACCCGCAACTGGTGCGCGGCCTGATCGTCGGCGCCGTGCGCGAGGCGCTGGCGCGTGACGGCAGCCGGACGGCCACAACGGGTGCAGACGGCATGCTGCGCTCCTTCCGGCCCGGTTTCCAGCCTGGCGCCCAACGGCCCCAACAGCCTTGGTCGGCGGCGACCTCGCCATCGCTTCCATTCCACAAGGCTGCAAACGGCAGCTTCAGCGAACGGCCGCAGGCCTCCTTCGACGGCCTTGCGACGCCGACGGCCCGCAGCGACATCGCCCCTACCCCAAGAATGCCGATTGCGCCGGAAGAGCCGCCACAGCGCTATCCGCTGGGTGCCGCCCGGGCGCAGATTCACGAAAATTATATCGTGGCGCAGACGGATGATGGCCTCGTAATCGTCGATCAGCACGCCGCGCATGAGCGCCTGGTATTCGAGGCGATGCGCAAGGCGCTGCATTCGAAACGGCTCGCCTCGCAGGTGCTCCTCATCCCCGAAATCGTCGATCTGCCGGAAGAGGATTGCGATCGGCTTATGCAGTTTGCCACCGAGCTTGGCGAGCTGGGGCTGGCCATCGAGCGCTTCGGCCCCGGCGCGATCGCCGTGCGTGAGACACCTGCCATGCTGGGAGAGGTGGACGCCACGGGACTTATCCGTCAGCTGGCGGACGAGATCGCCGAATGGGATACCGCCTCCGGCCTGTCGGCCAAGCTGGAATATGTTGCAGCGACCATGGCCTGCCACGGATCCGTGCGTTCGGGCCGACGGCTGCGACCCGAAGAAATGAACGCCCTTCTCCGTCAAATGGAAGTTACTCCCGGCTCAGGGCAGTGCAACCACGGACGACCGACCTATATCGAGCTCAAGCTCTCGGATATTGAGCGGTTGTTCGGCCGTAGCTGAAAAAGCTGGAAAAGGCCGCTGCGGCGCGTTATGGCAGGGGGATGACAGCCTGCAAGGAATGGAGCGCATGAACTTGTTCGAAGGAAATGGAAACCGCGAAGCGCAGATACGCTATCTCGATGCGGATTTTCAGATCCTGTCGCCGGGCTCCTACGTCGTATGTGCAATTACCGGCAAGCAGATCCCGCTCGACGAGCTGCGCTATTGGAGCGTCGCGCGCCAGGAGCCCTACGCCGATGCCGTAGCCTCGCTGGAGGCTGACAAGCGCGCTGGCGTTTTGCCGAACCAGAAGCGCTGACGCTGAACACCGGCACCCCGAGATTTTCCGATTAGGCCTTCCGCCCTTCCTTCAAGCGCCGATCGCGGCAGGCATTGATGGCCCGGTCGATGATGAGACTTGGCGCCAGAGCATCCTCGAAGGCCATCTCCACCTCAATCACCCGGCATTTTGCCGCGAGTTCCTCGGCTTTGCCATGATGGCCGGCGAGCCGGACGAAATCCTTCGACGTCGTGACAATCTGAAGGCCGTCGCTCTCTGCCGTTGTCAGAATGTCGTCGATCTCGTCATCGGTCAGATGCTCGTGATCACCGAACGAGCGGCGAGCGGCGATATGCGCGCCGACGGATTCGACGGTGCGGAAGAATTTCGACGGATCGGCAATACCGGCAAAGGCCAGCACGTTGCGGCCGGAAAGATCGGCGCTGTCGCACACCTTCAGGGAAGCCGTGAAATAGGGTTTGGCGGCGCGCGCCGCGATCCGAACGATATTGTCGGCCGCTTCGCCCCCGCCAACCTTCAAAAGGGCTGTCGCGTAGCGCAACTGCTGACGGATGGGCGCGCGTACAGGACCACCGGGAACGATGTGGCCATTGCCGAGGCCACGCGTGGCGTCGATGACCAGCAACGCATAGTCGATCGCCAGGCGAGCGCTCTGAAAACCGTCATCCATGATGATCAGGTCCACGCCTTCCTTGACGAGGCGCTGGGCCCCTTCGACACGGCGGCGGGAAATCACGGTGAGCGCCTCTCGAGCGAGAAGCAGAGGTTCGTCCCCGACAGCCAGGGCGCGGTGATGAACCGGATCGACAACAGTCGTGACATCGAGGGAACCGCCATAGCCACGGCTCAGAAAACCAGGCTTCAGCCCCTTTGCCTTTGCCGCGCGGGCGATCGTCAGCGCCGTCGGCGTCTTGCCGGCGCCGCCGACGGTGAAATTGCCGACGCAGATAACGGGCACGGGAACCGAAGCACGCTTGGCGTTGGCCATCCGATAGCCGGCCGCACGCCCATACAGGAAGGAAATCGGATAGAGCGCCCAGGCACGCCAATCGGCTTTCGACCACCAGAAGGGTGGCGCTTCGGATACCATTTTCCCCGCCCTGCCTTTCGGACCCCGAGCGTCATGCTGACGGGCTGTGTCCTCGACCGGGCGGAAAGAGAAGGTAAATTTCAAGAAAAAGCAAGCCCTTGGTCAATCAAGCAAGCTGGCGGTCGGGCAGCAGGCCTTCAAGCTCGGTGATGTCGTTCAGGCAGTAATCGGATGCGGCAGCGAGCGTTTCACGCGATCCGGTGCCAGTCAGTACGGCCACGGTCACGCCGACCTTGGCGTTGCGGCCCATGTGCAGATCGTGGTTGTTATCGCCGACAATGGCGACCTCGGAGGGATCAAGGCCCGTCGCCGCGCAGAAACCAAACACCATGCCCGGTTCCGGCTTGGTGCCGAAGCCGCTATCGTATCCGGCCACATAGTCGATGAAGGGCGCAAAGCCAAAGCGCTGGGCGGTTTGCCTGATCGAGCGCTCGTTGTCGCTCGAGGCGACACCGAGGCGAAAGCCGCGTGCATGCAGCCGACCGAAAAAGGCGGCCAGATCAGTGACCGCTACGGAAAACTCGGCGGCATGAGAAAAGAGCTCGTCCAGCTTGATCGTCAGCTCGATCACGTCGAGCATCGAGCCGGCCGCGACGAGCCCCTCCGAAATCTGGCGCGTGTTGCCGGCCGCCAGCAGACTGTCGGGAACGATGTGGCCGCTGACGGGATCCATGCCGCAAGCCAGAAGCAGCCGGTCCGCAAGTTCGGGATCGCCTTCCGATGCGATGCGCGCTAGCTCGCGGTTCACCGGCAGCCAGCTCTCGTCGTAGTCGAGAAGCGTGCCGTCCTTGTCGAAAAGTATTCCCTTGATTGCCTTCATAGCCGCCCTGCCCTCAGCGCTGCAAAGCCGCCTTCGGCAGCAGCCTCGCCTTGACGGTGAGCGGATTGATATAGGGCTCCAAGCCCTTCACCGTCGCCGTCAACGCGCCCCGCATTTCTTGCACGGCGCCGATCCCGGCTTCGATCATGGTGCGACGCGCTCCGTCGTTGGTGAGCAAATAGTGGACGCCCTTGGCAAGCATCTCCGTATCGCGGACCATGCGCGCGCTGCCGCGCCGCGCCAGCTTCTGATAGGCTTCGCGGAAGTTCTGCACGTTGCTGCCCGACAGCACCGCGCAACCGAGCATCGCCGGCTCCAGCGGATTTTGCCCACCTTCGGCAAACAGCGAGCGCCCGACAAAAGCAACCTCCGTCAGGCGCAGGTAGAGGCCCATTTCGCCGATCGTATCGCCTAGGAAGATATCGACATCAGGGGTCAGCGCATCACCGCGCGTGCGGCGGGCGACCTTGAGACCCAGCTTGACGAGCTCGGCTTCGATGTCGTCGGCGCGTTCCGGATGCCGCGGCACGATGATCGTCAACTGCTCGTCCCGCTCCTTCAGCGCCCGATGGACGATGCCTGCGGCCTTTTCCTCACCGTCGAAGGTGGAGATCGCTGCCCAGGTCTTGCGGCCGCCGAGCTGCTTCTTGTAGTCGGCGAATACCGCAGCATCGTAAGGCGGGGCGTCGGTATCGACCTTGAGATTGCCCGACATCATGACGTGGCGCGCGCCGAGATCGCGGAAGCGCTCGGCATCGACATCCGATTGCGCAATAACAAGCGCCAGGTTCTCGAACAGGGCTTCCGCAAGTGCCGGACGCCGACTCCATCGCGCGAAGGAGCGGTCCGACATGCGCGCGTTGACGAGGATCTGCGGGATGCGGCGGCGGCCAAGTTCCATCAGGGTCGCCGGCCAGATTTCGGACTCAGCGATCAGTACGCAGTCCGGCTGCCAATATTCAAGGAAACGGCTGACGGCGGGCTTGAGGTCGAGCGGCACGTACTGATGGATCGCTTCATTGCCGATGCGCTCAGCGGCCAGCTTGGCGGACGTGATGGTTCCGGTGGTCAGAATGACGTGGATGTCGCGGCGGCGAATTTCGCGGATCAGCGGAATGACTGCATTGGTTTCACCGACGCTTGCGGCATGGAACCAGACCAGCGGTCCGGCCGGACGGTCGGCGCTGGCATAGCCCGAGCGCTCCAAACGGCGCGCACGGTCTTCCTTGCCCTTCGCGGCCCGATAGGCGAGATACCCTCCGACGAACGGCGTCAGCAACGTTCCCGTTGCCTGATAGGCGCCCAGCGCAAACCGCGCCATGCGACCGCTCATCTGCCAAATCTCCGATCACAAATGATCGACATCAACCCATTCCTAATTATTGTTGCGGCCGCAATGGCCGATCAGTTTGTTCAGAATGCGTCAGGCAGTCAGTCGGCTCACGGCTCTTAGCGAGCCGCGCCCGGGGGAGGGTTACTGCGCAGACTTGCTTTCCGGGTCCAGCAAACGGTGCATGTGGACGATGAAGTAGCGCATATGCGCATTATCCACAGTCGATTGCGCCTTTGACTTCCAGGCCGTCAATGCCGTGGCATAGTCCGGATAAATGCCGACGATATCGAGATCCTTCAGGTCCCTGAACTGAACATCGTCCAAGCTTTCCAGTTCGCCGCCGAATACGAGATGCAAGAGCTGCTTTTTGCCGCCGGATTCCGTCATTTTCTTCTCTTTCTGCTCTATTCTCCTCCGCCGCTTCATCTGAGGGATTTTGACGGAAACGTCAACTGCCTCGTCGCTCACCGATCCGGGTTATAAGATCGGCGAGTCGCGGCCCAGCGGCGGCGCAGAGTTCGCCATGGCTGACCTGCATGCGGTTATAGAGCGGCACGTCACCGCGGAGATCAACCAGCCGGCCTCCGGCGCGCTCGAGTATGAGATCCGCGGCCGCGAGATCCCAATCATGTGAATTGTGCTTGATGAAAGTGCCATCAATTTGACCGTCGGCAACCATGGCAATGCGATAGGCAAGGGACGGCACGTGCTTCACGCGCTCGATGCGATGCTTGAACGGTTCCGGGAATGCCTTGAGCACATCCTCCGCGATGGCAAAGCGCCCTGGTGCATCGAGCGGTTTTGTCGATACAGTAATCGGCCGCCCGTTCTTCAGGGCCACGCCACCTTTGACCGCCTCGAAGAGTTCATCCAGAGCAGGAGCGTAGAGAACGCCGGCGACAGGTCGCCCGTGGCGCACGACCGCGACGCTCACGCACCACAGGTCCATTCCCGCCAGGAATGCCCGCGTGCCGTCGATCGGGTCGATGATGAACAGCGTGTCCCGTGAGAGCCGATCACCGCTGTCCTCAGTTTCTTCCGAAAGCCAGCCATAATCCGGCCGGGCTGCGCGGAGAATGGATTCAAGCGTCCGGTTGGCCGCGAAATCGGCGGCGCTGACGGGCGATCGCCCCTCGTTCTTCCACCAGACCTCAGGCGCTTGATTGAAATAGCCGAGTGCGACTTTGCCGGCCTGCCTGGCAGCATCTGCGATCAATTCCAGATCGCTCCGCCAGAGGGCTGTGTCCACGTCAGTCATTTCGGCAATCCAATCCATCAGCGCCCGGCGAGCGTCATTCCCTCGATCGCAAGCGTCGGAGCGGCGACACCAAACTTGCGGTCGATGTCGTTTGCCGGCGTAACCCGCATGAACATGTCCTTGAGGTTCGAAGCGATCGTCACTTCAGACACGGCAAAGGTCAGTTCGCCATTCTCGATCCAGAAGCCAGTCGCGCCGCGGCTGTATTCGCCGGTGATCATGTTGACGCCCTGGCCGATCAGCTCGGTCACATAGAAGCCGTTACCGACACCGCGGATCAGGTCCTCGGGTGAAATGTCGCCCGGCTCGAGAGCGAGGTTCGTCGCGGATGGCGTCACCGAATTGCCGCCGCGCACCCCGCGGCCGTTGGTCTCCATTCCAATCTCGCGGGCCGTCGAGGTGGAGAGGAACCAGTGCTTGAGAACACCATCCTCGATCATCAGCAGTCGTTCGCCGGATACGCCCTCGCCATCGAAGGGGCGCGACGACGGGCCACGGACAATCAGCGGATCGTCGGAGATCGAAAGCCCCGCCTTCAAGACCTGTTGCCCCATCTTGTCGCGCAGGAAACTGGTCTTGCGTGCAACCGAGGCGCCATTGATGGCCCCGGCAATATGTCCGACGAAGCCACGAGCAACACGGGGATCAAAAACGACGGTGATATCCTTGCCAGTATCCACCTGGCGCGGGTTGATGCGCTTGACCGTGCGCTCGCCGGCCCGGCGGCCGATCTCGGCGGCATTATCCAGCTCGCCGAAATAGATGCGGCTGTCGAAATCATAGTCGCGTTCCATCGCCGTGCCTTCGCCGGCGATGACGCTGACGGATCGGCCGAAACGCGAGGCCATGTAGCTGCCCTGGAAACCGTGGGAGGTGACAAGGACAAGGCCACCCATGCCGGCTGAGGCTCCGGCGCCGGACGAATTGGTCACGCCATTGACGGCAAGGGCCGCGGCTTCCGCCTCGAGGGCGGCTTCGCGGAGTTGGTCGGACGACACCTCGGTCGTATCGAGGAGCTCGAGATCCGGATAGGAATTCGCAAGCCTGTCCTCGTCTGCCAGGCAGGCGAACGGGTCTTCCGGCGACACCTTGGCCATCGCCACGGCCCGCTCGGCCAAAGCAGAAAGATCGAAGCCCGGATTTGCCGAGACACTGGCAACGCGCTTACCGATGAAGACGCGCAGCGAGAAATCATCGCTTTCTGATGATTCCGTGCTCTCGACCTTGCCGAGGCGTACGCTGACCGATTGCGATCGCGAGCGCACGACCACCGCATCCGCGGCATCGGCGCCAGCCTTTTTTGCCAGGTCGATCAATTGGCTTGCGCGGGAAAGAAGCGTCGAGGAGTCGATTTCTGAAGACATGATTTGGCCTTTCCTTCGCGTTCCATTTATTGTGCACTACGAAAAGCATCAAGGTCGCGTGAGCCGATTCTTTTGCCCGCCGCTTGTATGCCTCCCAGCATTGAAAGAAACTCGCCTGATGTCAGAGCCCAACACTCTCTTCGCCGAGACGATCCTGCTCCTCGGCGGCGCCGTGGTTTCGGCGCCCATCTTCAAGCGCCTTGGTCTCGGAACGGTGCTCGGTTACCTGGCTGCCGGCGTCGTCATCGGCCCGATCTTCCATGGATTGACGGATGGCGAAGAGATCCTGGATGTTGCCGAACTCGGCGTCGTCTTCCTCCTGTTCATCATCGGGCTTGAGCTGAAGCCTTCGCGCCTCTGGCAAATGCGGCGTGACATCTTCGGGCTCGGAACCGCGCAGGTGGTGGCGACCGGTCTACTGCTGACGCTGTTGAGCGGCCTTTCCGGCGTTCTCGACTGGCGTGGCAGCATCGTTGCGGGTTTCGGGCTTGCTCTCTCCTCCACCGCCTTCGCGATGCAGATCCTCGAGGATGAAGGCGAGGTGAATACGCGCTACGGGCAGCGCTCGTTCTCAATGCTGCTGTTTCAGGACCTTGCGATCGTGCCGCTGTTGGCCCTGATCAGTATTCTCAACGGTGGCAAGGGCAGCGGAACGCCCCTGCTGGACTTCGCGATCGCCATTGGTGCTGTCGGCGCGATGATCGTCATGGGACGCTACTTGCTGACACCGCTCTTTCAGATCATCGCCCGCACCGGGGCCCGCGAGGCGATGATCGCCGCCGCCCTCTTCGTGGTGATGGGATCGGCGAGCCTGATGCAGCTTGCCGGACTGTCGATGGCCATGGGCGCCTTCCTTTCTGGCGTGATGCTGGCCGAATCCTCCTATCGCCACGAGCTGGAAGCGGACATCGAGCCCTTCCGCGGCGTGTTGCTCGCTATCTTCTTCATCGCCGTCGGGCTTTCGATCCAGCTCGAGGTACTCAGAGACAACGCACTCTTCATCATCGTCGCCGTGCCTGTTGTCATGGCAGCGAAGGCCTTGGTGATCTACGTACTCTGCCGCGCAACCGGCTCGCCGCATGACGACGCGATCAGGATCGCTTTTCTGCTGCCGCAGGGCGGCGAATTCGGCTTCGTCCTGTTTTCGGCCGCTGCCGTTTCCGGCCTGATGCCGACGAGTACCGCCTCGCTGCTGATTGCGATCGTCACCCTGTCGATGGCCCTCACGCCGATCGGAACGATGCTCGCCAAGCGGCTGCTGTCGGGAAATCAGGAAGAACAACTGGACGAGGATTTCGAAGGTGCCGGCGCGGATGTTCTGATGGTCGGATTTTCGCGTTTCGGACAGATCGCCGCCCAGATTCTGCTCGCCGGCGGGCGCGCCGTGACCGTCATCGACTTTTCAGCCGATCGCATCCGGCAGGCTTCCTCTTTCGGTTTCCGGATTTACTTCGGCGACGGCACCCGAAAGGACGTGCTCAGGGCCGCCGGCATCGACCGGGCGAAGATCGTTGTTGTTTGCACGCAGAAGCGCGAGATCACCGACAAGATCGTCGAACTGGTGCAGGCGGATTATCCACACGCAAAGCTCTTCGTGCGCTCCTACGACCGCATCCACTCGATAGCGCTGCGCAACCTCAACGTCGACTACGAACTGCGCGAAACGCTGGAGTCAGGCCTGCTCTTCGGCCGGCGAACGCTCGAGGCCTTGGGCGTCGGCGAAGCGGAGGCCTATGAAATCGGCGAGGATATCCGCAAGCGCGACGAGGCGCGCCTCGTGCTCCAGGTCACCGAAGGACTGCAGGCCGGCCGCGACATGCTTTTCTCGCAGCCGGTCAAACCGGAGCCGCTCATGAAGCCAAAGCGCGCCGCTAGCTTCGACGAGGACCCGCTGGCGGGCACGGCAGAAGTGACGGCCGACGCTTAGAACCCTTCACGTTAGATTGAAACGTTCTGCTTGCTCAAAGGATGCCCGCGTGAGCGACGATGTAGTGGGCAATCTCCATCTTTCCCAGATCTCAAAAGTCACATGAACCGCCGCCTTTGGGCGTGAAGCCATCTGCGCAGGCGGGGTTCGCGGGTTCATTTAGCGAGCGGGCTCCCGGCCCACCGGTGGTACATGACGAACTGATTGCAGTGAGCAAGAGAAAAGCGAGTGCCGCGATTGGCTTGTGCAAGCGGGTCATGGGAACTCTCCAATTGAGCATCCTACAAAGCCTGACCGCCAAAGTTCCGATGCCAAGTTCCGGGCTCGGGGGTCTACTGCAACAGCTAAGCGGCGGCAAGCATCCCATGGCATGATGAACCTGTACTCGCCCGTTGGAAAGAGGACAGGCGACGGGCTCTCTGGCGCGATCATATTTATGGCCCTTGGGGCCAGAAGCGTACAACTAGACGCCTTATCTGCAGACCGATGAGGATTGCTGTAGCCGGGAACGCAATCTGCAACGCGTAGTAGACAAGTCGAAGGAAATCCGGGTCGGGAGCACTCCACAAGTTGCCCCCACTCGAGATACCGAGGTCTATGTATTGCTCGATCCATCGGAAAACCGCATCAGCCACCTCTTCGGGCCCGGCACCGACTTTGTCGAAGGCTCGTGTGAGGAAAGGCACGATCCAGGCATTGAACAACAGGCTGCCGGCGGCGCCGCAGACGCCCCCCTGCCAGAAACTACTAGTGTTTGTCCCGTTCACCATCGAAGCAAGCATGCTCTTGCAATCGGGCCGTGTTAAGTTATCCGTTCTAGTTAGAAATCGCGGGGGCGTTTTGCCACCTTGTAAAGCGCGTTGAGAGGCGTGGCAGGTTCGTTAGAGGTGATGAGCGTGCTCCCCCGGCTGGGTTGTCGAGCCATCACTTGTATTGAGCCACAACTTAGGCGATTTTCTCATGCCCTGCCTTTCTCAGGCGGGCTAACCCGGAGGATGTTATGAGTCTCAAGGCTATACTCGGATCTTCGCTTCTCTCATGTGCACTTGCTCTGGTCGTATTCGTCTCACCGGTCGCGCTTCCCCAGGAAGCGAGCGCTCAGATCATCATCGGCTCCGGCAGCAGCCTGAACCACGGGCGACCGATAACCTGCCCTCAGGGTGCGAGGCTGCTTCGTACCCGGGGATTTCGCGACGTCATTCGGGATAATTGCCGCGGGAGGTACTTTACCTATCGCGCAATCCGCAATGGGAACCGCTACGAGATAGGGGTCCGTCAAAGGGATGGGCGCATCGTCGACGTGCGCCGCACTAGCCGACGGTGGTAACCTTTTCCTGCCGGGCACCCACGAATGCTGGCTGCGACAAAGCCCGCCACGGCGAACCGGGCGGGCTGTGTTGATGTCCGAGCCATGGCCCGGACGAGTGAGGATGCATCCGGAGATCAATCCGGGCAGCGCATCGAACCTACGCTCTTAGCTACCCGTTGCCATCGCCATTGATTTGCGGGAGTATCCGCTCCGGCCCCTGAGGCCCGCGCAGTCTTCGATGATAGGACAATGCCATGCCTCTACGCTGTCTTCTGGCCGTCGCGGCCATCGCGATCCTTGCCCTTTCCGGGTGTGCAACCACCGGCTCGGGCGCAGGGAATACCACCTACGCAACTCCCGCGGGGATTGGCCCGGTTCGTGGGGCCGGCATTAACGGCTACTAAGCCTGGGCGAAGCTTCTAGGAGGCGATCCGCGCCTCGATCTCCCGATCGAGTGCGTATTTCAGTTCGTCCTTGACGCCGACCGACTTGGACAGGACTTGGCGCGCCTTGAGGAAATCCATCACGCCGATGCGCCCGACTGCGGGGCGAAGGAAGATGTGCGGCGCCTGCAGCCGCAGCTTCAGGGAAATCGCGGTCTGCATCATCAGCTGGCCGGAGCCGAAGATACTTTCCATCCGGTTTGGAATGTGGGCGCCATCTCCTTCCGGCGCGCCTACGACGTCGATGCCGATGACGATGTCGGCGCGATCCATCAGGCATTCGTAAGGCACGGGATTGCTGATGCCGCCATCGATCATCACCCGACCGTGCAGCCGCACCGGCATGAAGACGGCGGGAATCGCGGAGGAAGCCGCCAGCGCCGGGAGCAGCGCTCCCCCGCTCGTCAGCACCTCGCACTGGCCGTAGTAATCGGTCGCCGTCACTGTCATCGGGATTGAGAGGTCCTCGAAACGATCCGGCAGATCGGCGGGCAGGAAGGCTTTCAGGATACGCTCGAGATTGAACTGGCCGATGCGCACGCCGTTGGCAACGGCATCGCGCACCGTCTGCGGTCGCAGGCCCCACAGGCGGCTGACAACGGCAGCCTTGTTGCCTACCGTCATCATCACATGTTCGCGGATGGCTTCGCCGGTCATTCCGGCCGCCATCCCCGCGCCCATGATCGAGCCGATCGAGGATCCGGCAATCGCCACGGGGCGAATGCCGAGCTCATCCAGCGTTTCGATGATGTGGATGTGGGAGAGGCCGCGCGCGCCGCCTCCGCCGAAGGCAACAGCAACAGTGGGCATAGCTCGTGATGTGCTGCGTGGGGCAGGCAACTCGGTTTCCATCGTCCCTGCCTGCTGCACCGCTGCCCCCGATTTCCTCAGCCCTTATTCGGGCTGATAGCGGAAGAAATGAACCTTGGTATCGCCGAACGTTCGGTTTTCCAAAAACAGATAGGAAGGATCGACCGAAACGGCAACGTCTGCGCGTTCCTCAAGAACCGCAATCGCGCCAGGTTGCAGCCAACCGCCCTTGGCGGCGGCGGCCATCGCCTTTTCGCCGAGACCCTTGCCATAGGGCGGGTCGGCAAACAGCATCTGGAACGGCTCGAGATTGCCGACGCTGCCGAGATCGGTCGCGTCGCGCCTCAGGATGCGCGTCCTGCCATGCAGGCCGAGCGCATCGATGTTTTCCCAAAGCAGGCCCCTGCCCTCGACACTGTTTTCGACGAATAGCGCATGGCGGCAGCCGCGGGAGACGGCTTCGAGGCCGACGGCGCCGGTGCCGGCAAAGAGATCCAGTATCCGGGTGCCGTCGACGCATTCCGGATAGGCATGGCTCAGAATATTGAACAGGCTCTCACGCGTCCGGTCGGCTGTCGGCCGGATGTCGTTTGACTTCGGTACGGCAAGCGGCCGTCCGCGAAATTCACCGCCGACGATCCGCACCGCGCGTCATTCCCTTTCCTTTCGGTCCACCCCGCGACGGCCCGCCCGAAGGCTTGCCACCGCCGCCCGGCCTGTCGCCCTTCGGCTTGCCGGAGAAATTCTTGCCGCCGCCGGGTTTGCCGCCGAAGCTCTTGCCGCGCGGCTTGTCACCAAAGGACTTGCCGGCCGGACGCTCCGAACGGGCCTCGCCCGAGAAGTTCTTGGCGCGAGGACGCTCGTCGCCCTCGGCGCGGGGGCGCCGATCGCCGCGTGGCTTGTCGCCAAACGGGCGGTCGCCACGGGGACGATCCCCAAATGAACGCGGACGCTCGTCGCCCTCTTCGCGCGGCTTGCGATCCCCGCGAGGGCGGTCACCGAAGGGACGGTCACCACGTGGAGGACGGTCCCCGAACGGTCGGTCGCCGCGAGGACGGTCTCCGAACGAGCGCGGACGCTCGTCACCCTCTTCGCGCGGCTTGCGATCCCCGCGAGGGCGGTCACCGAAGGGACGGTCGCCACGCGAAGGGCGATCGCCGTGCGGTCTGTCGCTGCGGGCGGGACGGTCGCCAAACGAACGTTCGCCGCGCGCCGGGCGGTCACCAAAGGACCGCTCACCGCGAGCCGGACGATCCCCGAAAGAGCGCTTCCGGCCGAAGCCCTCGTCGCCTTCATCCTTCGGCTTGCGAACGATCTCGCTGGAACGGATCCACTCGCCCTCGTCATCGCGGGCGCGGTTGATCTGAACGCGCGGCCGGTCGTCGCCGTGGCTCGAGCGCTCGGGCTTTGCGGAACCCGGAGCCTCGCCGCGTTTGCGCGCGGTCTTCGCATTCTTCTCGGCCTTGGCGGCCGCCTTTTCGCCGAGCGGTCGGGCGCCCGGCGCCATCCAGACATTGGCATTGCGGCGGCTGCCGAGCGCGGGGCGCTTCGGGCGATCATCGTCCATGCGGCCACCATCGCGACGGTCATCACGGCGGTCGTCCCGCTTGGTGTCGAGGCGGCTCAGCGCACGCTCGCGCTTGTCCTCAGGCTTGCGCGGGCGTTCGCGGCGCTCCGGCTTCGCTTCCGGCTCTTCCTCGGCAACAACAGCAGGCGTGTTGTAGATCGGCGCGTCGAAATTGGCCTTCGCGTCCTCGATCAGGCGAGGGCCGAGCTGGTCGCGCAAGGTGCGGCCACGCACTTCGACGACGTCGCGCTCCGGCAGGTCACCGAGCTGGAAGGGGCCGTAAGAAATGCGGATCAGACGGTTGACGTCGAGACCGAGCGCGCCGAGCACGTTCTTGATTTCGCGGTTTTTGCCTTCGCGCAGGCCCATGGTGAGCCAGACGTTCGAGCCCTGCGTGCGATCGAGGGTCGCTTCGATTGCGCCGTAGAGGACACCATCGACGGCAATGCCGTCCTTGAGCTTGTCCAGCGCGTCCTGGTCGATCTCGCCGTGGGCGCGCACGCGGTAGCGGCGTAGCCAGCCCGTCGTCGGCAGTTCCAGCGCGCGGGCGAGACCACCATCGTTGGTCAGAAGCAGCAGACCCTCGGTGTTGATGTCGAGGCGGCCAATCGACATGACGCGCGGCAGGTCTTCCGGCAGGTTATCGAAAACCGTCGGCCGTCCCTCCGGGTCCATGTTGGTGGTCACGAGGCCAGCGGGCTTGTGATAAAGCCAGAGTCGTGTGCGCTCGATCCCGCGGATCGGAACGCCGTCCACCTCGATCTTGTCGGCCAAGGTGACGTTGACGACGGGCGTGTCGAGGAGCTTGCCGTTCAGCTTGACGCGGCCGTCCATGATCATGCGCTCGATATCGCGGCGTGATGCGACGCCGGCGCGCGCCATCACTTTCGAGATGCGCTCGGCCTTGGCATCGCCCTCGGCGACGTCGTCCGCCTCGGTCTCGACGAGCGCCTTTGCCGGCTTGGCACCGGATTTTGGGCCGGCATTGCGCGGGGATGGCTTGCCGCCTGGCCGTTTTGGCTTGTCTTTGAATGTCATTTGTTGTTTGCCTGCCTTTTCGGGCCTTCCTATCAGGTCGCGCCCCTGCGGTTAAGTGGAAATTGTCGGATCGTGAAGACAAATCAATTTATGGAGCTGGCGCTGGACCAGGCCCGCGCCGCCCGAGAGCGCGGCGAGGTGCCGATCGGAGCGGTTCTGGTGATTGACGGGGCCGTGGTCGCCGCGTCAGGCAACCGTACGCGCGAGCTTAACGACGTGACCGCCCATGCCGAAGTCGCCGTCATTCGAATGGCTTGCGAAGAGCTTGGTCAGGAACGGCTGACCGGCGCCGACCTCTACGTCACGCTGGAACCCTGTACGATGTGCGCGGCGGCCATATCCTTCGCGCGCATTCGCAGGCTCTATTATGGCGCGGAAGACCCTAAGGGTGGCGCCGTCGACAACGGCGTGCGCTTCTACCAGCAACCTACCTGCCATCACGCCCCGGACGTGTATTCCGGCTTGCAGGAAACGACATCCGCCGAAATCCTTCGGACATTCTTCGCGCAGAAGCGGGATATGCCGTAACAGGAGCACGAAGATCGGGCCGCCCGCAGGATCTTCCTAGCCTGCCAGTATCTGGACGCCTTGCTGATTGACAGGTGGGCAAAAGCAAAGCGGGGCTGACTGCCCCGCTTGAAACCTTACTGGAGGAAATTCCACCACTGCTTGCCGGTACCGGCGATCGCAGCTTCCTTTTTCTTCTTCTTCGCCTTCTTCAGCTCCGGTTCGCCGAGATCGTCCAGCTTTGCCGGATCGTCGACCGCGCGATATTCGGTTGGCGGATCCGAGATGTAGCGGCGATCTGTATAGGTACCCTTCTGGGCGGCGCGAGCCTCGCGATAAGCCTTGGTCTGGGCCTCAGTCGTTTGCCGACCACCTTCAACCTTGTCGCTTGCGAGCGGCGAGCGATAGTTCGGGTTGTCGCTGTTTTCGTCAGCTTCCTTGACCAGACGGGCGCGCGTTTCTTCCGGGGATTCGATCCACTGCGGATTGTCCTTGCTGGCGATGGTCTGCTGCGGCTCGGCGAGGGTTTGCTTGGCTGCTGCGGACGGCAGAACGAGGCCCGGACGAGCGCTGTACTTGACGCCCTTGTTCTTCGGACCGTCGCCGGTGAGAGAAACGGACTGACCAATGTCGTCGGTCAGCTGTTCCATGGCGGTCTTGTCTGTTCCGTAGCGCGGGCTCCCCACGCAGCCGGAAATCAGCGAGCCGCCTGCCACGGCGACGGTCAGGCAGACGCCCAAACGGAACCAACGCGTTGATAACATGAAAACCCTTCCAGCCATGCCGGTGCAATCTTCGCCCTACCGGACAATCGTCCCCCTGACGCAAAAATCCGGCCATTTTCAGGCAGCTTTTACCGGATGAACCACCGTTAGGCAATTCACCCGGCAATATTCTTCAGTTTTGCACCGATAGTTCGCGCAATGCAGCCGCATCACGGGCCGAGACGTCCGGATAGGCGGGGTCGGAGCCGACATCCGTGGTGATCCGCCAGGAGCGAGCGCACTTGGTGCCTTCGGCCAGTTTCGGCTCGACGCTGACACCTGAAACCTCGAGTAGACGGAAGGCATCTGCCGGTCCTTCGGCGCTGTCTACGACGATGCCCGAAGTGATGCAGATTTCCTCGAAGTCCTGACCCTCAAGTGCCTTCAGGAGCTCCGCATCGGCGACGTGGACAACCGGGGCAGCCTCCAGCGAAGAGCCGATGCGCTTGTCCTTGCGCTCGATTTCCAACGCGCCGGTAACGACCGTACGAACGGCGCGGATCTTCTTCCACTTCTCGGCGAGTGCCTCGTTCTTCCATTCGGCCGGAATGGTCGGGAACAGCTCGAGGTGAACCGATACAGCCGAAGAATTGCGCGACAGCCAGGCCTCTTCCGTCGTAAACGGCAGCATCGGCGCCAGCCAGGTCACCATGCATTCGAAGATGGTGCGAATGACATGCAGGGCTGATCGACGGCGCAGGCTCGACGGCGCATCACAGTAGAGCGCATCCTTGCGGACGTCGAAGTAGAAGGCCGACAGCTCGACGTTGGCGAAGTCGATGAGCGCGCGGGCAATCTTCTTGAACTCGAAGGCGTCGTAGCTTTCGCGGACGAGCTGATCGAGTTCCGCCAGACGATGCAGCATCAGCTGCTCGAGTTCCGGCAGATCGGCAAGCGCAATAACCTCGCCCTTGTCGTGTGCCAGCGTGCCGAGCATCCAGCGGATCGTGTTGCGCAGCTTGCGATAGGCGTCGATATTCGTCTGAATGATCGCCTTGCCGAGGCGCTGGTCTTCCCAATAGTCCGTCGTCATGACCCAAAGACGCAGGATGTCTGCGCCGGCATCCTTCATCACCTCCTGCGGGGTGACGGTGTTGCCCTTGGACTTCGACATCTTTTCGCCCTTCTCATCCATGGTGAAGCCATGGGTGACGACGGCATTGTAAGGCGCACGGCCGCGCGTCGCGCAGCTTTCCAGCAGTGACGAGTGGAACCAGCCACGGTGCTGGTCCGATCCCTCGAGATAGACATCGGCCGGCCATTTCAGGTCGGGACGATCTTCCAGCGTGAAGGTGTGGGTCGAGCCCGAGTCAAACCAGACGTCGAGGATGTCCATCACCTGCGTCCAGGGCTGATTCGCCTTCTCGCCCAGGAAGCGCTCGCGAGCACCATTGGCGAACCAGGCATCGGCGCCCTCGTTCTCGAAGGCTTTCAGGATGCGGGCGTTGACGGCATCATCCTGCAGGATGCCGCCGTCATCATCGACGAACAGGCAGATCGGCACGCCCCAGGCGCGCTGACGCGACAGGACCCAATCGGGCCGCTGTTCGATCATGGCGCGCAGGCGGTTCTGGCCGGCTCCCGGCACAAAGCGGGTTGCGTCGATCGCGTTCAATGCGCGCGAACGCAGCGTCGAGCCGTCGCCGAGTTCCTTGTCCATGTAGACAAACCACTGCGGCGTGTTGCGAAAGATGACCGGCTTCTTCGAACGCCAGGAATGCGGATAGGAGTGCTTGAGGCGGCCGCGCGCAAACAGCGCATGGCGACCGATCAGCCCCTTGATGACACGCTCGTTGGCATCGCCCTTCTTGCCCTTGTCGTCGATGACGCGAGCAGCACCGCCCTCGGCGTCCGGACCGAAGCCGGGCGCGTCGGCCGTGAAGAAGCCGGCATCGTCGACCGGGAACGGGATCGCGGACGAAATGCCGCGCGCTTCGAGTGCCCGGGCGTTGTCCATCCAGGCGTCAAAGTCTTCGCGACCATGGCTCGGCGCGGTGTGGACGAAGCCGGTGCCCGTCTCGTCGGTGACATGGTCGCCGTCGAGGAGCGGCACTTCAAAGTGATAGCCACCGCCAAGGCCATGCAGAGGGTGTGCGCAGGTGATCGCGGCAAATTCCGCCGCCGCGACATCGCGGACGAACTTGAGGGTCACCTTCGCCTTCGCGGCCGACTCTTCTGCGAGACGCTTGGCGAAGATCAGCCGTTCACCGGGCTGCGGTCCGAAGTCGTTCTCGGCCGTTTCGACCTCGTAGAGGCCGTAGCTATACCGCGAGGAATAGGCGATCGCGCGGTTGCCCGGGATCGTCCATGGCGTCGTCGTCCAGATCACCACGAAGGCGTCCTTGAGTTCGTTGGGGCCGTCAGCCACCGGGAACTTCACCCAGATCATGTCGCTTTCGACATCGGCGTATTCGACTTCGGCTTCCGCGAGCGCCGTGCGCTCGACGACCGACCACATGATCGGCTTGGAGCCGCGATAGAGCTGGCCGGACTTCGCGATCTTCAGCAGTTCGCCGGCGATGCGCGATTCAGCGTGGAAGTTCATCGTGGTGTAGGGGTTGTCGAAGTCTCCCTCGATGCCTAGGCGCTTGAATTCTTCCGACTGCACCTTGATCCAGCTGGCGGCAAAGTCACGACATTCCTGGCGGAATTCGTTGACCGGAACCTCGTCCTTGTTCTTGCCCTTCTCGCGGTACTTTTCCTCGATCTTCCATTCGATCGGGAGGCCATGGCAGTCCCAGCCGGGAACGTAGTTGGCGTCGAAACCGCGCATCTGGAACGAGCGGTTGATGACGTCCTTGAGGATCTTGTTCAGCGCGTGGCCGATGTGGATGTTGCCGTTGGCATAGGGAGGGCCATCGTGGAGCACGAACTTTTCGCGGCCGGCGGCGGAAGCGCGCAACTTCTTGTAGAGGCCCATCTGCTGCCAGCGGGCAACGGTTTCCGGCTCCTTCTGCGGCAGACCGGCGCGCATCGGGAAGTCTGTTTCCGGCAGATAGAGGGTCTTCGAATAGTCAACTTTTTCGGCTGTATCGGTCATGTCTAGCAATCGTCTCTAGGCGCCACGGGAGCGGGCGCAACGGGCTTGAAAATTGGTGACGGAGGCGCTCGTCGTCCAAGCGCCGAAAACCCGGACCTTCCGGCCGCTTAGCGCGCGCGGAAGGCCGGGCCGATAATTCGTATCGTGATCGCCAGCCGGAACTTGTTCATCGCGCCGGTTCATAGGCGCTTTTGCAGGGAAAAGGAAGAGGGATTCCATGAGGTCATCGCATGGAAAAGCCGCGAACTTGCCCGCCCGCGGCTTCTGTTTTCGGGGGACGATCAGGCGCGCGCCGTCACTTTTGCCGGGATCAGCACGTTGACGATGACGGCGACGATGACGTTCAACGCCAATGCCAGCAGGCCGATATAGACGGTGAACGAGGTCTCTCCGATCGTGACAGGCTGCAGCGGTTTCAGGCCGTTGATCCAAACGAAGAGCGTGCCACCGACGAAGCCGACGAACCAGCCCGCGATCAGACCGGGCGCGCGGAACCAATTGGTGTAGAGGCCGAAGACCAGCGCCGGAAACGTCTGGAGGATCCAGACGCCGCCGAGAAGCTGAAGGTCGAGCGCGAATTGGGTCGGCAGGAAAAGGATGACAAGAAGCGCGCCGACCTTGACGACGAGCGACGTCACCTTCGCGACCTTTGCCTCGCCGGCATCCGTCACCTGAGGATTGACATAGGCCTTCCAGAAATTGCGGGTGAAGAGGTTGGACGCGCCGATGCTCATCACCGCCGCCGGTACCAGCGCGCCGATCGCAATCGCCGCGAAGGCGAAGCCCGCGAACCAACTCGGGAACAGCGTCTGGAAGAGCGCCGGCACGACATCGTTGGCGTTGTCCAGCTTCAAGCCTGCGGCATGTCCCATGTAGCCGAGCAGTGCCAGAAGGCCGAGCAGCAGTGTATAGGCCGGCAGCAACGCAGCATTCTTGCGGATGGTGTTGCCGCTGTTGGAGGCGAAGATGCCAGTCAGCGTATGCGGATACATGAAGGCCGCAAGCGCCGAGCCGAGGGCCAGCGTCGCATAGGCGACATACTGGTTGGGCTGAAGAAGCAGGCTGCCGGAGCCCTTTGCCTGGAACGCGGCATCAGCGGCAGCAAAGACATTGGCATAGCCGCCAAGCTTCGAGGGAATGAGCGCCACGGCGGCGATCACCACGATGTAGATCATGATGTCCTTGACGAAGGCGATCAATGCCGGCGCCCGCAGGCCGGCCGAATAGGTGTAGAGCGCCAGCACAATGAAGGCGATCGCCAGCGGTACCTCGCCATGCAGCCCCAGCGCCTTCAGCGCGGCGGTCATGCCGACGAGCTGCAGCGCGATGTATGGCATCGTGGCGATGACACCGGTTACAGCGACGGCAAGCTCCAGCCCGCGCGAACCAAATTGGCCGTGAACCACGTCACCGGCGGTCACGTAGCCGAAGTCTTTCGCCCGCTGCCAAAGGAGCGGCATGACCATGAAGACGAAGGGATAGACAATAATGGTGTAGGGCAGCGCGAAGAAACCGTAGGCGCCAACCGTATAGACCAGCGCCGGAACAGCGATGACCGTGTAGGCAGTGTAGAAGTCGCCGCCGACCAGAAACCAGGTGATCCAGATGCCGAAGCTGCGGCCACCAAGGCCCCACTCGTCGATATGGGCAAGCGTCTTCGGCCTTCGCCAGTGGGTGGCGACAAACCCCATCACCGTGACGAGCACGAAGAAGAAAACGAAGACGGCAAGCGCGGTGGTGTTGAGTTCAGTCGTCATTGCGCATGCTCCGGTAGGCGATCCAGGTCAGGAAAGCGGTAACCGGCACCCAGGCGAGCTGATACCAGTAGAAGAATGGGAAACCGAAGAGAACCGGGTCGTGAAAGTTGTAGAAGGGAACCCAAAGGAGCCCGATATAGGGAATGATGAGCAGCCAGCAGGCTGCTGTTCCAAACCTTTTATCCATTTGATGATTGCCTTTCGGTGCTTGGGGGCGCAGCGAATCCGCGTCTAATCAAACAGATGACATAGACCCCTGCCCCCACACGGCAACGGCCGTCGTCCCGAAAGGGCCGCAATTTTCGAAAGCGTCTGAACCTTCAGGCGAAGCAGATCTTGCGGTCGAGCTCGCCGAGCGGCTGTACGCCTGTCAGCAGCGCACTCGCCTCCTCCTTGTCGCGGTTCATCTGCTCCACGAGGGGGTCGAGGCCATCGAACTTCAGTTCCGGGCGCAGATAGCCGAGGAAGGACACGGAGCAGAGCTGCCCGTAGAGGTCGCCGCTGAAATCGAAGAGATACGTCTCGAGCAGTGGCGCGCCATTGTCGGTGACCGTCGGTCGGCGACCGTAGCTGGCGACACCATCATAGAGCGTGCCATCGGCAAGGCGGAAGCGCACGGCATAGATGCCCGCCTGAATGTCTGCTTCGGCGGGCAACCGCATATTCGCGGTCGGAAAGCCGAGCTGACGGCCAAGCTTCTCGCCGCCGATGACTTCCGCTTCCACCGTATAGTGATAGCCGAGCATCGCCGCCGCCTCGCTGACATTGCCATCCCTCAGCAATTCGCGAACGTGGCTCGAGGAGACGACGTCGGTATTCTCGTCACGAAACGCGTCGATCAGCGTCACGCCAAAGCCGTATTTCTGGCCGGCATCCATCAGGAAGGCCGGGCCGCCTTCCCGGCTGCGGCCGAAATGAAAGTTGAAGCCGGTCACGACCTCGGATGCGCTGAGCCAATCCTTGAGGATCGAATGGATGAAATCGTCCGCCGAGCGCTGTGAGAACTCCCGGTCGAAGGGATATTCGATGACGGCATTGAAGCCGATCGCTTCGAGGATGCGCGCCTTGAGCGGCGCCGGCGTCAAGCGAAAGACCGGCTGCTCCGGGCGGAAGACAGTGCGGGGATGTGGCTCAAACGTCAGGACCAGTGCCGGAATGCCCCGCTGCCTCGATATCTCCAAGGCCCGGTTGAGCACGGACTGATGGCCCCGATGCACACCGTCGAAGTTGCCGATGGCAATCACGCCGCCATGCAGATGGGCCGGCAGGGGTTCGCGGGTTTCGTTGCGGTGAAAAACGGTCATCGGCTGGCTTTTCTCTTGCGAGGCTCGTTATGCGAGGCGGGGCATCCACCACATCGGCGTCGCTCTTTCGCGCTCCAGATAGGCGGTGAGGATCGCCTCGTCGGTCACTCCATTCAGCGTATATTCCGTCGCGTGGATGCCGCCGCTGATATAGAGGAGATCAAGCCCGTAATCGAGAGCGCCGCGAACATCGGTCGGCATACCGTCTCCGATCGCAAGCACACGGTTCAGCGGAAAGTCCCCGTGGGCTTCGCGGGCGGCAGATAGCACGGCCTCGTAGATCGGCTTGTGCGGCTTGCCGGCAATGCGCGTTTGGCCACCGAGCTGATTGTAATACGCCGCCATCGCGCCGGCGCAGGGGATGATCTTGTGGCCTCGCTCGACAACCAGATCGGGATTGGCACAGATCATCGGCACGCCACGCGCCTGAAATGCCTTCAGCAACTTGGTGTAGTCTTCCGGGGTCTCGGTTTCGTCGTCGAAGAAGCCCGTGCAGACGACCGAGTCCGCATCCTTGGCCTCGACGCGCTCGACACCAAGGCCCTCGATGATCGCCTCGTCGCGATCCGGTCCAAGCAGAAATACCTTCTTCGGACCCTCGGCGATCAGGCCCCGCGTGACGTCGCCCGATGTGACGATGCGGTCATAGGCGCCATCCTGGATGCCGATCTGGCGAAGCTGCGTCACGACCTGCGGAGCGATGCGCGGCGAATTGGTGATGAGAACGACGGTTAGCCCCTCGCCGCGCGCTGCTTCCAGCGCCGCAGCCGCCTTGGGAAAGGGATCGACTCCATTGTGCAAGACGCCCCAGACATCGCAGAACACCGCGTCGTAGTGGCTGGTGATTTCTGCAAAGTTCTCGATCCGCTTGGCCATTCCGATTTCCCGCTGTCGTTAAGTCAAGGTGACATCGCAAAGGCATGCCGGGATGGCAAGGCATTTTGCAGTGAGCAACGGCAAAAAACTGTGCCCGTCGATTAGAGAAGGGCCTCGCCCGTTTTGATTAGCAGGCCTGCGGCAGTCGACACAGCAAGTATCGTCAGGAGGCCCTTCTCGAATCGGAAGAGCATCACGCACGCCATTACAAAGATCCCAAGCGCCGCGATATCGAGGGTCCGCCACTCCGGCCATGCGACGCTGACGATTGGCAGACCGGTTTTCCCGGACAGGAGTGCGGCACGGCCAACTTCGGCGAAGAGCACGTGCAGACCGAACCAAAGGGCAAGGTTGAGGATGACGCCGACTACCGCCGCGGTGATCGCCGAAAGGGCCGACGAGAGGTTTTCGTTGCTGCGCAGCTTCTCGATGTAGGGAGCCCCGGCGAAGATCCAGATGAAGCTCGGCACGAAGGTCGCCCAGGCGGCGAGGAAGGCGCCAAGGAAGCCCCCGGCAAGCGGCGCCATGGCGAGCGGGTTGCGATAGCCGGCGAGAAATCCGACAAAACAGAGAACAAGAACAAGTGGCCCGGGCGTCGTCTCGGCAAGTGCCAGTCCATCGAGTATCTCGGCCGGCTGAAGCCAGGCGTAATGGCCGACGGCGACCTGGCCGACATAGGAGAGGACGGCGTACGCGCCTCCGAAGGTGATGACGGCCATCTTGGAGAAGAAGATGAAGACCGCGCCGAAAACATTGGTTTCGCCGCTCAGGGTTTCGGCGATCAGGTCCGTCGGTACATCGAGGCCGCGAATGAAAAAGAGTGGCGACTGCCAGACAAGGATCCAGAACACGAGCACCACAAGAGGCCTTGCGATCACATGCGTAACCTCGGGAAAATGCGTGCGCGAAGAGGCTTGCGGCAAGACCGGCGCTGCCAATCGACGCTTGGAATACTTCATCCATAACAAGCCTGCTGCTCCGGCCAGGATGATAACCAGAGGAAACGGCAAGTTCAGGAAGAAGAGAGCCAGGAACGACGCTCCGGCCACATAATAATGAAAGCGCTCCCTCAGCGCTCGGCGCCCCACCCGGAGCAAGGCCTCGATGACGATTGCCAAAACGGCAGCCTTTACTCCGAAGAAAAGCGCGGGAAGCCACGCGGCCTCCTGAAAGACGGCGTAGAGGCTCGACAGCATCAGGATGACGAGGAAGCCCGGCAATACAAACAACAAGCCGGCAATGAGGCCGCCGCGCACGCCGTGCATCAGCCAGCCGATATAGGTGGCCAGTTGCTGAGCCTCCGGGCCAGGCAGCAGCATGCAGAAATTCAATCCGTGTAGGAAGCGCTCCTCGGAAATCCAGCGCTTCTCATCGACAATCGTCGTGTGCATCAGGGCGATCTGACCGGCCGGCCCGCCGAAGCCCAAGCAGCCGATGCGCGCCCATACACGCGCCGCCTCCCCAAGTGTCGGTACCGCTATGATTTCGTCCGCCGCGATCGTTTTGTTCACGGTTGCCGCCCCCTGCCCCAAGCTGCTCGATACCATCGGCGTGTATGCGCGGCAATCCTGACGCCACTCGCCCCGCGGGTGCCGCAAACGTTCCGGGGCTACAAAAGCTCTCCAGCTTCAGGACGTTCGGAAATCTCGGAGAGAACGCAGCCTGTCGCACTTCCGACAAGGATTTGCTGTTATGGCTGTTTGTGAGGACGGCGAAGAAAAATTGCGGCCGTTCTTGACTCCCCGTTGGGCCACTCCTAAATGCTGCCTCGCTAGCACTCACCAAGCACGAGTGCTAACACCCATCCGTGCGGGCCGCTCTCGGCCTGCTAGTGTCATTTGATCGAGGGATTAGACAATGGCAAGCACCAATTTCCGCCCCCTTCACGATCGCGTCGTTGTCCGTCGCGTTGAGTCCGAAGAAAAGACCAAGGGCGGCATCATCATTCCGGACACCGCCAAGGAAAAGCCGCAGGAAGGCGAAATCGTCGCCGTCGGTTCCGGCGCTCGTGACGAGTCCGGCAAGGTCGTCGCTCTCGACGTCAAGGCTGGCGATCGCGTTCTGTTCGGCAAGTGGTCCGGCACTGAAGTCAAGATCAACGGCGAAGACCTTCTGATCATGAAGGAAGCCGACATCATGGGCATCATCGGCTAATCAGCCGTTTTTCCCCTTTCCGATTTTAGCTACGGGCCCAAAGCCCGGACAACTCGAATTCAGGAGTTTCAATCATGGCAGCTAAAGAAATCAAGTTCGGCCGCACCGCGCGCGAAAAGATGCTGCGTGGCGTCGACATTCTCGCTGACGCAGTGAAGGTAACGCTCGGCCCGAAGGGTCGTAACGTCATCATCGACAAGTCCTTCGGCGCTCCGCGCATCACCAAGGACGGCGTTTCGGTCGCCAAGGAAATCGAACTGGAAGACAAGTTCGAAAACATGGGCGCCCAGATGGTCCGCGAAGTTGCTTCGAAGACCAACGACATCGCCGGCGACGGCACGACGACCGCAACGGTTCTCGCTCAGGCGATCGTTCGCGAAGGCGCCAAGGCTGTTGCAGCCGGCATGAACCCGATGGACCTGAAGCGCGGCATTGACCTCGCTGTTGCTGAAGTCGTGAAGGATCTCCAGGCCAAGGCCAAGAAGATCAACACCTCGGAAGAAGTTGCCCAGGTCGGCACGATCTCCGCAAACGGCGAAAAGCAGATCGGTCTCGACATTGCTGAAGCAATGCAGAAGGTCGGCAACGAAGGCGTTATCACCGTCGAAGAAGCCAAGACCGCTGAAACCGAACTCGAAGTCGTCGAAGGCATGCAGTTCGACCGCGGTTACCTCAGCCCGTACTTCGTCACCAACCCGGAAAAGATGATCGCTGATCTCGAAGACGCCTTCATCCTCCTGCACGAGAAGAAGCTCTCGAACCTCCAGGCCATGCTCCCGGTTCTCGAAGCTGTCGTTCAGACCGGCAAGCCGCTCCTCATCATCGCTGAAGACGTCGAAGGCGAAGCTCTTGCTACGCTCGTCGTCAACAAGCTGCGTGGCGGCCTGAAGATTGCTGCTGTCAAGGCTCCTGGCTTCGGCGATCGCCGCAAGGCCATGCTCGAAGACATCGCGATCCTCACGGGCGGCACTGTCATCTCCGAAGACCTCGGCATCAAGCTCGAGTCGGTTACCCTCGACATGCTCGGCCGCGCCAAGAAGGTTTCGATCTCCAAGGAAAACACGACGATCGTCGACGGTTCGGGCGCCAAGTCCGACATCGAAGGCCGCGTTGCCCAGATCAAGGCCCAGATCGAAGAAACCACCTCCGACTACGACCGCGAAAAGCTGCAGGAGCGTCTTGCTAAGCTCGCTGGTGGCGTTGCAGTCATCCGCGTCGGCGGTTCGACGGAAGTCGAAGTGAAGGAAAAGAAGGACCGCATCGACGACGCGCTCAACGCGACGCGCGCTGCTGTTCAGGAAGGTATCGTACCGGGCGGCGGCGTTGCCCTGCTGCGTTCCTCCGCCAAGATCTCCGTCAAGGGCGAGAACGACGACCAGGAAGCTGGCATCAACATCGTTCGCCGCGCTCTGCAGGCTCCGGCCCGTCAGATCGCCGAGAACGCTGGTGACGAAGCATCGATCGTTGTTGGCAAGATCCTCGAGAAGGGTCAGGACAACTTCGGTTACAACGCCCAGACCGGCGAATACGGCGACATGATCGCCATGGGTATCGTCGACCCGGTCAAGGTTGTTCGCACGGCTCTGCAAGACGCAGCTTCGGTTGCTTCGCTGCTGATCACCACCGAAGCCATGATCGCCGAGCTGCCGAAGAAGGACGCTCCGGCTGGCATGCCGGGCGGCATGGGCGGCATGGGCGGCATGGACATGATGTGATAGGCGAAAGCCTATCGCTGAAGCGTCCATAAAGCTTCACCGATCTATCTCCTGGTTTTCCCGGAATAGGAAGGGCGGTCTTCGGACCGCCCTTTTTCGTTCCGGCGCATGATTCGCCAGGTGAGCTTTTTCAATCGTCAGGTGAAACGTTTAACCGGATATCTGAATGCGCCTCGCATTCGGCGAAGCTTTCGCAGAGCTTGTGCGCCTGCATTATTTCTTCCAAAAGCTGTGTTATCCGTTCGCTGCAATTTTATGCACATTTCAGAGCTCACGAGAGCATTGAAACCGGTTGCACTTCGGCAGCCGCGCATTTTTTTGCTCTTTTTCGCGTCCCCCATACTTTCACGGTTGTTTTTCCACTCACAGTAGCGATCGGCATTATGCAAAAAGCGGATTGCCGTTTGCATGAAAGTGCCTATAAATCCCCGCGCATTCGGCGCGTGTCATCAGCCGATGGGTCACGATGCGCATCGATCCTGACCACGAGAATGCGACGTAGGATTCGGGACAACCCCTTCCCGAAAAATATATTAGAAGTTGAGTAACGCCCCCGTGAAATTGGAAGCGGTTCCGTGAGAAGAACCGGCAATCCAGACCCCATTTCCCGGTCGCCCGAGCATGATGCGCGGTGCAACATGAACCTGCTCATTTTTGCCGGACGTGCGGCGGGGGAAGCCGCACCTAAGCTGGGGAAAAATTTGTTCAAAATCGCGAGAACCAACGCCGCGGCACCGCTTATGCCGGGCTCACTGGATATCAGCAATCATGATCCTGAAATGCTGGCGCAGTTTTCCATTTCGGAAACCTGGGTCGGAGACCTGTCCAGCGGCGTGATCCGCCTCAAGGAATGGAGCGCCCTGCTGCACGGACTCCCGGCGCGGGTATGCGGCCTCCTGAGCCTCATACGCTGCTACGATCCGAAGGATCGCGATCACATCCTGGAACTCTTCGAGCAGGCTGCGACGCTCTCCTCATCCTTCTGTTTCTCGACCACCATCATGATGTCGAATGGCTTCCGTCAGCCGTTGTTCTGCATGGGCGAGTCGAACGGCCACGACGATGCTAATCACGGCAGCATGCTCGGTGTTTTCATCTTCCCTCGTTTCAAGACGAATACCGGCGGCGAGTTTGCCAGGCGCCAATAGACGCTCCCGCACATGAAAAAAGCCGGCCTTTTGGACCGGCTTTTTGCATATTTGCCTCAGATTTACGCAGGCCGTGCCGGGATATTCAACCCCTTTTCCGAGGCCGGCCGGGCGATGCAGCGCTCTAGCCAGTCCATCACGGCCGGGAAGCTCTTATAATCCAACACCTCACGCCCGCCGTAGAAGATGTCGGCACCGCGGAGCCACGGGAAGGTGGCGATATCGGCGATCGTGTAGAGATCGCCCATGATCCACTGGCGACCCTGGAGGCGTGCTTCCAGTACGCTCAGAAGCCGCTTTGATTCGTCGCGGTAGCGCTCCATCGGATACGAGTTGTTGGCAACCTTATCGGCCGCGAATTTGTAGAAGTGCCCGAACTGTCCGAACATCGGTCCGATACCGGCCATCTGGAAGAAGACCCACTGGATCGTCTCGTAGCGCCCGGCTGTATCTGATGGAATGAGTTTGCCTGTCTTCTCTGCCAAATAGAGCAGGATGGCACCGGATTCGAAAATGCCGATCGGCTTTCCATCGGGGCCATTGGGATCGATGATTGCCGGGATGCGGCCATTGGGATTGAGCGATACGAATTCCGGCGACTTCTGGTCGTTCGTGCTGAACGAGATCAGATGCGGTTCATAGGACAAGCCAAGCTCTTCAAGCGCAATCGATATCTTCACGCCGTTCGGGGTTGGCAACGAGTAAAGCTGGATGATATCCGGGTTCGCTGCTGGCCAGCGCGTCGTGATCGGAAATGCGGAAAGATCTGCCATCGGGGTCTCCATCTTGGGCGGCCGACCATAAAAGAGGCGCACCATCGATGGCAAGCCGACTTCGCCAAGATCGGTCGTTCAATAATAGAGAACGAAGTGTCCCTTTCCGTCCATCTTTCCACAACAGCAAAAAAAGGCGACAAAGTGGCATCCGAGGTTGCAACCGTGCCGGGGCACAACAACCTCAAACGCCATTCAACGGAGACAACGTTCATGTCGAATACCAACAATATTGTCATTCTTGTCGCTCGCGTCCTCTTGTCGTTCATGTTCATCCTTGCCGGCTTCGGCAAGCTGACCGATCCGGCTGGAACCGCTGGCATGATCGCCGGTGCTGGCCTTCCGGCGTCGACTGCCCTGACCTATCTCGCAGGCGCCTTTGAATTTGTAACTGGCCTCGCGGTTCTCGTCGGCTACCAGACGAAGATCGTCGGCTGGCTGCTCGCCGCCTTTTGTATCTTCACCGCTGTCGTCTTCCACCTGCCGACGGTCAACGTTCCGGATTTCCCGGCTGCCGCTCTCGGCTGGATCAACGCCCTGAACCAGATCATGGTCATGAAGAACTTCACGCTGGCCGGCGCTTACATCTTCCTCGCCATTGTCGGCCCGGGCCTCTACTCGCTCGACGCACGCCGCGGCGCCTACGCAGTCGCCTAAGCGATCAAGCATCCTCCCAAGCAGGAAAAACCCGCCGTCACCAGACGGCGGGTTTTTTCGTGTGTTGATTTGGCGATGGTCAGAGTGCCGAGCGAACGGCGTCGATCAGCCGCTGAACGGTCGCGTCGTTCGCGTGGCTTTCCTTGCGTGCCCTGACGAAGCAGGCCTGGGAGCGAAGGATGACGCCGTCGGACAAGATCTTCAGGTTGTTCGCGCGAAGAGTCGAACCAGTCGAGGTGATGTCGACGATGATATCGGCCGATCCCGAGGCAGGCGCCCCTTCCGTTGCCCCAAGGCTTTCGACGATCCGGTAGAGCTGGATGCCGTGCTGGCTGGAGAAGAATTGTTGCGTCAGCCGCCAGTATTTCGTGGCAATCGCCAGGCGCCGGCCGTGACGGGCGCGAAAGTCGGAAGCAACATCGCCGAGATCGGCCATAGTGTCGACGTCGAGCCAGATTTCAGGAACGGCAACCACGACATCGGCATGGCCGAAGCCGAGACGCGCGCAGATCTCGACGCGCTTGTCCGCCTCCGCCAGGCCCTCGCGGACAAGGTCTTCGCCGGTGACACCGAAATCGACGGTGCCGCTGCCGAGTTCACGGGAAATCTCGGAGGCGGAAAGGAAGGCAACTTCGACGTCGTCCCAACCTTCGACGCGTCCGCGATAGGAGCGATCGTTGCCGACAGCGGTGATCCTGATCCCGGCGCGTTCGAAGATCGCCGAGGCATCGTCCTTCATCCGGCCCTTGGAGGGCAATGCGATGGTAATCGTCATCATACGGTCCTCTCGGCTTCGATGCGATCCAGCCAGAGCGAGAAGCCGACGGCGGGAATGCGTTCCTTGGCGCCCAGGAACGTCATCAGGCGATCGAAACGACCCCCACCGGCGAGAACCGCCGACGTGCCCTGGGCGCCGATCTCGAAAACCAGGCCGGTGTAGTAATCCAGCGGACGCCCGAAGGCTGCGCGGTAATCGATCAGCGCCAAATCGACGCCGGCATTGGCCAGAGCGGCCACGCGGCCGTCGAAACGCGCCAGCGCGTTGCCGAGCTTGAGGCCCGCGGCATCGGCAAAACCGGCCAAGGCCGCCGAAGCATTGATCAGCGGTACGTTCAGCGACAGGAATTCTTCCAGCACGCGGAAGGCCGCATCATCGAGGCGCGTTTCGGAGAGGATCAGCTTTTCCTTCAGACGGCGCGCGATTTCGAGCGGCGAACGGCTGGCATTCGTCGAATAGCCCGTCGCCTGCATCGTCGCATCTATGTGTGCAACAAGTGCTGCTTCATCGTCGGCGGCAATCAGATGTGCCATCTCGTCACTCAATCCAGTTACGAACTGAGGGCTGACGAGGCTTGCCAGCAGAGCTTCGAGCTGGCTCATGTTGCCGAAGGCATGGATCAGGCGCTTCTGCCAGCCGAGCGGCAGGCCAAGCCCCTGCACCACTGCTTCGAAGACAGCCTGATCGCCGAGTGTCACCGCAAGACGCTTGCCGGGAACGACGCGCTCCAGCACGCCGATCGCATCGCCGATCGCACGCGCGTCGGCAGCGGCAATATTGATGTCGCCAAGATCCTCGATCCCGGCTTGATAGAACTCGTTGCCGCCTTCACGCCGCTGGCGGAAAACTTCGCCGAGATAGGAATAGCGCTTCGGCGTGCCGGTCGCGCTCTCGATGTGGCGCAGGCAGACGGGGATCGTGAACTCCGGCCGCAGGCAAAGGCTGTCGCCCGTCTCGCTTTCGGTCATGAAAATGCGCCGGCGAAGATCCTCGCCGGCGATGTCAAGAAATGGTTCGGCCGGCTGGATGACGGGCGTATCTACCCGCTCCGTCTTTCGCGCCGCAAACTCTGAGAGGAGCTCGCCGGAGAAGTCCGGCAGGTTGATCAGGGCCATCTCAGCCCGCCCTGTTGCGGTCTTCGGCCTGCGCCGCCAGAATTTCCTTCACCTTGGCGACGAGGTCGCCTTCGGCAACTGTCTCCTGTGCGACGCGCGCTTCGCGCCAGCTGGCGTTGTCCTCGATCTCGCCGGACAGGCGCTTGCCTTCGATCAGGTCCTTGATCTGCACGACGCCCTGCGCCCGCTCGTCACCGCCCTGGATAATGGCGACGGGGCTGCCGCGGCGGTCGGCATATTTCAGCTGATTGCCGAACTTCTTCCAGTTGCCCTGGAACATCTCGGCGCGGATGCCAGCCTTGCGCAATTCCTGCGTCATGTGCTGGTAGCGGCCCATCGACTCGACATCGCCGTCCATGACAGTGACCAGAACCGGCTCGATGACCTCGGCCTGGCCGAGCTTGCCGAGGTTCTTCAGCGCCGTCATCAGGCGAGAGACGCCAATCGAGAAGCCAGTGGCCGGCACGGGCTGGCCCATGAAGCGGGACACGAGACCGTCGTAGCGACCGCCGCCACCGACGGAACCGAAGACGACCTTCTCGCCCTTCTCGTTAGTCACGTCGAAGAGGAGCTCGGCTTCGTAAACCGGGCCGGTGTAATATTCGAGGCCGCGAACAACCGAGGGGTCGATCTTGACGCGATCCGACTGATAGCCGGCGCTTCGCACCAATGCGCCGATGAAGTTCAGCTCCTCCACGCCTTCCGCACCCTTGGACGTTCCGGCAACCAGCTCGGCAAGCTGCCCAGCGCTTTCGGTATAGTCCTTGATCCCGACGAAGAAGAGAACCTTGTCGATCTGTCCCTGGTCGAGACCAGCACCCTTGGTGAAGTCGCCAGACTCGTCCTTGCGGCCGGGACCAAGCAGGAGAGCAACGCCCTCGAGACCGAACTTGTCGAGCTTGTCGATGGCGCGTAGCACGTTGAGGCGCTGGCCGGCCTTGTCATCGCCGCCGAGACCGATTGCTTCGAGAACACCGTCGAGAACTTTGCGGTTGTTGACGCGGATCACGTAGTCGCCGCGCTTGATGCCGAGGGCTTCCAGCGTATCGGCCATCATCATGCACATTTCCGCATCGGCCTGCACGCCCGGCGCACCGACCGTATCGGCGTCGAACTGCATGAACTGGCGGAAGCGACCGGGGCCCGGCTTCTCATTGCGGAAGACATAGCCGGCGCGATAGGTGCGGTACGGCAGCTGGATCTCGTTGAAATTCTCGGCAACATGACGGGCGAGCGGCGCCGTCAGGTCGTAGCGCAAGGACATCCACTGCTCGTCGTCGTCCTGCAGCGAGAAGACGCCCTCGTTCGGCCGGTCGGCATCCGGCAGGAACTTGCCGAGCGCGTCGGTGTATTCGAAGAGCGGCGTTTCGACAGGATCGAAACCATAATGCTCGTAGACTTCCCGGATCTTCGCGGTCATTTCGTTGACGGCGCGAATGTCGGCTGCCGAACGATCGACGAAGCCGCGGGGAAGTCTGGCCTTGAGCTTTTGTGGTTTCTTCTGCTTGTCGTTCATTTCCAAGGTATTCCGCTCGCTGTGACAGTGGCGGTTACCTAGCGGAAAGGGCCGGGTGCGGCAAGGGCGAAGGCCCTTGATCAGGAACACAGAATCGATTGAACGAGAGAGAATGGATCGAATGGCGGGAGCTACACGATGATTGCCGAGGCGCTTCTCTATGCTGCCACCGTTCCGATGACATTGAAGGCGCATCGCCGGTTCATCCGATACTCCGTCAATCTCTGGTCCCGCGCCGGCCGTTGCAGCCGGCAATGGGCGGAGCACGAGGAGCGAAGCCGGAACGCTGTGAGAAGTGCCATTGCGGAGTTGCGGCAGAGGAGGACGGCGGTCGTTTTGGGCTCGGGCCTGCTCCGCGACGTGCCGATTGAGGAATTAGCCAGGACCTTTGACACTGTCGTCCTCGTCGATCTCGTGCATCTTGCCTCGGTGCGCCTCTGGCTGCGGCTCAAGCGCTACAGCAATGTTCGGCTGATCGAGCGCGATCTCTCCGGCTACGACGAGCTTGCCGCGGGCAAACAACCAGAGCCGCTGGCGTTCCTGAGAAGCGTTCCGTATCTCGACTTCGTCGTCTCGGCCAATCTCCTCTCCCAGATCGGTCGCGGCGCACAACGCCGCTACGAGGCGGAACAGGCCGGCGCCATGCCCGCCGATACCGTCGCACAACTGATCGAGGCGCACCGGTCGGCGCTTGAGGCAGCGCCCTGCAAGACATGCCTGGTTACCGATGTTTCCTATGCCGTGATAGACCGACAGGGGAAGGTTCATGACGAGACTGATCTGCTGCACGGCGTGGCGCTGTCATCGGTTCGGGCCAACTGGCAGTGGCCCGTGGCGCCACTCGGCGAAGAGAGCAATGGCTATCAGATCGTCCATCAGGTCGTTGCCGCGTACTAGCGCCAGCCTCCGCACGTCGGCCGACGCTTCTCTCGCCAACGTGTATAAAGCGGGCTTGGCTTCTTCGCGCGCTGCACCTATTTTGACGATATGCGGTTTCTTGCAATCATAGCGATGGTTTTCGGCTGGTTTGCCTTCGGCACCATGTCCGCATGGGCCGGCTGTCCGACATGCCTGTCCATGCAGCCGGTCGCTGCGACGCCCAGCACCGAGCATCAGCATATGACCGGCATGGATATGGGCGAGAAGGCCAAGTCGTCGCCGGCGCAGCAGGATCCTTGTTCGGCCGCCGGTATGGTGCACATGCCCTTCTGTTCGGCCTGCCTGGTCATTCCGCCATTGAGCGTCATCGCCGCGACCGGCAAGCAGATGTTTTCCTATCCTGCACCCGGACCGGCTCACGCCATGCAGGATGCCCGCCCAGCACCGCTGGCGCCGCCTCCCCGGCTTGTCTGACGGTCTTCATGAACGCTGCGGCTTCGGCCGCGCATTGAATTCCAGTATCAGACCGAGGAAGGAAATCCCATGTCTCTGAAAGTTCTCGCCATAGCGGCCACCCTCGCACTCTCGTCCGCACCCGTCTTCGCAGAGGAGATGAAAATGGACATGAGCAAGCCAATGGGCGACCACGGCGCATCGAGCCACGCCTTTGCGCAGGCGAACGCTAAAATGCACAAGGACATGACGATGAAGTATAGCGGCGACGCCGATGTCGACTTCGTCCGCGGCATGATCCCGCACCATCAAGGTGCGATCGACATGGCGAAAATCGAGCTGGAGTACGGCAAGGATCCGGAAATTCGCAAGCTCGCGGAAGCCGTCATCAAGGCCCAGGAGGCTGAGATCGCCGATATGCAGGCCTGGCTGAAGGCTCACGGCAAGTAATCGCAAAGGACGCCGGAGCACGAAGCCCCGGCGTCCGCCTTCACAAGGCCTTGATCAGCCCTTCGGTTCGAAAGGTTCCGGCCGTCGGGCTGCCCCCTGCCGGGCCAGCATCCAGCCCGGATATTCGGGCGCGAGTTCGCTGACCTCGTCCAGCTTCTTCAGGTCGTCCGCATCGAGCTTCAGGTTGACGGCCGCCAGGTTCTGGTCGAGCTGCTCGACGCGTTTTGCGCCGATGATGACAGTCGTCACGAAAGGTTTCGCCAGGATGTAGGCAAGCGCGACGGTCGCGACGCTTGTGCCGTGTTTCGCGGCGATCTCGCGCATCACGGCAACGCAGGCCCAGGCGCGATCCTTGTCGACCGGCGGGAAGTCGAACGAGGCGCGGCGTCCTTCCCCGTTGCCCGGCGCTCCCGGCCCGTACTTGCCGGAGAGAAGACCGCCCGCCAGCGGCGACCAGACCATTAGACCAAGCTTTTCCTCCTGCATCATCGGCACGATGTCACGCTCGAGATCGCGGCCGGCGATCGAATAGTACGCCTGTACCGTCTCGAACCGGGCAAGACCGCGACGTTCCGAGATGCCGAGCGCTTTGGCGATGCGCCACGCCTGCCAGTTGGAGACACCCACATAGCGCACGAGACCGCGGGATACGAGATCGTCCAGGGCTCGCAGCGTCTCGTCGATCGGCGTGACCGGATCGGTGGCATGGATCTGGTAAAGATCGATATGATCGGTCTGCAACCGCTTCAGACTGGCCTCGACCGAATCCATGATGTGGCCACGCGAGGCGCCGCGGTCGTTCGGCTTGTCGCCCATGGTGCTATAGACTTTCGTGGCGATGACCACGTCCTTACGGGGAACGCTGAGGTTCTTCAGGGCCTGGCCGAGCAGCTTTTCGGATTCGCCGAAGGAATAGACGTCGGCCGTGTCGATGAAGTTGACGCCCGATGCCAGCGACTTCGCAACGATTTCATCGGCGGCTTTCTGGTCGACGTCGGCGATCGAGCCCCAAAGGTTGTTTTCGCCGGCGGCGCCGAATGTCATCGTACCGAGGCAGATTTCCGAGACGAATAGTCCCGTATTTCCAAGTTGATTGTAACGCATGGTCGAAAATTTCCTTGTGACGACCGCAGGCTTGCCTACGGACAGATGAGTTCATTTTTTGGTTGTTGGCCTGCACATGACAGGAGCAGCCGGAATGCGGCCGCGTGGAAGGCACTATCGATGTAAGGCGAGGCGGCGGCATTTCAACATGCCGTGTACTCGCCTCACGGCTTTGCGATGCTCTTGTTTCGCGGCCATCTTTCAATAGATTCAAATCAGATTACTCGGAGATGGGCGATGACGACGCGCATGCTGACGACCATCGGTTTCGATGCCGACGACACGCTCTGGCAGAACGAGCAATACTATCGGCTTACCGAGGCGCATTTCACGGAATTGCTGGCCGATTTTGCAAATGGTCCAAGAATTTCCGAGCGCTTGCTGGAGGCAGAGAAGCGCAATCTCCGGCAGTACGGTTTCGGCATCAAGGGATTTACGCTGTCCATGATCGAGACGGCGATCGAGGTCACCGAGGGCAAGGTGCCCGCCAGCGTCATTGCCAATATCCTCGACACCGGCCGCGACCTGCTTTCTCACCCCGTCGAGACCCTGCCGCATGTGCAGGAGACCTTGGCGGCGCTCTCGGAAAACTACCTGCTGGTGATGATCACCAAGGGTGATCTTTTCGATCAGGAGCGTAAGCTCGCGCAATCCGGGCTTGGCGACTTCTTCCACGCCGTCGAGATCGTCTCCGACAAGACCGCCGTGACCTACCGGCGGATCTTCTCCAAGGTCGGCGGTGGCCCGGAACGGGCGATGATGGTCGGCAACTCGCTGAAATCAGACATTGTCCCCGCGATTGCCGCCGGCAGCTACGGCGTCTTCGTGCCGCACGAACTCACCTGGGTCGTCGAGCATGTCGAGGAACCGAAGGACGCACCGCGCTTTCGCAAGATCGAACATCTCGGAGAACTGCGCAGGTTGATCGAAGGCCTGGGCTAGCCCCTCATTACTGCCTTGAAGGGAAAAGTGGCGACGGCGATTGCTGTTCAGCCGGAGCCGTGGGCTGCGGCGCTGTTGCCTGCGGCTCGACGAGAATGCTGTAGGGCGCGCCCAGGCCGCGGCGCGGCGACGCCTTGGAATAATAGGGCCGCAGCAGCCAGGTGGTGTTGTCCTTCACTGTGACGGTGTAGCTGGTGCCATCCTCATCGGTACCAAAGATCGCCTCCTCGTCGGGCGTTGCCAGATCGAAGATCGAAAGGAAGGCAAACTTGCTCTTGGTCGCAAAGCTTATCTTCACCTGCTGGCCAGCCTTGACGGGAAGTGTGTAAACCCGCCCGTTGCCGAGCTTCGTCCAGCCCTTGAGCTCCATGGTTGCAGCCGGAAACTGCAGCTTCTCCAGTCGCTCGCCGGGCTGCAGCTCCGGTGACTGGCCGAACGCTACGGATGCCACCAGGCAGAATGCGACGGTTGCCGCGAGCGCCTTCATGGGCGCACCAGCGCATTGCGCATCGCCTCTACCTCGACGCGGCAGAAGCAACCTTCGATGTGATCGTTGACGAGACCCATTGCCTGCATAAAGGCATAAACTGTGGTTGGGCCGACAAACGTCCAGCCGCGCTTCTTCAGATTCTTGGAAATGAGAACCGATGTCGGCGTTGTCGGGTTGGCCATGACAGTGGCACGATCGACCACCTTTGGCCTATCGTTATGACCGGGCTCGAAGCTCCAGAAATACCGGGCGAGCGACCCGAACTCCTGCCTCAGTTCGATCGCACGGCGGGCGTTGTTGATCGTCGAGACGATCTTGCCTCGATGGCGCACGATGCCGGGATCGGCGAGGCAGCGTTGGATATCGCTGTCGTCGAAGAGCGCAACCTTCTCGAAGTCGAAGCCGGCAAAGGCAGCGCGGAAATTCTCGCGCTTGCGCAGGATGGTGAGCCAGGAGAGACCGGACTGGAACCCCTCCAGGCAGATCTTCTCGAAGAGGCGGATGTCATCCGTTACCGGCCGCCCCCATTCCTCGTCGTGATACTTGAGGTAATCCGGGAGGTTGGCGTGCCAGTGACAACGGCTCTTGCCGTCTTCGCCGATGATGATGCCCGTATCGCTCATGATCCCGCTTCGCTTTCGTGCTGCGAATCCGGCTTTACCATTTGCAAACTCTCTTTCCAAACCGAACGATAACCCTGACGAAAAGTTTATCTCTCGCTTCGGACTTGAATGAATTCAAATTTACGATTCGCTGGCGGGAACGGTGGCAGCGTGGCGGCAGGCGGCCGCTGCCGTCCGTGCATTTTCGGCCATTTGTAGAGAGTCCGTCCGATGATGAAATCCCTTCTGCTCGCCGCAGCGATGCTCGGCGTCTTTTCCACCGCTGCGCTCGGCGACGACCGTTATGCAACGCGCCCGCCGGTCGTGCTAAGCCCGGACCTTGCAGCCCCATGGGTCATGCAGCTCGGCGGCAAGGTTCGTCCCGTCGTCTACCGACAACCGGCCTTTCCGAAACGCGGTCTGTTCACATCCGGCGTCTTCGGCCGCGCTCCGGCCGCCGTGGCGCAACCGCTGTCCGCCATCAATCCCGGCGTCCCAGTCGTCCGCCGCCAGCTTGAGCCGCAATTTCTGCCGCAGATCGTCACCTACGACACCAAGGAACGGCCCGGCGCGATCGTCATCGATACCAACAGCCGCTTCCTTTACCTGGTAATGGAGGGCGGCAAGGCGCGGCGTTACGGAGTGGGCGTCGGCAAGCCAGGCTTCGAATGGGCCGGCGTGCACAAGATTACCCGCAAGTCCGAATGGCCGGACTGGACGCCGCCAGCCGAAATGGTTGGCCGCGAAGCCGCCAAGGGCCACTATCTCCCGGCGCGCATGGACGGCGGTCCCGAGAACCCGCTTGGCGCGCGCGCCATGTATCTCGGTTCGACGCTCTACCGCATCCACGGTACCAACGCCCCCTGGACGATCGGCAACGCCGTTTCCTCTGGCTGCATCCGGCTACGCAACGAGGATGTCGTTGACCTTTACGAGCGGGTAAAGGTTGGAACCCGCGTCATCGTCATGTAAAGGCTCCCGAATATCGGGCGCGCGGCCAAGAATAGTTGCAATTAGACATCGCAGCTGTTTCATTCCGCGCCGACATCTTGAACTGGATCGAAGTTAGGGTAGCTTCGGTCCGGTTTTGCTTTGAGGGAATCAACCATGCTGAAATTCGCGACGACTCTTGCGGCCACCGGCCTTCTGGTCACTTCCATGTCCGCATCGGTCTCGGCGCAGCCGATTACACCCGCTCACGATCGCGCGCCTGTCGTTCGGGTCGCCGCACCGCCGAAGTCGGTCAAGCCGCAGTTCAAGCGCCAGCGCGTGCACCTCATCACCAACGAGGCACCCGGCACGATCATCATCGATACCAACCACAAGTTCCTGTATCTCGTCGAAACCAAGGACCGCGCGACGCGCTATGGCATCGGCGTCGGGCGCGAGGGCTTCGGCTGGTCGGGCGTGGTGAAGATCGGCCGCAAGGCAGAATGGCCGGGCTGGACGCCCCCGGCTGAGATGCGTGTTCGCGAGGCGGCGAAGGGCCACATCCTCCCGACCTTCCAGGAAGGCGGCGAGGACAATCCGCTTGGCGCCCGCGCCATGTATCTCTACAAGGGCGGCAACGATACGAGCTTCCGCATCCACGGCACCAACCAGCCGTGGTCGATTGGGCTCAACATGTCGTCCGGCTGCATCCGCATGATGAACAAGGATGTGATCGATCTTTACGATCGTGCGCCCGTCGGCACGAAGGTCATCGTCGTCGGCCCTGGCAACAAGCAGGGCGAAATCAGCTTCGAAGATCGCGGCATCGACGTGCTGCGGACGATTTTCGGCGGCTAAGCCAAGCAATTAGGCGGCCGGGCAACCGGTCGCCGATCTCAAACCGCGGATGCGGGGTCGCAAGCGCAAGGGCTATGCGATGCATGGGCTTTCGAGACCACCGGACGATCCGGCACCTCTAAGCCAGCGGCAGATCCTTTAGTTTCTCCGGCATATCTCCGCCGTAGGCCCAATCCAACAATTGCACCGTGTGAACGATCGGAATCGCCGTCCCTGTCCCGATCTGCATCATGCAGCCGATATTTCCGGTTGCGATCACACGCGGCTTCGTTGCTTCGAGGTTCTTGACCTTGCGGGTCTTGAGCGCATCGGAAATGTCGGATTGCATGATGTTGTAGGTACCCGCCGACCCACAGCAGAGGTGACCTTCGGCAGGATCGCGGACATTGAATCCGGCCGCCTTCAACAGCTGCTTCGGCGCCATCGTGATTTTCTGACCGTGTTGCATCGAGCAGGCAGAGTGATAGGCGACGATGATGCCCTTCGGCATCTGCGCGGGGAGCTCGAGCGATGCGAGATATTCCGTGATGTCCTTCGCCAAGGACGAAACGCGTGCCGCCCTTTCGGCATAGGCCGCATCCAGCCGCAGCATATGGCCATAGTCCTTGATCGTCGTGCCGCAGCCGGAAGCGGTGATGATGATTGCGTCGAGCCCGCCTTCTTCGAGTTCACGCGTCCACACATCGACGTTGGCACGTGCGCTCGCCAATGCCTGCTCTTCCCGTCCCATGTGGTGGACGAGCGAGCCGCAACAAACCTCTCCTTTGGGAACGACGACTTCAACACCAAGCCGTGTCAGGAGCCTGATTGTTGCCTCGTTGATCCCGGGATCGAGAACCGGCTGCGCGCAGCCAGTCAAGATCGCGACGCGACCGCGTTTCTCGCCGACCGGCGGGTGGCTTGCCGCCGCGGCATAGGCGGAGGCGGGAGGAATGCGACGCGGCGCCAGCGCCAGCATCGCGGCAAATGGTTTCAATGCGGGCGCGCGCGCTAAAAGACCTGCGAACGGCCGCCCCGCTGACGACAGCTTGATCGCGAGGCGAAACCGATCGGGATAAGGCAGAACAGCAGCAAGGATGGCGCGCACGAGCCGGTTCATGAAAGGACGCTTGTAGGTCTTTTCGATGTGCGCCCGCGCATGGTCGACAAGGTGCATATAATCGACACCGGAGGGACAGGTCGTTACGCAGGCGAGACAGGAGAGGCAGCGGTCGATATGGGTAACGACCTCGGCGTCGGCCGGGCGCCCGTTTTCCAGCATGTCCTTGATCAGATAGATGCGCCCACGGGGGCTATCGAGCTCATTGCCGAGCGTGACATAGGTCGGACAGGTCGCGGTGCAGAAGCCGCAATGCACGCATTTGCGCAGGATCTTCTCGGATTCGGCAACGTGCGGGTCGGCAAGTTGGGCCGGGGTGAAATTGGTCTGCATGCCTCAAGCTCCTGCCATCTTCCCGGGATTGAAGATGCCGGCGGGATCGAATTTCAGTTTCAGTCGCTGCGATAGCAAGGCCACAGCCTCCTGCTGGGGCTGAAAGGCCGCAATCCCAGATCGCATCTTTTCAGGTGCGCGGATCAGTGTCGCATGGCCACCGCCCAGCGCCTTGATGAACCGGCGCAAAAGGTCCGCATCCGCGTCGGCCTCCATCCGCATCCAGATCAGGCCGCCCTGCCAGTCATAGTATGCGTCAACACCGGCTTCGAGGCGAAGTGCCGCGACCAGCTGATGGCCGGTCCCTGGGGCGACGGAGACGCGCCACACCGGTCGAGCCGTACCTTCGGCATAGGGCGCGACATTGCGGATATCTCTCCAGAGACGGACACTGTCTGCCTGCTCGAAGCGCGTGACGGATCCGAATGCAGCCATGGCTGCGGCGAGCTTGGTTGCCCTGGCATCGACTGAGCCGGGCAGGCCTTCGATCCTGAGACAGGTTCCCTCGCCTTCGGAGAGCGTTCTGTCGAGAAATTTCCAGGCGACGGTCATCGGCAGATGTGCGGCGCCGGAGACTTCGACCGGCAGCGCCATCGCCGCCGCCATGGCGTTGGCGGCCTCCGCATCGTTCAGCCCCGAGATGACGATCGTTGCTTCGGTTCTCGGCCGCGGTGGCACGCGGAAAGTTACTTCCGTCAGGAAGCCCAGCGTGCCGTGCGAGCCAGCCATCAGCTTGACGAGATCCAATCCGGTGACGTTCTTCATCACGCGGCCGCCTGCCTTGATGATCTCGCCCTTGCCGTTGATGAAGCTCACGCCAAGCAGGCTGTCGCGCGCAGCGCCGGCGACGAAACGGCGCGGCCCCGAGACATTGGCGGCAAAGACGCCGCCGATTGTCGGCTCACCTGTCGTTCCCATGATCGGCCGATGGTCCATGGGCTCAAAGGCCATCATTTGACCGTTCTCGGCGAGTGCGGCTTCGATCTCGGACAACGGCGTTCCCGAGCGAGCGGTCAAAACCATCTCGCCGGGATTATAGGCCGTGATGCCCCGCAGATTGGACGACCGCAGGCGGCTTTCCGCCGCCACGGCGTTCCCGAAACCCGAGCGAGTGTTGCCGCCGCAGATCGCCAGCGGCTCGCCGGCCTCGGTGTGGCTGCGGACGATTGCCGCGGCCTCTTCGACCGTTGTGGGCGATAGATCGATCATGCGGCCGGACGTCCCTCGAGCGGGAAAACCTTGGAGGGGTTCAGGAGCCAGGCCGGATCGAAGGCGGCGCGCGCCGCCATCTGCTGCTCCAGGTCCGCCTCGGAATACTGATGACGCATCAGGTCGCGTTTTTCGATGCCGACACCATGCTCGCCCGTGAGGCAGCCGCCCGCATCGACACAGAGCTTCAGGATCTCCATCCCCGCAGCTTCCGCACGGGCGGCATCTTCCGGATCATTCGCATTGAACAGGATCAGCGGATGCATATTGCCATCGCCGGCATGGAAGACGTTGGCGACGCGAAGCCCATAGCTGTCGATGATTTCAGAGGTTTTCGTCAGCACATAAGAAAGCTGGCTGAGCGGGACGGTTCCGTCCATGCAGATATAGTCTGCTATCCGGCCAGTCGCGCCGAAGGCGGATTTCCTGCCCTTCCAGATCAGCGCCGCCTCGGTTGCCGACTGGCATTCGCGGACGGTTTTCACGCCATGCTTGCGCGCGATTTCGACGATGCTCTTCAGCATGTCGTCCATTTCCGCCTCCGATCCTTCGACCTCGACGATCAATAGCGCCCCCACATCCAGCGGATAGCCGGCCTTGGCGAAGGCCTCGCAGATTTCGATCGCTGGCTTGTCCATGAATTCGATCGCGACGGGAATGATCCCTGATGCGATGATGTCGGCGACACAGGATCCCGCCTCCTCGGACGTATCAAAGCCGAAGAGGACCGGCCGCGCGCCCTCCGGTTTGGCGATCAGGCGGACAGTCGCTTCGGTGACTATCCCAAGCTGGCCCTCATGTCCGCAGACAAGGCCAAGCAAGTCGTAGCCTCCGGCGTCCAATGCCTTGCCGCCGAAATCGATGACGGTGCCATCGGTCAGCACCATCTTGACGCCGAGCAGGTTGTTGGTCGTCACCCCATATTTCAGGCAATGCGCGCCACCGGAATTCATGCCGATATTGCCGCCGATCGTGCAGGCCAGCTGTGAGCTCGGATCGGGCGCATAGAAGAAGCCGTCCGCCGAGACGGATTCTGAAATATTCAGGTTGGTCACGCCGGCTTCGACGACCGCCACGCGGTTGGCCAGATCGATTTCGAGAATGCGGTTCATCTTGGAAACGCAAATGACGACCGCATCCTCCTGTGGGATTGCTCCGCCCGAGAGTGACGTTCCGGCGCCGCGCGGCACCACCGGCACGCCATAGCGATGACAGTATTTCATGACCGCAGCCACTTCCGCGGTCGTCCGCGGCAGGGCAACAGCAAGCGGCATCCGGCGATAGGAAACGAAGGCATCGGTCTCGAACGGCATCAACTCGCGCGCCTCGTGCACCAGGCATTCCGGCGGCAGCAGGTCGATGAGATCTGCGACGATCTGCCTGCGGCGGGCAAGCACGTCGGCACGCGGGGCGAGAAACGAAATAGTATCGGACATGACTCTCTCCCTTCGCTCCGACAGCGAAAACCGGAGACATCCTCTGCGCTGCCGGCTCAGTCGGGCTTAGCACTTTCCCGATTACGGCGCAAATGCTAAGCACTTATTCCAAAAGGATAAACAATCTGACGAATGACCAATCTCGGTGATCTCGAAATTTTCGCAAAGGTCGTTTCGACGGGGAGCATGTCGCTTGCCGGCCGGGCTCTCGGCTTTTCGCCGGCGGTCGTGTCGAAGCGGATAAAACGGCTTGAAGATCGGCTCGGCACGCGGCTCCTGCAGCGCACGACGCGGCAGATCTCCCTGACGGAGGCAGGCCAGGGCTTCTACGATCGCGTGCTTGGCATTCTCGCCGGCATCGAGGAGGCCGAATACTACATTTCCGGACGCTCGGCGCAGATGCAGGGCACGCTGAAGGTGACGGCGCCCACCTCGTTCGGACGCATGCATGTCGCCCCGCACCTGAAATCCTTCATGGATATGCATGCCGGTTTGGCGATCAATCTCGTGCTCAGCGACGAATTCACCGATATCATCGGCGAAGGCTTCGACCTTGCCATCCGTATTGCGGAACTGACGGACTCAAGCCTCGTCGCGCGGCGCCTTGCCCCCGTGCGTCGCCTGCTCTGCGCATCGCCGGACTATCTTGCCGCTAACGGCACGCCCCAGACCATCGAAGATCTCAAGCACCACCGCTGCCTGCCCGCCCACAACAACGATGCCTGGCGGCTGGAGGGGCCGGAGGGTCCGCTTTCCCTGCGGCCGGAAGGAATGCTCGTCACCAATTCAAGCGAGGTCATCAGGGAGGCCGTCATATCGGGGCTCGGCATCGCGCTGCGCTCCACCTGGGACATCGGCAGGGAGCTCCAAGACGGACGGTTGGTGCACATCCTTATTGCCTACGAAGGATCGCGCAACGTGACGCTTTCCGCGGTCTATCCCAGCCGCCAGTTCCTGCCGGCCAAGGTACGGCTGTTCATCGACTATCTCGCCGAGATCTACGGACCGGTTCCCTACTGGGAACGCTAGCTGTGGGTTTTCAGGAGGTTGTCCATTCGGAGCGGATTAAGGAGACTGGAGTTACACACTCAGCCTTGCAGGATCGCTCCGACTGAACATCCATGAGAACGCCGGTTTTGATGCCGCTTTGTCGAGAGGAGATGGCGCGCAACGTCGTCGACGACCGTTGTTCCAAAGCCCAGGCGGCAGGGTTTACCGCGTCACTTCAAGAATAGTTAGCCGCTGGGTCGAGCGGTTCTTGGCCCGTTCCCGCGCAGGCGGCCAAAGCGGAATGCATCCGGGACGGCCGAACGGACCATCAGCATCTCACCGATGGTTTCGTGTGTCAGGAGGCCGACAAGCCGTCCCGTATTGTCGGTCGCGGCGACGGCCGGAGCGTTTGCCTCCTGCATAAGACGCAGGCTTTCCTCCAGAGATTTCCGATAATGTATCTTGGGAATGTCGCTCCGCATTGCGCTGGTGACGGGAGCGGCTGGCCCCTTTTCCTTCAACGCCCGGATCATGTCGTCGCGGGTCACCAATCCTTCGAGATGGCCGGCGGAGTCGACCACCGGGAACTCGTGCTGCGTGGTGGCGAGCAGCATCTCGACCGCCTCGTCGAGCGTTGCGGACCGTTCCAGCCGGGCGAACTCCGTGACCATCACATCCCCGACCTGCACGCTGGTCGCCACCTGCCGGATCTGCGCGTTCTGTGCTTCCGCCGCCGCGGCGAGATAGACGAAGATGCCGATGAAGATCAGCAGCGGATTGTAGAAGAGCCCGACGAAACCGAAGACGAAGGCCAGCCCCTGTCCGATCGTGGCGGCGATCTGGGTCGCGCGTGACCAGGAGAGGCGCGAGGCCAAGGCGGCGCGCAGGACGCGTCCGCCGTCCATCGGAAAGGCCGGGATCATGTTGAAGAGAACCAAGAATACATTGACGCCCGCCAGCCTGACGAGAAAATTCGTGCGTGGATCCTCGATCTCCGCCATCTGCTCGACGGCCGCCGGCCCTCCCAACGCGATGAAGATCAGCACGGCGATCGCGACGTTCACGAGCGGCCCCGCGATCGCGATTGCGAACTCCTGTCCCGGCTCTTCCGGCATGCGTTCGAGCCTGGCCACGCCGCCGATCGGCAGAAGCGTGATGTCGGGCGTGCGAATGCCAAAATACCGGGCGGCTGTGATGTGGCCGAATTCGTGCAGGACCACGCAGACAAAGACGGCAAGGATAAAGATAACGCCCTCCCACGCGGCCGCCGTGCCGCCGATCTGGTAGTGCATCAGCCAGATCCAGACGAGCAAAAGCAGAAAGGTGAAGTGAACGCGAATGGTCGTGCCAGCGATCGTGCCGAGATTCAGAGACCAACCCATCTTTATAACTCCAGGAAATGCGGGGGTGCACTATAAGCGCTTGCCGGGATCAGAGCACCTCAGGATGAAACAGCGAGCTGTGGCTTACAATCTTCACTACCCCTAATAGAGATCTAGTGCGATTAATGCGCAATACCTTGTCGCCTTTTCCAGTCACCGCGACAGGCAAAATTTCAGGGTTGATCGAACCGGGAGATCGGATCCTAAGGACCGGCGCGGCGGACTTGGCACCCAAAACCCACTGGCCCGCTTAGTCTTGAGGCCCTGCTCACGAGGCGGGGGCTTTCCGCAGTCTTTCCCCGCCGCCAGTTCTTGCCGGCCAAGGTAGGGCTGTTCATCGATTATCTCGCCGAGATCTGCGGCCCGGTTCCCTACTGGGAACGCTAGAGGTTTCTAGCGCTCAATTCGCCAGTCTCTCGATGACGAGATTAAGCAGCGCCCGCAAGCGCGCCTGCCGTTTCATATCCCGGTGATAGCCAATCCAGGTGTCGCGCCCCGGCGGCGCTTCACCGAGGTCGACCGGCTCGATATCAGCGATTGAATCGCCAAGGGGGCGCGGCAGGACGGCGAGCCCGGCCCCATTCCTGCACAGCGTCGCCTGGACATCGCGGTTGTTGCTGCGCATGGCAATCTCGGCCTTTGGCAGAAGACGCGCCAGCCATGTCACATCAGGCATGCCGCCAAACGCCTCGTCCATCGTTACCAGGCGCGCGCCCGCGCCATCTCCTGCCTTCGGGTGCTCCGCCCCTCGGCGGATGTAAAGCCGGTAGTCGATATGCAGCAGCTTCCTCGATATCACGTCCGGCTCGGTAAAGGGCGCGATCCGAACGACGACATCCGCCTCCCGGCGGGAGAGACTGAGCAGGCGGCTATCGGTCAGCAATTCCACGACGATCTTCGGATAGCGCAGCGAGAATTCCGCAAGGACCGGCGCCAGCACATGTGCACCGAACCACTCCGAAGAGGACAAGCGCAGGAAGCCGCTCAATTGCCGGCTCTGTCCGGCAAGTTCGCGTTCGAGCCCGAGTGCTTCCTCTTCCATCCGCTCGGCGTGGGCAAAGACGGCTGCGCCCTCGTCGGTCATCACAAACCCGTCGGCTGTCCGCTGAAACAGGGTCTGGCCGAGCGAGATTTCAAGGGCGCGAAGGCGACGCCCCATCGTCGGCTGCGTCAGGCCGAGGCTGCGGGCGCCGGCGCCGAGAGTTCCCTGGCGCGCGATCGCCAGAAACAGTTTGAGATCGCTCCATTCCACAAGCCGACTCCCATACAAAAATGTATGAACTTCGTGCAATGTCTTTCATTTCCATTCTCATATCAACGGCGCATTCTCCAGGCAACAACAGACGAAGGAGAGTTGCATGTCACAGATCACAACGATGAAGGCGCTCCTGATCGACGCGCCGAACGCGGATTTCCGCCTGGCCGAGATCGCCCGGCCGGCGCCGCGCGAAGGCGAGGTTTTAGTCCGTATCAAGGGAAGCGGCGTCAATCCGCTGGACACCAAGATCCGCGCCGGCAATGCCACCCATGCGCGCCATCCGTTCCCGGCCGTTCTAGGTATGGACATTGCCGGCGTCGTCGAGCAGGTCGGTCCCGGCGTCACCGAGTTCCATCGCGGCGACGAAGTCTATGGCATGACCGGTGGCGTCGGCGGCATCCAGGGCTCGTTGGCTGAATTCGCAGCGGTCGACGCCCGGCTGATCGCGCCGAAGCCCAACAATCTCTCGATGCGGGAGGCAGCAGCCCTGTCGCTGATCGCGATTACCGCCTGGGAAGGATTGGTCGATCGAGCCAATGTCCGCGAAGGCCGGCAGGTTCTTGTCCTCGGCGCCGGCGGTGGCGTGGGGCACATTGCCGTACAGATCGCAAAAGCCGCGGGTGCTGATGTGTTTGCCGTCGACGGTGGCTCCAAGGCTGGCTATCTCAGAAGCCTTGGAGCAACGCCGATCGACTACAGGGTAGAGACCGTGGCGGACTATGTCGGCAATCACACGGCCGGCAAGGGCTTCGACATCGTCTGCGATACCGTCGGCGGCCCGGGCCTCGATACAGCCTTCCAGGCGGTCGGCCGGTTTGGCCACGTCGTCAGCGCGCTCGGATGGGGGACGCATGCGCTTGCCCCGCTGTCGTTCAAGGCGGCGACCTATTCGGGCGTCTTTACGCTGCTGCCGCTTCTGACCGGCGAAGGGCGAAGCCACCACGGCGAGATCCTGCGCGAGGTGGGCAAGCTCGTCGAGGCCGGCAAGCTGATGCCGAGGCTGGACGCGCGCCGCTTCGGACTTTCCGACGCCGCCGAAGCGCACGCGTTGATCGAAAACCGTCAGGCAAACGGCAAGCTGGTGGTGGAGATCGCCTGAAATCTAGACGCGCGCGGCGGAATCTCGCCGCGCCCGTCACCTATCGCGCCAGATCGAGATAGGCGCTCGCCACCATGGCATCGATATCCGCGGGTACCGGGACGAGACAGCTCTCGGCGCCGACTTCGCGTCTGGCGACACGCTCGAGGCAGCGCGCCTGCAGCGTGAAACCAAGATCCATCGATTCAACGGAATTGCCGAGCGGCCTGGGACCGGCGAGGTTCGCCATGTGGCCACCGCCGAGAACATGGAAAGAGCGACCGTCCTTCAGGTGCAGGGTCTCGATGTGATCCGCCTCGTAGCGATCGATCCGCACGACATCGGGGTGCTGCCGGAATACGGCAACGTCGATCTCATGCGGGAAATGTCCGCCATTCATCAGGATTGCACCATCCTTGATCAGCGGAAGGTCGGCTGCGGTGATGATCGCGGGAAAGCCCGTAACGGTGACGAGCACGTCGGCCGAGGCAATCGCCTCGTTGCGCAGCGGCGTGGAAAATCCGTCAAGATGCGCCCCCAGCGCCGTCACCGGATCGATATCAACGACGCTGACGGCTGAAAACGCGTTGCGGAAACAGGCGGCGGTTCCCTTGCCGCAGGCCCCGTAGCCGAAAACCGTCACACGCTTGCCGTTGGTCGAGCGGTTGGTGAAGCGCATGTAGCTTTCGAAAAGGCTCTGGCCGACGGCATGTCTGTTTTCGGCGAACTGCTTGATCGGGCTGTCGTTGATGACCAGGATCGGCATGTTCAATTTTGCCCGTATCGGCAGCAGGCGTGTGCGGCCTGACGTAGTCTCCTCGGTGCCTCCGAGAAGGCTGGCGTAAGGAGCCCCGGCCGCAATCGCCAAGAGGTCGCCGCCGTTGTCGAGCAGAAGATCCGGCTTTTCCGCGACGACCGCCTGCAGGCTCTCATGATGCGCGACTGGGTCCGTTGTCTGGGTCGCGAACACAGTGATCCCCTGCGAACGGAGAAACTCGACAGTCGAAGGCTGCGTGCTGTTCAGATTTCCGGTGCAGACAAGCCGTGCGCCGCCGGCTTTCAGGGTCATCAGCAGCGCCACGGTCTTCGGCTCCAGATGAATCCCCGTGCCGATGGTCAAGCCGTTGAACGGTTGGGTCTTCTCGAATTCTGCCGCCGTTGCCTTGAGCAACCTGCAGCTGTTGCCGATCCATTCGATGCGGCTTGCTACTCTTTGCATATCCATGTCCTTTTGCTCGCAACGCAGTGTTAGGCTCGGCAGCGCCTTTCGACCATGGAGATAATTCTGCGCAATAGGGCAGAAAATCTGCCCTATTGCGTCGCCGCGCCAGAGCGGAGCAACCAGTCGCGAAGGGCGACGAACGCGGGTTTCGGCGAGTCGACGTTGCGACAGCACAGGCTATAGCCGGCCAGTCGGCGAATGAAGCCATAGGGTGCAGCAAGCAGATTGCGCTGCAAGTCATCTTCGATGGCAGCGCGCGGCGCGAGCACAACACCAATCCCCGATCGCACCGCCCCGAGCACCAGCAGCAGATCCTCGAATTCCTGCTTGCGCCGGAACATCACGGCCTGAGTGCCGCTCTCGGCAAACCACTCCTGCCAAAGGGTTGGCGCGCTGCGGCTGACAAGAGCGGTGATCTCCACCATCCGCGCGGGATCGCCGGCGATCCTTTCTGCCAGATCCGGTGTCGCGACGGGTCCGAATTCGTCCTCCATGAACTTGACCGCTGTCACCCCTGCCGTTGGCCGGTATTCGGCGCCCATGATGACGGCGTCGAGTTCCGGGTGCAGCGCCAGCGGCTCGACGACCGACATCGGCACGATATCGACGTCGACGACGCCAAGCTCAGCCTGCATGTTTGCAAGCCGCGGCATCAGCCACCATATAGCAAAGGCCGAAGGTACGCCGAGGCGAATGCGGCGATCCTCGCCACCGACAAAATCTGCAGCGGCGCGTTCCAGCGTCGCGAAGGCAGCGGTGGAGGCCTCCGCGAACAGTGCAGCTTTCGCGGTCGCAGCCAATTTTCTGCCATCGCGTTCGAACAGTTTCTCACCGAAATAGTTCTCCAGGATCGAGATCTGCTGGCGCACCGCGCCGCGTACAACACCAAGCTCGGCGGCGGCGCCAAGAATGCTGCCGTGACGGTATACGGCTTCAAAGGCGCGAATGGCTTTTAAGGGAGGAAGACGCATGATTACCATAGTATTGACATAACAGTGTATGAGATGACGCCGCCGTTGATTGAAATGCAAGGCGCGCTCATATTGAACGCCTGTGCATTGGCGGAATCAGGATAGTATCTGACGGATTTTTTGTTACCCGGCGAAACAAAAAGTTCCTATTGATAGTTATCAAATCCGAGCCAAAAGCATGAAATGCGTATGGATCGCGCAAGCTTTCCAGCGGATACTAATATAGACGACTCACTCGAACAGAACGCCAAGGTGACCCGACCGTTGACTCTTCTCGCCCGCCTCGCTGCAGACGTCCAGCTCATGTTTCGGCGCCCTCCGCGTCAACAATATGCTGCGCTCTGCTATCGGGTCAAAAAGAAAACCAACGACGTTGAAGTACTTTTACTGACCAGCCGCGACACCGGCCGCTGGGTGATCCCCAAGGGATGGCCGATGGACGGAAGGTGCTCGTATGAGGTCGCCGCACGCGAGGCATTCGAGGAAGCCGGTGCGCGCGGAACCGTCGAGAACGAGATCCTTGGTTCCTACTCCTACCCTAAGGTGTTGAAGAACGGCCTAAAGGTCACCTGTAAAGTGCAGGTCTATGCTCTCGAGGTTCTGGAGATCGCCAAGAACTTCAAGGAAAAAGGCGAGCGCAAGGTGGAGTGGGTCTCCTGCGACGAGGCTGTGAAGCGCGTTCATGAGCCTGAACTTCGCAATCTCATCCTGCTGTTCAAGCGCCGCATGACGGAACAGCTTGCGGCAAGCATGCCAAAGCAAATTCCGGCGGAATGAATACTGCCATCTTGCGCTGCTAAACTTGGCGGCGCTAAAGCAGGATTCAACGAAGGAATAGCATGCCCAACCGATCAGCCGTCCTCACGAAACGAACCCTCGACAAAGACCTCGACAAGCTTACGCATGTCGAGGATGCGACGAAGTTCGTCTCGCGCAAACTGGTGGCGCCGGGCCTCGGGCTGATCTTCCTTGGGCTAGCCATGCTTTTCGCGGGCGTCTATGTCTTTGACCGGCCAAGCGCCGTGCTGGTGATCGCGGCAGCGGCGCTCGCCGCCTACATGGCCATGAACATCGGTGCAAACGACGTTACCAATAACGTCGGCGCCGCCGTGGGCGCCCGAGCGATGACGATGGGGCAAGCTCTTGTCATCGCAGCCATCTTCGAAATTCTCGGGGCGACAGTTGCCGGCGGCGAGGTCGTCAAGACGATCTCCTCCAGCATCGTGGATGCCGTGCAAGTCCCACCAGGCACACTCAGCTGGATCATGATAGCGGCACTGATGGCCGCCGCATTGTGGATCAACCTCGCGACCTGGATGAACGCACCGGTCTCGACCACGCACGCGATCGTCGGCGCGGTGATTGGAGCGGGTATCGGCGCGGTCGGTCCGGACCCGGTGAAATGGCGGGTGATGGTCGAGATCACATCGGCCTGGGTGACTTCGCCGCTGCTTGGCGGCGTGATTGCGGCCGGCCTGCTTTTCCTAGTGAAGAGCCTGATCATCTACCGCGACGACAAGATTGCCGCGGCGCGGCGTTGGGTTCCCGTTCTGATCGCGATGATGCTCGGTGGCTTTGCTTCCTACATGGTGCTGCAGCTTACGCCCGCTGGCGCGTTTTCCTCGTTCACAATCCTCCTTTTCGGCGTCGCGGCCGGCGGCCTCGGATGGTTTGCCGCGCGTTCATTCGTTCACAGGCAGGCCGTAGGGCTGGAAAACCGCAACAGCTCGCTGCGCGTCCTCTTCCAGATTCCCCTGATTGGCTCGGCAGCTCTGCTCTCCTTCGCACATGGTGCCAACGACGTATCCAACGCAGTCGGCCCACTTTCGGCAATCGTGCGCGCGGTCGCGGGATCCGCAGCCGGCCCGAATGGCCAGCCCCCGATCTGGGTGCTGCTCATCGGCGCCTTCGGTATCTCGGTCGGCCTATTGTTGTTCGGGCCGCGCCTGATCCGGCTGGTCGGTGAACAGATCACCAAGCTCAACCCCATGCGCGCCTATTGCGTTGCGCTGTCGACGGCCTTCACGGTTATCGTGGCCTCGTGGCTCGGCATGCCCGTCAGTACGACGCATATCGCGGTCGGTTCCGTGTTTGGCGTCGGCTTCTTCCGCGAGTGGTACACCCGGAACTCGAAGCGACGCATCCGGTACGTGCGGCGCAAGGCGGAAAGCTGGGCGATTGATGAACCGGAAGATCCGAACACGCATGAGGTTCGTCGCCGCTATCTCGTTCGCCGTTCGCACTTCATGACGATCATCGCCGCCTGGATCATCACGGTGCCGGCCTCGGCAGCGCTTGCAGCGATGATCTATTGGGTTATGTTCGCGCTCTTTGTATGAGCAGGACTTTTCGATGCGCGCCAATTTTCGGATGCAACGGCTGTTTGTGGACGCTCCTCTCGCCACCGGAGCAACGGTCGAGACGACGGGCGACCACTTCAACTATCTCGCCAACGTACTGCGCATGACTGATGGCGCCGAACTGCTCGTCTTCAATGGCCGCGATGGCGAGTGGAAGGCGCGCCTCACCTTTCCAACGCGGAAACGGATTGTAGTGGTCGCCGAGGAGCAGACCCGCCCGCAGCCGGCAGCCTCCGATCTGCACTATCTCTTTGCACCACTGAAGGTCGGGCGACTCGACTACCTGGTGCAGAAGGCCGTCGAGATGGGCGCAGGCCTTCTGCGTCCAGTGATGACCCAGCATGTGCAGGGCAAGATCACCAATCTCGACAAGCTGAAGGCAAACGTCATCGAGGCAGCGGAGCAATGCGGCATACTCGATATCCCCGACGTTGCCGAGCCCGTGAAGCTGTTCGACCTGCTGGACACTTGGCCGAGCGACCGCCGCATCATCTATTGCGACGAGGGCGATGCGGGGCAGAACCCGCTACCACTGCTGTCCAAGATCAGCGAGCGACAGCTGGCGCTCCTTGTCGGCCCAGAGGGCGGTTTCTCCGAGGAAGAGCGCGCGCGGCTGCGCGGCCTCGATTTCGTGACCGCAATCCCGCTTGGGCCGCGGATCCTCAGAGCCGATACGGCTGCGGTTGCTGCCATGGCAGTCATTCAAGCGTCGATCGGCGACTGGAATTAACCTTAGGATCGGTCGCAGCCGAAATATCCTGCTATTTTTTTGATGGACCGTTGAAACAATTTCACTTGCAACATACGTGGGAGCGGTCCTAATCACCCTTCCAATTGCCCGGGTTTTTCCAGGCGCTCTCCCATTGCAGGTAGACTTGAATGGCTCGCGATACCACCGACCAGACGCCACTCTCTTCGGTTCAGGAGCTGACCGATTATCTTGCCGCGGGGAACAAGCCGGCGGAAAAATTCCGCATCGGTACCGAGCATGAGAAGTTTGCCTTCTTCCGGGCGGACAACGGCCCTGTGCCGTATTTCGGCGAGGCCAGCATTTCGGCGCTGTTGAAAGGCCTTCAGCAGAAATCCGGCTGGGACCCGATCATGGACGGCGACAACATCATCGGCCTGGGCGAGCCGAACGGAATGGGCGCGATATCGATCGAGCCTGGCGGCCAGTTCGAACTGTCCGGCGCGCCGCTGGAAACGATCCACGAGACCTGCAAGGAATCGAATACCCATCTGGCGACGTTGCGCGAGATCGCCGAGCCGATGGGCATCCGCTTCCTCGGCATTGGCGGCAGCCCCAAATGGACACTGGCCGAAACGCCTGTCATGCCGAAATCCCGCTACGAGATCATGACCCGCTACATGCCGAAGGTCGGCGCCAAGGGTCTCGACATGATGTATCGCACCTGCACCATCCAGGTGAACCTCGACTTTTCCTCCGAAGCCGACATGCGCAAGAAGATGCGCGTTTCGATGAAGCTTCAGTCTCTGGCAACTGCGCTCTTTGCCTCGTCGCCCTTTACCGAAGGCAAGCCCAACGGCCTGCTCTCGTGGCGAGGCGACATTTGGCGCGACACCGACAACAATCGCTCCGGTCTGCTGGACTTCACCTTCCGCGACGATTTCGGTTTTCATGATTATGCCGAATGGGCCCTCGACGTGCCGATGTATTTCATCGTGCGCGACGGGCACTATCACGACTGTACCCACATCACGTTCCGCCAGTTCATGAACGGCGCGCTGAAGGGCGCGGTTGCCGCCTGGGAGCCGACGATGGGCGACTGGACGAACCACCTTTCGACCCTCTTCCCCGACGTTCGCCTGAAGCGCTTCCTAGAGATGCGCGGTGCCGATGGCGGCCCGTGGCGGCGCATTTGCGGGTTGCCGGCCTTCTGGGTCGGGCTTCTCTACAACGATGCTGCACTCGAAGACGCGGATATGCTGACCAAGGACTGGACATTCGACGAGGTCAACGCGTTGCGCGATGCCGTCCCGTCTCAGGGTTTAAGGGCAAAGTTCCGCGGCCATGAGCTTTATGAGACGGCGCGCGAAGTGATCGCCGTTTCGAAGTCCGGTCTCCGAGCGCGCAACAAGCTCAACAAGGAAGGCCAGGACGAAACCATCTTCCTTGCGCCGCTCGACGAAGTCATGGCCAAGAAGGCGACTTTGGCCGAGGATCTGCTGGCGCTGTATCACGGCCGCTGGAACGGTTCCGTGGAGCCTGTCTTCGAAGAGTATCAATACTAGGGTCTACCCTAAGCCCTTCTGCAAAAAGCGGTTTGCGCATTCCTTTTTCCGGCTATAGTAACGCAATTACGCGTTGCGAAACCGGGAAAGGGATTACCATGCTGCCACTCTTCGACATGATGATGCAGGCCCAGAACGGCGCGGCGATGGATGCGGTCTCCAAGCAGTTCAATCTTGCCCAGGAGCAGGCCACAAAGGCGATGGCCGCGCTGATGCCGGCATTTTCCGCCAGCCTGAAACGGAGCAGCAGCAACCCCTACGACTTCATGGGGCTGATGCAGGCGGTCGCCTCCGGCAACTACGCCAAATATTTCGAGGACATGGGCAAGGCCTTCACCCCGCAAGGAATCGATGATGGCAACACCATCCTCGGTCAGCTGTTCGGCTCCAAGGAGGTCTCGCGGGCGGTTGCGGCGCAGGCTGCCCAGATGACCGGGATCGGCCAGGAGATCTACAAGCAGATGCTGCCCGTGATGGCCGATACTTTGATGGGCGGCCTGTTCAAGCAGTCGATGGGGCAGATGAACGCGCCCGTCAATCCATTCATCAACACCGCCATGGGCGAAACCATCCAGAAATGGCTGGAAAGCACCGGCTTTGCGCCGAAGCAGAAGGCCGCTCCGGAGCCCACCATCTTCGACAATCCTTTCACTCAGGCCATGCAGCAGATGTTCGGCATGCAGAAGCCGGAGGCAGAGAAGACGGTCACCAATCCGTTTTTCGACAATCCATTCGCAAAGGCCTTTCAGGAAATGATGGGCTCGCTCGGAAAGCCGGTTGAGCCGAAACGAGCCGAAGCCCCGAAAGAGCAGGCAAAGGCAGAGGCGGAACGCTACGTCGACATGCTGAACAACATGTTCGACAGCGGGCTCGAGGTTCAGAAGAGCTACCAGAAGAGCATGGAAGCGATCTTCGAGACCTATATGCCGAAGGCGCCCTCCACTCCCCCGAAGGCATAAAAAAACCCGGAGACGGCTGGGAGGCCGGTCACCGGGTAAGAGGCAGGGCTATTGGCTATCACCCTGCGGGGAAAAACTGGGCCGGTCTCAATCCTTTCGGGACCGGAAGAGCGACGTCGGTCCGCGGTTGCGCGCGGATTTAGTCAGGTGTTCCGACGGATCTTCAAAGAAGGTGGACGCCAGGAACGCGGAAGTGAGATCGGTCCTGCTAAGGCCGATATCCTTCAATTGATTGTCATCGAGCTCGTTCAGCTTGTTGATCTCCATACGGTTGCGGATCACGCGCAGTACGGATGACAGCGTTGCAAAGCCATTTACGAGACGCTGGAAGAACGTCAGCGAGGTCTGGCTGCAGTCGAGTTCGAGTATCCGGTCTGTCGTGCGCATGGGACGATCCTTTCATTGGCGCGCAACAACCCACCCCTCCCGCGAGGTCGAGCGGCAAGGCATCGGGTTGAAATCGGAGCGGACAGGCAGGGTATCTGTCCTTCACTTTGCTTGATTTGCATCCCGAAGATGCCAAACACCTATTGATCAGTCCAACGAATGTTTCTAATGATTAACATCAGAGATCTTTATAGGTGAACTCATGTCAGCGCCTCTCGATATTGATCAGTTGCAGACCTTCATTGCGATTGTGGATTCCGGCAGCTTCACCAAGGCTGCCGACAGAGTCTACAAGACGCAGTCCGCTGTCTCCATGCAGATGCGGCGACTGGAAGAGCGCATCGGCAAGCAGCTTTTCATCAAGGACGGGCGCGGCAACCGCCTCACCGTCGAAGGCGAGAAGCTCTTGAACTATGCGCGACGAATCATTCGCCTCAACAACGAAGCGATCGCAGCCTTTGATGACAACCGTCTCGAGGGCACGCTGCGCATCGGCACGCCCGATGACTACGCCGACCGCTACATGCCCGAGATCATCGGCCGCTTTGCCAAGACGCATCCGAACGTGGAGCTTTACATTGTCTGCGAACCCTCGGTGGGCCTCGCCGAGCGCATGAATCGCGGCGAGCTCGACATTGCGCTGGTGACCCACAATCCGCGCGAACGCATGTCGGATGTCGTGCGAACGGAACCGCTCTGCTGGGTCGGCTCTGCCAACCATCCGATCCGCGACGATGCCCCTGTGCCGCTCGCCGTCGGCCGTCGCGACTGCCAGTGGCGGCAGCTCGCCTGCTCGGCGCTGGACGCGGTCGGTCGCGAACACCAGATCCTGTTCACCAGCTGGTCGTGCACCGTCGTCGCGGCCGCGGTCCTCGCCGGCATGGCCGTTTCCGTCATGCCGGAATCGGCTCTGCGCACGGGGATGAAGGTGCTAAGCCAGGCGGACGGCTTCCCTGCCCTGCCCCCGGTCCAGATCGGCATCATGAAGCGGCCGGGTGTTTCCATCTCGCTGATGAACGCGATCACGGCGCATATCACCGCCTGCCTCGACAACATCACGCCCGCTGTCGTCGACGACAATCTCGACGCTGACGTCAAGAACGCCTATGGGCGGGCTCAGCCCCGCCTCAAGGTCGCTGGCATCGTCCCGAGTTGGTAGGCTCAGGCGGCAACCGGTGAGAGGAAGGCTGTTCGGATCACGCGCTTCCACTCATCCAGGATGCGTCTTGCAAGGGAATCCTCGCTGACGACCGCAAGGCGGATCGATGCCCCGAGCAGATGGCTGAACAGATAGCTGCGGGCCTGCATGTCGGCTGCGGAGAGCTCAGGTGCGACGCGGCGGACGGTATCCTGAAAGATGTCGGCAATCCGCTTGCTATGCTCGATGTTGAGCAGCAGCAGGTCGTGGTCGGTTTCGGTACCCATCCAGATGCCGAGATAGGCGGCATCGTTGCGATAGTCGGCGTAGTGCCAGTCGATCGTCGCGACGAGTACCTCGAGCGCATGGTCGACGGAGTGCACGGACGCAAAGGCCTCGGCGATGCGCGTCTGGAGCGCCAGCGCATGGCGGTCGAAGAGCGCTTTGACGATCGCCGCCTTCTCGGGAAAATACTGATAAACGGAACCAATCGGAACCTTGGCGGCGACGGCCAGTTCCGTCATCCGCATGGCGCTTACACCCTTTTCAGCGATGAGTGCGGCTGCGGCCGACAAGATGTGGTCGAGCCGCTGAATACTGCGTTCCTGCTTTGGCTTCCGGCGGAGGCCAATACGATCCAAACTTCCGACCTTCATGTCGTTCCCATTTGTTCTATGTGGAGCGACGGAGGTGGTTCATACCGGCGCCATCTCGCCGATATGACATGCAGGTCTTCACGACTCGTAAACGAGATGCATCGGATTGTACGGATGGGGAAAAGTATAAGAAAATCGGGGTGATACACCCGTATTTGGTCAACTCCGCGTGTTGTTTTGCTCACTTGCGACGGGTTGGACGTTAATCGTTGTGGCCGTGGCTTCTCGGTCGCTGCACGCACCGATTCGCGCACGCTACATGTGCCTCAAGTGCCCTCAAATCGGCGGCCACTCAGATGCCGCCTGAAGAGCGGCCTTGCTCGTAATTCCATTGACCTTCGATAATCTCAAGTCGTATTTAATGAGATTATCGATTGGAAGAGATTATCATGCTGACCTTACGACAGATGCGTTATTTCGATGCGCTGGCAACGACGCGCCATTTCGGCAGGGCCGCCGAAATGGTCCACATCAGCCAGCCGGCGCTGTCGACCCAGATCATGGAAATGGAAGAATATCTCGGCGCCAAGCTAGTCGAGCGAACGCGGCAGAGCACGATCCTGACGCCGAAAGGCGAAGAGGTTCTGCACTATGTCCGCGCCATCCTGCATCAGGTCGACCTGCTCGAGCAGACGGCCCGAAAGGGCGAAGGCACGCTCGAAGGTCTGATCCGCATCGGAATTATTCCGACAGTCGCGCCCTACCTCGTCCCTCAGTTCGTTCCGCATTTGCGCAAGACTTACCCCAGCGTTGAGGTGGAACTTCGGGAGGCGGTCACCGATCGGTTGATGGCGGACCTCCTGACGGGAAAGCTCGATGCCGTGATCGCGGCCTTGCCGCTCGATATCGAAGGCATCCAGACGCGACCGCTCTTCACCGACCGCTTCTTCATGGCCGTAGCGGACAACGGCGAGGCGGTGCTGATGTCGCCGCTCACCGAGCATGAAGTAAATGTCGATCGCCTACTACTGCTCGAGGAAGGACATTGCCTGCGCGATCAGGCCCTTGCCGTCTGCAGCGCCGGCAAGCGCAGCCTCGTCAACTTTGGTGCGACCTCAATGGCGACGCTGCTGCAGATGGTGTCGCATGATATGGGCATGACGCTCATTCCCGAGATCGCCATTCCGACGGAGACCAGCCGCAATTCGATCCGCATCGTGCCCTTTACCGATCCACAGCCGTCGCGCGAGATCTGCCTTGCCTGGCGTCGCAGCAACCATCGTGGCAAGGAGATGGAGGCGCTGGCAGAGGCGATCATCGCTGTCGCCCCTGCGCCGCGCGAGCTGGCGGCCTGATCAGGCCAGGTTCTTCTTCAGGAATTCGACAGTCCTGCTCCAAGCGAGGTCGGCCGCCTTCTTGTCGTAGCGAGCCGCCGACGTGTCATTGTTGAAGGCGTGGTTGACGCCGTCATAGACGAAGATCTGGAAGTTCTTGCCATTGTCCTGCAGCGCCTTCTTGTAGGCGTCGATGCCGGCATTGATACGGTCGTCGAGGCCGGCGTAATGCAGCATCAGCGCAGCCTTGATACCAGGCACATCGGCCGCCTTCGGCTGGGCGCCGTAATAGGCAACACCCGCCTTCAGGTCCGGCGAGGCAACAGCGAAATCGTTAACAAGCCCGCCACCCCAGCAGAAACCGATCACGCCGACCTTGCCATTGGAATTGTCGAGTTTGCTCAGATATGTAAGCGTCGCCTCCGCGTTCGCCACCGTGGCGGGTCGGTCGAGCGTGCTGAACATCTCGCGGGCTTTGTCCTCATTCTCCGGCGTGCCGCCTTGGGGCGAGAGGAAGTCTGGCGCCAGCGCGATGAAGCCCTCCAGCGCCATGCGGCGCGCGACATCGCGGATGTGCGGGTTCAGACCGCGGTTCTCGTGGATAACAATCACGGCGCCGAGTTTTCCCGATGCATCCTTGGGTTCGACGAGGTAACCTTTCATCTCACCAGCTCCACCGGGATAGGTGACGTCCTTGGCCACCACCCGCGTGTCGTCGGCGGCGATCATTTCGGCGCTTGCCTTGTTGGCCGCAAGCATCGGTGCGATGACAGCGGCGGCACCGGCGGAACCGGCCAGTTTCGTCAGCTTGTCCATGAAGTTGCGGCGATCGAGTGTCAGATGCGTGTATTCGTCGTAGGCGTTGATCATCGCCTGCGTGATTTCCGGCTTGTTCATTTGAGGCCTCCCGTTCCCTACATGTCGGCTTTCGCCTGTCGGGGAAGATAGGTCAGCGGCCAGTAACGCAGGAACAAAACTGCGTTACTTCAAGTCGCTCAACCGTTCGCGAATGCCATCCAGGCGGCAACCCACATCCACATGGCGCCGAGCACCACATAGCCGCAGGCAAAGAGCGGGCTGCGATAACGCAGATTGTTGCTGGTCACGTGGATGAAGGCGTGCAGATAGCGCGATGCGACAAAGATCCAGGCAAGAACAACGGCGACGAGGTTATCGGCTTCCGTCATGTAAAGAAGGACGCAACAGGCGTAGAAAAGCACCGGCAACTCGAACTGGTTGGCGAGGCAATGCTTGACGACAAGGCCTTCCGCTGGCTCGTCGCGATTTTCCCGGTAGTTCGATCGCCGGATCTTGCCCCCCCGAACCAGCTTTTGCCGGCGGTACGAGAGAAGCATGTAGAGGAAATAGACTAGGGCTACGTGGGCAATAATGGGCCAGAACATCTCGTAGCCGGTCATGCTGTCTCTTCCTTGCGGTTTTTTCGTTTGATTTCCACGCTGTAGAGGAAAACAACCGACGCCGCAAATGCCCGTCGCGATTGTGCGACGGGCATGGCTGCTGCATCAGACCTGGGCGATGCCGCCATCGGCGAAGAGTTCTGCGCCAGAGACGAAGCTCGATTCATCCGAAGCCAGGAACAGAGCTGCGGAGGCGATTTCTTCGGCGCGACCGACGCGGCCCATCGGAACCTGCGAACTGAGATAGTCGAGAAGGCCCTGCTGGTCAGCCTTGTCCTTGCCTGCGAGTTCGACCAGGCCGGTCGTTTCCGTCGGGCCGGGGCTCAGCGTGTTGACGCGGATGCCGCGGTCCTTGAGATCGAGGATCCAGTTGCGCGCGAAGTTGCGGATCGCCGCCTTCGAGGCAGCGTAGACGCTGAAAGCGGGCGTGCCCGTCGCACCGGCCGTCGAGCCCGTCAGAATAACCGACGAGCCGTTACCGAGCACCGGCAGTGCCGTTTGCACGGTAAAGAGCACGCCCTTGACGTTGCGGTTGAACGTGTCGTCAAACTGTTCTTCGGTGATCTGACCGAGCGGCGCGAACGAGCCCCCACCTGCGTTGACGAAGAGCACGTCGATGCGGCCGGCCTCTTCCTTCACGCGATTGAACAGACGATCGAGATCGGCCTGCTTGGCGGAGTCGGCCTGGATGCCGATGACGTTGCCGCCGATCTCGTCGACGGCCGCGGCGAGCACATCTGCGCGGCGGCCGGTGATGAAGAGGCGAGCGCCTTCGGCGACGAAACGCTTCGCCGTGGCGAGACCGATGCCCGACGTGGCGCCGGTTATCACTGCAATCTTGCCATTCAATTTCTGAGTCATTGTCGTCGTCTCCTTCTGTTCGACTGAGCAGAAGATATGGACGAGCCGATCGTTTCGAAATAGAAAGGAATGAAAACCATTGTTGCAAATACGAAATGATGAAGCTGCCAGACTTCGAAGGCCTCGCGATGTTTGCCAAAGTGGCGGAGGAGCGATCGTTCGCCCGCGCGGCAAAGACGCTGGGTATTTCCGTAGCAACCGTTTCGCGCGGCGTCGCACGCCTGGAACAGAGACTGGGCGCCCGGCTGTTCAATCGGACATCGCGCCAACTGTCGCTGACGGAATTCGGCCTCCGTCTCGCCGAGCGCGCGTCGCGGATCTACTCCGATGCGGAGGAGATCGAGAATGCGGCGCTCGAGCTGTCGAGTCGTCCCCGCGGTCTGATCCGGCTGGCAGCGCCAATGACGTTCGGCGTGCATTGGATTGCACCGATCCTGCCCGAGTTCTTTGAACTCTACCCCGACATCAGCATCGATCTTCACATGAGCGACGCGAGCGTCGATCTCGTGGGGGAAGGTTTCGATGCTGCGCTTCGTATCGCGGTTTTGCCGGACTCGTCCCTAATTGCCCGTCGGCTCGCGCCGGTTAAGCCGTTCATTCTGGCGTCGCCTGCCTATCTCGAGAAATACGGATGTCCTGAGCATCCTCGAGAGCTGGCCGCGCATCACTGCCTCGGCTATGCCTATCGGCCACGCAAGGACATATGGCGGCTGACGAATAAGGCAGGCGAGGAGGAATTCGTCACCCCAACCGGCCCACTTCGGGCGACCAATTCGGAAGCATTGATCCCAATGGCGTTGCGCGGCCTCGGCATCTGCGAGCTGCCGGAGTTCATGGCCAGCGAATATCTAGCTGACGGGCGCTTGAAGGCGATCTTGACCGATTGGAGCCTGCCCAGCGGGGCACTTTATTTTGTCACGCCGTCCGCACGCGCACGACCGGCAAAGGTCGAAGTATTATCGGAGTTCATGGCGGCTCGCCTTTCCAATCCGCCATGGCGGTGGCCGCGGTAAGCTACTGCTCGCCCTCTTGGCCGCGCATCGCACGAACGACAGCGAAGCGGATGATGACGACGAGGCAGATGGCGAGGCTTGAGAATTTCAGCCGTGTCATCCACGGCAACAACTGCGCGGCCTGATCCGCCCAGGCACTGCCCCCGAAGGCGATCAAGCTGGAGACATTCTCGCCGTAGTCGGCGAGGCCATAGATGAAGGGGAGCGCATAGATCAGCTTGGCGAAGAACGGCCGAATCGGGCGGTTGAAGTATGAGCCGCCGGGTCTCAGCTTGATCAAGACCAGCAAGAGGAGTGCCGTCAGAAGTGCCGGAAAGATCAGCTCGGGACCAGCGTACATGGCCCGCAACAGATTGTTGGCAATCTCGTTCTCGCCGAGGAGCCGCTGCATCCGGCCGACGGTGAATTCGTCATAACCGGCGAAATAGATATCGAGAACGGCTTGCCCGGTTTCGTGCTTGAAGGGGACAACAAAGCCGAACGTCGTCCACGCAAGCACACCAAGGCAGATAGCCGCGAGCAGCGCAATAATCCAAAGCGGAATACGGCTGCCCGCGTTCATTTTCAGCCGCCGGAGCCCGGATAGTTGGGGCTCTCGCGGGTGATCGTCACATCGTGAGGGTGGCTTTCGCGAAGGCCGGCGCCGGAGATGCGCACGAAGGTCGCGCGCTCCTGGAAGTCCTTGATGTCCTTGCCGCCGACATAACCCATGGCTGCCTTGAGGCCGCCTGCAAGCTGATGCAGGACGCCCGAAACCGGGCCCTTGTAGGGAACTTGGCCTTCGATGCCCTCGGGCACGAGCTTCAGCGTATCGCGCACTTCCGCCTGGAAGTAGCGGTCTGCCGAGCCGCGCGCCATGGCGCCGACGGAACCCATGCCGCGATAGGCTTTGAAGGAACGGCCCTGGTAGAGATAGACTTCACCCGGGCTCTCATCGGTGCCGGCGAGCAGCGAACCGATCATGACAGCGGAAGCGCCGGATGCGATCGCCTTGGCGACGTCACCCGAGAACTTGATGCCACCGTCGGCGATGACAGGGATATCCTGCGCCCGTGCTGCCTCAACCGCCGACATGATGGCTGCGAGCTGCGGAACGCCGACACCGGCGACGATGCGCGTCGTGCAGATCGAGCCCGGGCCAATACCGACCTTGACGGCATCGGCACCTGCATCGATCAGCGCCTTGGTGCCGTCAGATGTCGCGACGTTGCCGGCCATGACGCGGACGGAGTTGGACAGCTTCTTTACTCGTCCGACGGCATTGAGAACGCCCTGCGAATGACCATGCGCGGTATCGACGACGAGAAGATCGACGCCTGCCTCGATCAGGCGTTCGGCGCGCTCGAAACCATCGTCACCGACGCCGACAGCGGCAGCGGCGCGAAGGCGGCCCTGCGCATCCTTGGATGCGTTCGGGTTGAGCTGCGACTTTTCAATGTCCTTGACGGTAATGAGACCGACGCAGCGGCCTTCTCCGTCGACCACCAGCAGCTTCTCAATGCGATGCGCATGAAGCAGACGCTTGGCTTCCTGCTGGTCGACGCTTTCCTTGACCGTGACGAGATTCTCGCGCGTCATCAACTCGTAGATCTTCTGCTTCGGATCGGAGGCGAAGCGAACATCGCGGTTGGTTAGAATACCGACGAGACGGCCGGACTTTTCAACGACCGGGATGCCCGAGATGCTGTAAGTCTTCATCAGCCCGAGCGCATCGGCGAGCGTCGCGTCGGGACCGATCGTAACCGGGTTGACGACCATGCCGCTTTCGAACTTCTTGACCTGGCGGACCTGTTCGGCCTGCTCGGCCGGCGTCAGGTTCTTGTGGATCACGCCAAGGCCACCGGCCTGAGCCATGGCGATGGCAAGGCGGCTTTCCGTGACGGTGTCCATGGCCGAAGAGATGATCGGGATATTCAGCTCGAAGTCAGTGGCGATGCGCGTTGCAACGCTCGTCTGACCGGGCAGGACCTCGGAATGACCGGGCTGCAGGAGCACGTCATCGAAGGTGAGTGCATCCAAACCGGTTGGCGTTTCTATGATGCGAGCCATGGCCAATTTCCTTCAATTAAGAAAAATGCAACGCCTCCCGGAACGAATCGTCCGCACCGGCAGTGTGCAAGGGTTGCTTTGGAAGTTGGCGAGGGCTGGTAACACGTCTATGACAGGAAGTGAATAGCAAAAAGCCCGACGTGTTCGCCGGGCTTGGTATGGCTGCCATGCAGCGGTCTCACAGGTCGAACTGATAGGTCTTCGGAACGAAGCGATATCCGTCGTCGTGTGCCTCGACAAAGCCGACGGCGGGGAACGGCATGTGGTAGCCTAGGAAGGCAATCTTGTCGGCCGCGATCATGCCGAAGACCTTGCGGCGCGTTGCTGCTGCCTGCGCCTTGTCCATATCGAAACGAACCTCCCAATCCGGCTTCTGCAGCGACAGAATATAGTGATTGGCGGTGTCGCCCGTTGCCACGAGGCGCTTACCCTCGGATTCGATGTGGAAAACCATGTGGCCCTGCGTGTGGCCCGGCGCCAGCATTGCGGTGATGCCGCTTGCAACAGTGCCGCCATCGCCGATGAACGTCGCTTTCTCGGCAAGCGGCACGACGTTGGCGAGAACTGTCTTGTGACCGCCTTCGGCGGCTGTGCCTTCACGCGCTTTGTCCGTCCAGAAATCGTATTCGATCTGGCCGATGACGTAACGCGCGTTCTTGAAGGCCGGTGCGCCCCCTTCCATCAGGCCGCCAATATGATCGCCATGCAGATGGGTCAGCGCGACCAGCGTGATGTCGTCGGGCGAATAGCCGGCAGCCTTGAGCCCATCGCGAAGCAGCCCGCTGCCGCGGGCGCGACCGCCTTCGCCAAAACCCGTATCGACAAGGATGACATCCGATCCTGTGTCGATCAGCGTCGGTGCGTAAGTATTGACGAACTTGTCGGTCGGCAGGAAATTCCTCGCAAGCAGCTCCTGAACCGTTTCCGGCGTCTGGTTGGTTCCGAAGGTTTCATAGGGCTTTTCGGCAATCGTGGCGCCGTCCTTGAAGACGGTAAATTTGTAGGAGCCGAGTTTAAACTGATTGAACTGGGGCTGCGGCGTCGCATCCATCTTGGTCTTGTCTCCACTTACGGCCATAGCGGCCGTCTCTTTCAAAATCATCGGCGTCGCCAGCAGGCTGATGCCCGCAGCAAGCAAAGTGCGCCGTTTCATCCCCGGTAGTGCCATATCCCGCCTCCCAATAGCGTGCAGCATCACTGCCGCATACCCCCAAATGACCAGCAGCCGCCGCGTTTGTTGCACCCGACCAAAACAAGCATATGTCAATCTTGGCCGTTGAATTTGCTGAGCAAGCGGTCTCACGCAGACGTGATGCAAACGTGCTTCGGAAGCGGAATGAAGGGTTGGCAGAGCCTGTCGCGAGGACTACAGAGCACGGGCCTCCACCGCCTTCGCAAGACCTTCAAGGCATTTCGCGTATGAACCGCATCGTTCCGCTGATCCTCGCCGTTGCTCTCTTCATGGAGCAGATGGACTCCACCGTCATATCGACCGCCCTGCCCGCCATCGCCAACGATCTCCACGTCGGGCCGATCACGCTGAAGCTGGCACTGACCTCCTACATGGTGTCGCTTGCGGTCTTCATTCCGATCAGCGGCTGGATGGCGGACCGGTTTGGCGCCAAGCGCATTTTCCGCCTGGCTATCTGCGTCTTCGTCGTCGGGTCGATCTTCTGCGCAATCTCGTCCGGCCTGATCGAGTTCGTCATTGCGCGCTTCCTGCAGGGCATGGGCGGGGCGATGATGACGCCGGTTGGCCGCCTTGTGCTTCTGCGAACGACGAAGCGAAGCGAGCTTGTCTCGGCGATGGCCTTGCTGACCATCCCGGCGCTCGTCGGACCGTTGGCCGGACCGCCGTTAGGCGGCTTCATCACCACCTATTTCACCTGGCACTGGATCTTCCTGATCAACGTGCCGGTCGGCATTGTCGGCGTCTGGCTGGCAACGATCTTCCTGCCGGAGGTTGAGGCGACGGCGCCGCCGAAGCTGGATTTCACCGGCTTTTTGCTGACATCGTTTTCGGCCGCCGGCGTCGTCTTCGGCCTTTCCGTCGTCAGCCTCCCGGCCTTGCCGCCCGTTATCGGCATCATGGCGACGGCAATCGGCCTCGTCTGCGGTTTTCTCTATGTGCGCCATGCCAAACGGCATCCAGCGCCGATCCTCAATCTGAACCTCTTCCGCAATCCGACGTTCCGCGCATCGACAACCGGCGGCACGCTGTTTCGCATCTGTATCGGCGCCATGCCCTTCCTGACGCCGCTGATGCTGCAACTCGGCTTCGGCCTGACGCCGTTCCAATCGGGTCTCATCACTTTTGCCGGCGCGATCGGGGCGATCACGACCAAGTTCATGGCGCGTCGCGTTTTCGCGGCTGCCGGCTTCCGCACCACACTGCTTTCGGCAGCAGGGGTGACGACCGTGGTTACGGTCGCGACCGGCTTCTTCACGCCACAGACGCCACATCTCGTCATCATCGCCATTCTTTTGGTCGGCGGCTTCTCGCGCTCGTTCTTCTTTACCGGCGTCAATGCGCTGGCCTTTGCCGACATCGACGATGCACAGGCGAGCCAGGCAACGTCGATGAGCTCGGTGATGCAGCAGATCAGCCTGGCGCTTGGCGTCGCGGTTGCCGCAGCAATCCTTGAAACATCGATCTATTTCCGCGGCGAGGCGCTGCAGGTGGCCGACTTCCACGTCGCCTTCTACGTGATCGCGATCCTGACTGTCGTGGCGACCATCCCGTTCATCCGAATGGACAGGAGCGCCGGCGCGCTTGTTTCCGGCCACCGTGCGAAGCGCATCACCCCGGCGACGATCGAGGCGGAACAACAGGCCGTGAAGTAAGGCCTATTCCGGAGTCTCGCAGACGGCGCTCAGCTTGTTGCCATCCGGATCGCGCACATAGGCGGCATAGAAATTGGCATGGAACGGCCGCAATCCGGGGGCGCCTTCGTCAACGCCGCCCGCGGCAAGGGCTGCGGCATGAAACGCATCGACGTCCGCACGGCGCTCGGCATGAAGCGCGACCATCGAGCCGTTGCCAGTTGATGCCCGCCTGCGGTTGAACGGGGTTACGATCCAGAGCCGGCATCGGGTGTCGCCATCTGCGGCGTAGCCGATTTCCTCTTCGGAGTAGCGCTGGCGGCGATAGCCGAGCAGCGGCAGCACGATATCGTAAAACCGCCGCGCTTCATCAATGTCGTTGGTTCCGAGGGTGACGTATAGGAGCATGGTACCCGGGCATTCCAAGTCTTGGGAGATCGGATCATCACCCGAGACCAGCCCAAAGATCAAGCTTCGGTGACATCGGGCTCCATCTGGCGGCCCTTGAAGCCTTTCGCCAGCAGGAACATCTCCACAGATTCGGCCCGCGACGACGGCGGCTTGACGTGGACAACCTGCTTGAAATGCCGCTTCAGCATGTTGAGAAGATCGCGTTCGGTGCCTCCCTGGAAGGTCTTTGCCAGGAAGTGGCCACCCTCCCCCAGCACTTCGATGGCAAAGTGTGCCGCCACTTCGCAGAGATGCATGGTGCGCAAATGGTCGGTACGGTGGTGGCCGGTCGTGGGGGCTGCCATGTCCGAGATCACCAGATCAGGCGTGCCGCCGACGGCCTCGATCAACTGTGCCGGCGCTGACGGATCGAGGAAGTCCAGCTGCAGGATCTTCACGCCCGGCAGCTGATCCATCTCCAGGAAGTCGATCGCCGCCACACGGATATCCTCATCCGTCGAGCCCGTGACCTTGGCAGCGATCTGCGACCAGCTTCCCGGTGCGGCACCCAGATCGATGATGCGGCGGGCGCCCTTCAGGATGCCGTGCTTCTCGTCGATCTCGAGCAGCTTGAAGGCGGCACGAGCGCGATAGCCCTCGAGCTGGGCGCGCTGCACATAGGGATCGTTGATGTGGCGCTGCAGCCATTGCCGCGACGACGCCTTCATCTTCTTGTTCTTGACGCGCTGGCCGAGTTTGCGGCCGGTGCGGCTACCCGCAATCGTTGGCTTCGCCATGCTTGTCCCCTATTTGCCGCGCTGGCCGCGGCGGTTGCGGTGGCGCCGCCAGACGCCGTCGTCCGCCATCATGTCCGTGAGCAGGCCTTCCCTCAAGCCGCGATCGGCAACCCGCATGCGCGGGCTCGGCCAGCGGCGGCGGATCGCCTCCAGAATCGCGCAGCCGGCGAGCACCAGATCGGCGCGATCCGGTCCGATACAGGGATTGGCGGCCCGGCTTGCGAAATCCCACGACAGCAGCTTTGCCTGCATCGCCGAGACCTCGTCGTCCGAAAGCCAGATGCCGTCGACCTTGCGGCGGTCGTAGCGCGGCAGGTCGAGGTGGACGCCTGCAAGCGTCGTCACCGTTCCCGAGGTGCCGATGAGATGGAAATCATCCGCGTGACCGATGTCGATCGCAGGGCAATCGAAGTTGTCGAGCATGCCCGCCACCTCCACCACCATGCCCTCGAAAACATCCGGGGTGACATCGCGCCCGCCATGACGCTCCGATAGCGTGACGACGCCGACGGGAAGCGAGGTCCAGTGGGTGATGTGGTTTGCGAGGCGATTGAAGCGGTTGTCGCCGATACGAATGACCGCGATTTCGGAGGAGCCGCCGCCGATATCGAAGAGGACAACGGAGCGGGTCTCGCGTCCGACGAGCGACGAGCAGCCCGAGACGGCAAGCCGCGCTTCGGTCTCCCGATCGATAATCTCGAGTTCGAGGCCGGTCTCGGCAATGACGCGTTCGAGGAACACGGCCCCGTTGCTCGCCTGCCGGCAGGCCTCGGTCGCGATCAGCCGCATACGGCGGATTTCGCGGCTCTTCAACTTGGAGGCGCAGACGCGGAGCGCATCGACGGCGCGATCCATCGCATCGTCGGAGAGGCGGCCGCTTGCCGCCAGTCCCTCGCCCAAGCGTACGATCCGGGAGAAGGCGTCGACAACGCGAAACTGACCCGGCCGCGTCGGTTGCGCGATCAGAAGACGGCAATTGTTGGTGCCGAGATCGAGAGCGGCGTAAAGCTCATCCGGCCACGGATATTCGTGGCTGCGCTGCCCTCCTTCGGACGGGCGCGCCCCACGATTATCGTTCTGGCCGGTTCGCAATTCGGCTGCCCCCGCCCGCCCGGCGGGCGCTGGCTGCTGCGGCTGGGCCGGACGTCCGGTCGGCTTTTCATGGACCAGTGGGCGTCCCTGGAGGCCGCGCTTGCCGCGATGCTTGCGGCGATTGCGGCGACTCGGCACCGATTCGCCGTCACCCCGAACAGCGTGCGTCGCGCTTAGGGCGTTTTCGTTGCTTGCCTGATGCTGTTGAACCGCTTCGCCTGGAGCGCCTGCGCCGCGACGGCGACGCTTGCGCTTGCGCGCGACATTGTCGGCTTCAATTGGGCGCGCCGCCTCTCCGGCATCGCCGGACAGGACATGCTGAGCGGACTGGTTCGCATTGCGGGATTGCCCGCCACGCTTGCCCTTGCGGCGCCTGGATTTCTTGCCATCCCTGCGCCCTGCCGCCGACGCCCCGTTACCTTGCGGCCTTTGGCCGCGTTCGGGGTCTTCCACGTTCTTTTTCCATCGCGCCGCGCAAGTCCAAAAGGTATGCAGCAGGCGCTCATTCGATTTTGCGTTGGCGCGAAGATACCAGCGCATGGCGAAATCACCAAATTCTTTTTGGCGTTAGCGAAATAGGTCCTCTCTTCGAGCTCAAAAGCCAGCGTAAAACCCCTGTTCATTTTTTTCGAAACAGGTATTTGCAATCCGCCAGCTTTTGTTTATAAGCGCCGCACACCAGCGGAGCCGCTTCGAGCGCCGCACCTGCTGGGGAATAGTTCAATGGTAGAACAGCGGACTCTGACTCCGTCGATCTTGGTTCGAATCCAGGTTCCCCAGCCAATTTTCCCTAAATCACCTTAATTCCTTGATTTTCCGGTCCTGCCGGATATCGTTTTGGCATCATGCGCGACCTGATGCCCAGAACTGTAGCACACAGGTGATGCCTGCCTAATGAGCGCGGGGGCGTCGCAGTGGCAGGCAAGGGCAACTATCCCATGGCGGTCCGCCACGACGTCCAGAACCTTATTCGCCGCGGCAACATCTTTTACCGGCGGGCGCGTGTTCCCAGTTCTTTCACGCGATGCTAGCCGGGCAGCCGGCTTTCATTGTTCGGACCATAAAAAGGCTCAAGCAGTCGGTCGGAAGCTCAACACGCTCATGGCCGAGCTGAAGATGAACTCGAAGGAACCGATGTCCAAGGCGCAGCTCCAAAAGCTTTGCGAACATGAACGCGACGTGATGCGCTTGCATCTTGAAGACGTCTCGATCGCCGCAAGACGCAACGGCCGTCCCGCCGACATCGAAGTGCTGGAGCTCCATCTGGAGAATGGCTGAGCTGACAAGCTGCTCGCGGCTCGACAACGGGGTATCTGCATCTCATACCTTTGCGATCAGATCGAACTATCTAGAGCTGCTCCATGAGGCGAACACTCGCGGCTTCCAGGATGGCATCCGAATGCTGATGCACCGGTCTGCAGCCGGTCGGCGCCCGTTCGTTTCGACCCGTCTCTGCCTTTCCTTCTATCCGCCATCAGCGATCATTACGTATGAAAGCCCGACCACGCTTGGCCGGCGCCGAATTCTCGATATCGCTGTTGCCCCGGCGATCGGTGCCGCCGCAGTTGCACCGTTCCTTGACGACGCGCTCAGCAAGCTTTCCTACTCCGCCAAGGTCGGTCATGACCTGTCGTAGGACCTGCGCGCAGGGTTCGTCTTTCGCAGTGAGCCTCAAGACGTCGACCAGCGGAGCAGCCAACAAAAAAGGCCGGGGCGAAACCGCACCGACCTTCCTCACATCGCTACTCATACCAGTGCCAGTACATCCGTGGTCAAAAGTAGAAAGCGATTGCGGCAAATTGCGAGCGGCAGACATATTCCAGCGCTCATCAGCAATGCCGATGAAAGGCATATAGGCACTCGCTGCACGAAACGCAAGCGCAATTTTTGGTTTTATTCTCGAAGTCTGATAAAAACAAAAATTGCACGAATTGCGTTGCATCCGGAGCCACGCTCAGGCATGCTCGCTTCTTCAGCAGCCAATGTCACGGGCGCTGCTGCATCAGGGGCTCAGAGCCCTCGCCCCAAATTGAAGGAGGACCGAAGTGTCTTCCGAATTCGGCTATGTCTTACATTCCAGGGACCTTACTATGCTGCAAGGCATCTTGGATGCGGCTGGATACAGTGCTGCCAGTAGTGTTGCTCATCCTGAGCGATACAACATCGCAGCCAAGCTACTTTTCGAACGTTTCCAACATGGGATGACCTCCCCCGACGACCTATCCAGGGAACTGGAAAGGCATTTTGGCCGGGTGACTTCGGCAATATCTCCACCAAGCTTCGAGCGGACACGCGCCTCCATTCAGGGACGGCCTCCCCGGTAGAAATTTCCTGGAGCTGTAGGACTCTCCGCCTTCCCGATGTAGCAGGCCCATGGAACAACGCGTCAAGGCGGGGATTGAGGGAGTGGATCGCACGGGTGAGGAATGTTTCTCCCTCATGTCTTACGCTGGCTAACTGTGTGATCCACTATTCTCGAATGTGGAATCGGAGACCCTGTGTCGGTACCGAGCTGGCTAGTCTTAGTCGTTGTGAACGCAACCGCGTGCTGCATCCTGTTGCATCTCCAGAAGAAGACCTTGATATGCTTTTTTGCGAATTGGCCTGGTGACGAACGACCGCGCCTTCTTCTCGGCAATGCAGGCCTACGCTGGTACGATGACGGAAACAGTCACTCAGGGAGACGCGCAGTCCGCATTTCTCGCAGCGGCTCTTGACGCAGAGGCAGTGTTCCGGATGGCCTAACTCCTTACTGTGAGGATGGTCGTGTCTTCGCCATGAAGATCCCGAGATCACTGATCTCCATCACGTTGTTGTTTAGACCAAGAAGCGTGCCGCCCGCGCTTTGGTTTCGCCGTCGGTGGGGCGCGCAAGCCTCACGTTCCAGACGGAGGAGCTTCAGCCGCTCCGTCTTCTTGGAAGCCCAAGAAGGAAAAGGCGGCCGCCGACAAAGGCGGCCCGCCCATTTTAAGTTCTCAGCCGAAGGCCAGCCAAGGCGCCCCAAAGAAGAATTGAGGTTCGGAAGGGCGATCGGCATCTGTATCGGTCGCCTTATCGTCGCCCAAGAAACACCGATCACCGTTCCTGTTTGAGGCACTTGGCGACCTGCCATCCATTTCTTCCCTTTGATTGCCTGCTGCGAATACCCATCTATCTGAAGGCGGAACGAGTACTCGATGGCGCCGATAACGGACCCTCACATGATTGGAGTGTGGCCATGCTGGTACACCGATGGGAAACACCTCTCGTGCTGGGAGACAACCGCATTCGTATTGTCGTCGGCTCCCCGGAGGAGGCATTGACCTGGCTCGTCCATGAACCGAACCAGAGTGCGGCCAAGTGGCAACGAGCCTGGAAGGCCTGCCGAGCGGTCGTTGAAGGTCGGATGAAAACGGAAGACGCCAAGTCCGCCGTTCAGCTCGCGGCCACGCGCTAAGTCGTTCGAGTGCACCAATTTCGGTGATCCGGTCCTCAGGCGGCTGCCGGGTCGAGGTCTTGGCTGCTGCCTCTGCTTGATACAAGCTGGACGGCTGCGCGTTTGGTCCTTACTGGTGCGCGTGTGCCAGCTCTACTCGCCTTCACCTGATGATCAGCAGCCCGACACCGGTGGCGAACAGAACCCCCGTCCACAGCAAGTCGACGTTGATCCAGGCACTGCGCAATATTTCGAGCCCGACCCAGCGATAAACCGTCAGCGCAATGAGGCTTGTGACCGCCAACATTGCGAGCGTGTGGACGCCGACTGCGGCAATCGCCATGGCGGCGGAACCGGCGCCGCCAACATTCGGCAATGGCGGCTGGGTCAGACAGAGGGGCATCAGGGCGGGCAGGATCATGAGGCCGGCGCCATGGGCCGTGGCCATCAGGAACGACCAGAGCACAAGGCCGGCGAGTCCCGTCCGCAAGCCGACGCGAACGCGGCGACTGTGCCCGAAGACTTGATGGCAGATCGCCCAGGCAACGAGCGTCACGCCGGTGGCCATGCGCACAGCATCCTGGTTCACGAAAAGGCCGGCGGCGACTACAGCTCCGGCCACCAACGCGATGGAGACAGCATGCCCGAGGGCAATGGCGGGTACGGCCTGAACCACCGCCGTAAAACTCTGCCGGTGAACGCCGAGCGCAACGGCAAACAGCCACCCCATCGCGGGATTGAGACCGTGAAAGGCGCCCAGTCCCGCCAGCAGCATCCAGGGCCAGAGCTCGTTCATCGGCGCCTCGTTTGCCTGATGTCGTTTCCCTAGGGATAACAATAGGAATCCGACGAGCAGTCTCCACCTTGCAGGCGGACCTGATGCGGACGGTGTGACTTGGGCCATTCGACGAAGAATTTCTCGTCGAAGGCAATGCCACCTTCCGGCTTCGCATCGAGCTTCACCATCCAGCCCGTTATGCCATCGGGATAGAACTGCTCATCGATCGCCCCGTAAAGCGAGTTGGTGAAGTAGATGCGACGACCATCGCGGCTGATCTCGACCATCTGCGGGCCCCCGTTCAGCGCGCCATTCTTGGCCCCTGGGTGCGACGCACGCGAAACGATACCGCCAATGCGGACCTTGCCGGTCAGCTTCGGTTTGAACGGATCTGATACATCGTACTGAAGGAGATCGCCGGTTCCCCAGCAGGACACGTAGAGAAATCTGTCATCCATCGAGAGATCGATGTCGGTGACAAGCGGCGGCACGGCCTTGAAACCTTTGAGCATTGGCGGGAGTTGGTCGGCATCGGCGGGCTCCGCCGGAATGTCGATCACCTTTGTCACCCCCCATTTTTCACCGTCACGGTGCCAGACCCAAATCGAGGAGGAGAGATCCTCTAGGCTGAGCACGCAGTTGACAAAGCCATAGGCTTTCGTCGGGTCGTGCGCGGGCCTGAGCTCGAATACGAGCTGGTACTTGTCGCCGAAATCGATCGTCTGCAGGTGCTTGCGCGCGTGCAGATCCCAGAAATGCAGACGGCGTCCGTATTTCGCGCCGAGCAGGATGTCGGGGACGAGCCCGTTTTCGAAGGTATCGGGCGTGCCCCACTCGCTGGTAACGAGCGTGTCGTGGCCAAGGTGCCACCATACGTCATAGGCGAGCTGTTGCTCTCCCCGATCTATCTCCCACTGTCCGCGGACCTCGAAAGTCCTGTGATCAATCAGAAAAATCCCGCCTGGGGCCTTGCCTTCGGCATTGCCCAACGCGGCCACATAGATGCCCTCGGGGCCGCAATGGATGGTGTGCGGCCGGGAATAGCCGGCTCGTTCGGCCACGTCCGCGGGCTCAATCACCTTGACGATCTGAGGATTTTTGCCGTCCGGCTTGGTGTCGATGATATGGATTCGGGAAGATTTCAGTCCCGGCACGACCAGATAGCGGCGTTCAGCGTGCGGGTGCGGCGCGTTCGGGCACAGACAGGACGAACAGGCATTCCAGCCGAAATGATGCAGTTCGTCACCGACATTAGGCATCGCGAGCTTGTTTATGATCTGCCCGTAACTGGCCGATGTCGGATCGACATCGACGACGGCAAGTTCATCGGGAACCGCTCGCGTTGGATCGAAGGCGACGACATAGGCAAACGTCTCGGGCGCCGCCTTCATGGCCATGCGCGGCGACGGATAAAAGCTCGGATCAGGTTTCCACGTTTCCATGTGAATTGCTCCTGGCTAGCGTGTGCTGAACAGTGAAAAATGCTCGCTAAATGCTTGCCGACAGCCGACTCACGCTGCGGATGGGGCGGGTCCAAGGACGTTCAAGGGATACCAATTCGAACCGGCCACGCGAGCCGTAGAGGTTATCCTCCCCACGCAACTATCTCAAAAAATCGCGGGATTGGGCAGTCCTTTTTTTCATAGCCGCTCTCGCCGCCACTCCGCCTCAGACCTCATGCCCTTTTGCGGACATCCTCCGCCAGTTCCTGCATCCGGTCGATCGGAATGCGTCCGATCAGCATGAAGGCGTGCGTTTCGTTCGACCAGTAGACGACGTTCATTCCGCGTCGGCCTTCGACGTCGGGATCCTGCTTTCCGACGTCCGAGCGAACGATGCAGAGTGCCAGCGGCCCCGTCTCCGGGTCCAGATAGGCAATCTGTGCGAGCGGCTTTTCGTCGTATTGCAGCAATTGGGCGCGCTTGAACTCGATGCCGGGCAGCGACACCGCTTCGGGTGACAGGGAGATGCCAAGTTTGTCGATGAGCCTGGCGAGCTGGGCTGCCTGCGCTTCGCCTGACGGCGACGGGCCGGCCAGGGTATCGACAGTATAGAGGGCGAGGTATTCGGCAACGACGGCGCGCCATTCGCTGCTTTCATCAGGAGCATCAACGCGATTGCGGATGCTGATGAAGGCCCGGTCAGCCACAATTCCGGCGACGAGGCAGGCTGCAAGCGAACCAAGGAAACCGCGGCGACCGAAGCGTTCGGGAGCCGGCTTCGCGTCGGCCGGCGTACCGAGCAAGGTGTCGAGCCTTGCCTTCGGAGCTTCGGCAAGCAGCGGCTCGAAGGCTTGCTTGAAGGGGAGACTGCTCCGCGACAGCAACTCCAGCCTAGCGGCCGCACGCGCGTTCGAGTCGAGAAGCGCCTCGATGCGCGAGACCTCCGTATCCGACAGCTCACCGTCGATATAGGCCGTCAACTCCTCATCGGAGAGGATTTGGTTCTTGTCGTTCATGTAACCCCCTCTCCCGAGACACTGGCGGCTATCTTGGCGCGCGCGGCGGCAAGGCGGCTCATCACGGTGCCGATCGGGATATCCAATACGCTTGCGACCTCCTTGTAGGAAAGACCTTCCACATAGGCGAGAAAGACCGCTGCACGTTGCGCATCCGGCAGCGCATTGACCAGCCGCAGAACCTGGTTTGCCATGAGATGGGTTTCTGCATCGCGGGCGCCATCGACAACAAGGGCCTCGTCTGCATCGACGAAGCCCTGACCGAGGCGCACGCGTTGCGACCGGATCTCGTTCAACCAAATGGAATGAAGGATGGAGAACAGCCAGCGGTCCAGCCGCGTTCCCGTCTCGAACTGCTCGACGCGCTCCAGAGCGCGAACACAGGTCTGTTGCACGAGATCGTCGGCAACGTCGCGGCGATGCGAGAGCACAAGGCCATAGCGCCACAGCCGCAGCAGATTGTCCGCCAGGCCACTTTTGATATCGGCTTCGCTTGCGATGAGAGCCTCCGCCACGATTTTTCCTTCCAAAGCCGCCGGTTGCACCGACGGCTCTGGTACTGCGCGACTATAGGCAGGAAATGTGGTGTACGCGACCGGCATTGGAAGGTTCCTATTCAACCGTAGTTGCGCATTCCCGCTGTTCTTCAATGGTCAAGGCTTGAGGATCGCTTCGTTCAGATCGTGATACGCCTCGCAATCGGTGCCGCAGATCGTTTTGATTGTTTCCAGCTGCTCCTTGGCAAGATCGAGCCGACCCTTGATGACGTAGGCTTCGCCGAGATATTCACGAACCTGCGCGTATTTGGGATCAAGCTCAACGGACTTCAGGTAGTAGGAAATGCCTTCATCCGTGCGGCCGAGCTTGCGGGTGGCATAGCCGCGATAGTTCAGAGCCTCGGCGGTATTCGGATCCTTCAGCGTATCGAGTATGGCGAGCGCTTCTTCATAGCGTCCGGCCTTTGCCAGCGAATAGGCGTAGTCCGTGCGGTTTTCTTCCGTCACGTTGGCGCTGCTCTGTTTGACGCACCTCTTCGTCCTCTTGTCGTACATCTGGCCCTTCTTGCAGGTCGGCATGGTGCTTTCGCTGCTCCTGCCTCCGGAGCCGCTGGACCCGCTGGATCCGCTACTGCTGCCGCCGCTGCTGCTGCCGCCGCCAATCGAAAATGCGGGCGTGGAGAGTGCAAACGCGGCAATGCAGCCGCCGACCAGGATGGAAGCAATACGAACAGTCGCGATCGTCATGGGATATCTCCTACGAAAATGACGTTGGCCGCGAATGAACACCGTTGACTGGCACTTTATTCGATTGCGTGTTCTTCTTTTTTCCGACCCTGCGATCTCGGTGCGGGCGAATAAATGCGGGTCTGACGTGTTAGCCGCTCACGCGCCGGGCAAAAGGAGCATCCCGTGAGTGATACCGTAAAACTGTTGAGTCTTGCCGTCGCGACGCCGGAGCACGTCATCACGCAAAAGGAGGCGGCGGAAACCTCTGCGCGCCTGTTTTCGTCCCGCTTCAAGGATTTTTCGCATTTGGCAAGCGTCTTCGAGAATGCCGGCATCAAGAGACGTTATGCCGCCCGTCCGCTGGAATGGTTCATCGAGCCGCACGGTTGGCAAGACAGAATGGAGGCTTATGGCGAAGTCGCGCGCAGCCTGTTTTTCGAGACGGCCACCCATGCACTCAAGCAGGCCGGTCTAAAGGGATGCGACGTCGACTGCATCGTCACCATCTCGTCCACGGGCATTGCTACACCGAGCCTCGATGCACAGCTCGCAGAGAAAATGGGATTCCGCTCGGACATCGAACGCGTTCCCGTTTTCGGACTCGGCTGCGCAGCAGGTGTTTCCGGGTTCGCCATCGCCTCGCGATTTGCCCGCGATCGGCCGGGCGCAACGGTGCTTTTCGTGGCAATAGAACTTTGCACTCTGGCTTTCCGGCTGGACGAGCTGACGCGCGCAAACATCATCGCCACGGCACTTTTCGGCGATGGCGCGGCCGCCTGCATTCTCCGGGCGGGGCGAGAGGGTAAGGCCGAAGTCGAGTCGACGGGGGAGCATCTTTTCCCCGATACGCTCGGTATCATGGGCTGGAAGATCGACGACACCGGCTTCGGCGTGGTTCTCGCTCAATCGCTACCGCCCTTTGCCGAGACGGAACTCGGCCCGGCCGTCGACGGGATATTGGCGCGAAACGGTCTATCTCGCCGGGATATAGGTCGCTTCATCTGCCATCCCGGCGGCGCGAGGGTGCTTATGGCCCTGGAGAGCGCGCTGTCGCTTGAATCGGGAACCCTGGATCACGAGCGCGCGGTGCTTGCGGAATACGGAAACATGTCCTCCCCCACGATCCTCTTCGTGCTGGAGCGCGCCCTGAAGGAGGGATTGCCGGAACGCAGCGCGATGGTCGCCCTAGGACCGGGTTTCTCCGCAAGCTGCGTGACCTTGAAGCGAGCGGCATGATATGTGGCCCTCCTTTGCACTGCTCGCCTTCGTGACGGCACAGCGCCTCGCGGAACTCGCCCTTGCCCGCCACAATACGCGGGTGCTTGTAAACAGCGGCGCGAAGGAGGTCGCGCCGCAGCACTATCCTTTCATGGTGGCGCTGCACGGCTGCTGGATCGCCGGATTGTGGCTGCTGGCGATCGGTCGTCCGGTCGACGCAATGTGGTTTGCCGTTTTCATGGTTTTGCAAGCTGGTAGGCTCTGGGTCATCGGCACGCTCAAGGGTCGGTGGACGACGCGCATCATCGTTCTGCCGGGCGCTCCGCTCGTCAGCAGCGGACCCTACCGATTCATGGCTCATCCGAACTATGCCGTCGTGGCTGGCGAAATCGCCGTCCTTCCGCTGGCCTTCGGGATGCCGCTCTACGCGGCGATATTTTCCATGCTGAACGCGGCCGTACTTTACGTCCGCATCAAAGCCGAAAACGAGGCGCTCAGAACGACAATGTTTTTGAAATAAAACGACATTTTTCGTTTGCGTGCAGCCTGCCGTAGTTGCATTTTCATTGCTTGGAATAGTTGGAATGCACGGCAATGACAAAGAATGCAATTGTACTGGGCGCCGGTATCGTCGGCGTATCGACGGCCATTCACCTACAGCGCAGGGGTCGGCAGGTGACGCTGATCGACCGCAAGGCCCCAGGCAAGGAGACCTCGTTCGGGAATGCCGGGCTCATCCAACGCGAAGGCGTCGTGCCGTACGGTTTTCCGCAGCAACTCGGGCTTCTGATCCGCTACGCTTTCAACAACCGGATCGACGCTCACTACCACCTCAAGGCGCTGCCCGGACAGCTCGCCTTCCTTGCGCGCTACTGGTGGAATTCCGGCGCGAAACGCCATGAGATGATCTCCCGCGCCTATGCCCCGCTGATCGAGCACTCGATCTCGGAGCACAATGATCTGATCGAAGCGTCCAATGCACAGCACCTGATTCGCAAGAACGGCTGGATGGAGATTTTCCGCACGGCTGGCCGGCGCGACGCGGAATTTGCCGAGGCAGAGCGCCTTAGAGCCGAGTTCGGCGTCATGCACGAGCAGTTGGACGCCGCAGCCGTCGCGCGGCTGGAGCCTCATATCAAGGGAGATTTCGTCGGCGGCCTGCGGTGGCGCGATCCTTGGTCCGTACTCGATCCGCACGGTTTGACGATGGCCTACCGCACCTACTTCGAGAGTCTGGGCGGAAGGTGTGTCACTGGCGACGCCAATTCGCTCGGTCGCTCCGGCTCGAGCTGGCGGGTGGTCACCAGCGAGGGGGCTCTGGACGCGGAAGATGCGGTTTTGGCGCTCGGCCCCTGGGCTGCTGTTGCAACACGCCGGCTCGGCTATGCCTTCCCGCTCGGCGTCAAGCGAGGCTATCACATGCATTATGCCGCGGCAGGCGATGCGACCCTCAACAACTGGACGCTCGATGCCGAGCGCGGTTATTTCCTCGCACCTATGAGCCGGGGCATCCGGCTGACAACAGGTGCGGAATTCGCGGCACTCGATGCGCCGAAGACACCGGTGCAGCTCGATCGCGCCGAGAAGGTGGCACGCACAGTCTTTCCGCTCGGCGAGCGGCTCGATCCGGAGCCGTGGATGGGCGCCCGACCGTGCACGCCCGACATGATGCCTATCATCGGTAAGGCGCCCCGGCACGACGGACTGTGGTTCGCATTCGGCCACGCTCATCACGGGTTGACGCTCGGGCCTGTCACCGGCCGCGCCCTGGCGGAAGCGATCACTGGCGAGGCACCGTTCATCGATATTTCGGCCTATTCGCCGCAGCGCTTCAACCCATAAGCAACGCACGCATACCAAACAGGCTCATAGAAGGACAACAATCCGCCAGACCGGCGGAAAGGAGGACCTGATTCCTCCAACGTTTACGCCGAGTTCCCTATAAGACGAGGGAAACTCTCAGGAAATCCAACATGTCTATTGCCTCCTCCCCCGCCCTCGAGACACGGCAGCCCCCGCTCGGCACGCCGGGTCTCGGCGCGCTCGTCGTTCTTGTCCTCGGCACACTACTGCTCGGCTACTATCACGGCCCGGCTCAGGGCGCACTGTTCCTTGTCGGCGGCGCCCTCGGCATTGCCCTCTATCACGCCGCCTTCGGCTTCACCTCCGCATGGCGCGTCTTCATCATGGATGGTCGCGGACGCGGCCTGCGCGTGCAGATGATCCTGCTGGCGATCGCCGTCGTGCTGTTCTTTCCGTTCCTGGCGAGCGGCACGCTGGTCGGCCATGAGGTCAAGGGTTCGGTGTCGCCCGCAGGCATCGGCGTGCTCGTCGGCGCCTTCATGTTCGGGATCGGCATGCAGCTCGGCGGCGGCTGCGCTTCCGGTACGCTGTTTACCGCCGGCGGCGGAAATGCGCGGATGCTCATCACCCTGTTCTTCTTTATCGTCGGCTCGGTGCTCGGCACCGTGAATTTCGACTGGTGGGTGAGCCTGCCGTCACTTCCACCGACCTCGCTGGTACAGAGCTTTGGCGCCATCGGCGGCATCGCGGTCTCGCTGATCATCTTTGCAGCGATCGCAGTACTGACTGTTGTCGTCGAGAAGCGCTGGCACGGCTCGCTCGAAAAGGAAGCGCCCTCCCCGCGCCGCGGCTTTTCGCGTTTCCTGCGCGGACCGTGGCCGCTTGTCCTCGGCGCTGTTGCCCTTGCCTTGCTGAACTTCGTGACCCTGTCGATCGCCGGTCGCCCCTGGGGCATCACCTCGGCTTTTGCACTTTGGGGCGCCAAGGGCGCACAGATCATCGGCATTGACCCGACCGCCTGGGCTTATTGGCAGACGCCCGCCAATGCCAAGGCGCTGGCCGACAGCGTCTTTGCGGATATCACCTCCGTCATGGATTTCGGCATCATTGCAGGTGCAATGCTCGCCTCGTCGCTCGCCGGTCGATTTGCACCGAGCTGGGATATTCCGCTGCGTTCGGTTCTAGCTGCTGTGATCGGCGGCCTGCTGCTCGGATACGGCGCACGCATCGCCTACGGTTGTAACATCGGCGCCTATTTCTCCGGCATCTCGTCGGGCAGCCTGCATGGCTATCTCTGGGCCGTGGCCGCATTTGCCGGCAATGTCATCGGCGTTCGCCTGCGGCCCTATTTCTTCTTCGAGATGAAGGTCCTGCTGCGGACCGACGGCTAAACAACGCCCAAAGACTTGAGATCGCGGAGAGCCGTTTCCGCGATCCCTTCGATTGTATTGTCGATATCGACGGTCACGACGCCGAGCTCGCCGGTCGGCACTTCGAGTGTCGCGAGTTGGCTTTCCAGCAAGGATGCAGGCATGAAGTGACCCTTGCGCTCACCCATCCGCTTCGTGAGCAGCTCCTTCGAGCCTGACAGATAGACAAAACAGAGTTTTCCATTCACCGCCTTGCGCAGCCGGTCGCGATAGATGCGCTTCAACGCCGAGCAGGAAACGATGACGCCCTGCCCACGATCAAGCGACGCTTTCATTGTCTGACCGATGAGGTCGAGCCAAGGCATCCGGTCGTCATCCGTCAAGGGAATGCCCTTCGACATCTTCTCGACATTCGATGCAGGATGCAGCTGGTCGCCCTCGACAAATTGCATGCCGAGGGCGTCCGAAATCTTCAGGCCGATCGAGGACTTGCCGCAACCACTGACCCCCATGACGATGATGGCGTAAGGGGTTCCGTTGGTCTCTGGCATTGCTTGTCTCTCTCAGCGTTCCGGCACTCCCGGGGACGGGAGAACGACGACCTTATGAAGCAGCGAGTGTCGCACTCTTGCGCGCAAGGCGAGCCTTGATGGTGTCAACATCCGCGCGCGGCGTGGCCGCAAACAAGGTCTGCGTATAGCTGTGCTGCGGATCGTTGAAAACCTGATCCCGCGCGCCATACTCCACAGCTTCACCGAAATACATCACCATGACGTCGTCGGCCATATAGCGGACGACCGAGAGATCGTGGCTGATGAAGACATATGTGAGGTTCAGCTCGTCCTGCAAATCCGCGAGCAGATTGAGAACCTGAGCCTGGACCGAAAGGTCGAGTGCAGACACTGGCTCATCGAGAACCAGAAGCCGCGGCTTCAGCATCAAAGCGCGGGCGATCGCGATACGCTGGCGCTGGCCGCCGGAGAACATGTGCGGATAGCGATTGAAATGGATCTCCTGCAGGCCGACCTTCTTGAGCATCGCCATCGCCAATTCGCGCCGCTCAGCGGCGGCCGTATCGGTGTTGATGATCAGGGGCTCCATCAGAATGTCGCCGATCTTCTTGCGCGGGTTCAGCGAGCCGTAGGGGTTCTGGAAGACAATCTGCACCTTGCGGCGAATTTCCGGTGTCAGATCGCCTGCAGCGATATCGACCTTCTTGCCGTCGATGAAGAGATCGCCACCGCTCGCCGGATCGATCATCGTGACGATGCGGGCAAGCGTCGACTTGCCGCAACCGCTTTCGCCGACGATCGCCAGCGTCTTGCCCTGCTCTACCTTGAAGCTCACACCCTTGACGGCGTGTACGGTTCTCTCCTTCTTGAAGAGACCGCCCGGCAGATAATAGTTGCGGACAATGTTCTTTGCTTCGAGGACTGGCGTCATTGGGCCGCTCCCTTGAAAATTTCGCCGATGGTCGGCAGTCGATCACCGGTGGCATTTTCCGGCAGGGCGGCAAGCAGCGCTCTCGTGTAATCGCTCTTGGGCGACTCGAAGAGCGACAGGACGTCGGCCTCTTCCATCTTGCGGCCCTTATACTGCACGATCACGCGATCGGCTGTCTCGGCGACAACGCCCATGTTGTGCGTGATCATGATCAGGCCCATGCGGTGCTCCGTCTGCAGCCGCATCAGGAGATCGAGGATCTGCTTCTGAATGGTGACGTCGAGCGCAGTGGTCGGCTCATCGGCAATCAAGAGCTTCGGATTGCAGGCGATTGCGATGGCGATCATGACGCGCTGGCACTGACCACCCGACATCTGGTGCGGGAAATGGCCGAGGCGCTCGGCAGGATTGGGAATACCAACGGCCTCGAACAGCTCGATGGCGCGCTTGCGCCGTGCAGCCTTGTCCAGCCCCAGATGGATTCGCAGAACTTCTTCGATCTGGAAGCCGACGGTAAAACAGGGATTGAGGCTGGCGATCGGCTCCTGGAAGATCATCGACATATCCTTGCCAATGATCTTGCGCCGCTCGCTCGCCGACATGCCAAGCAGGTTGCGGCCGTCGAAGACCATCTTGTCGGCCGTTACTTTTGCCGTCCAGGGCAGAAGGCCCATCGCCGCGAGCATGGAGACCGACTTGCCGGATCCGGATTCTCCGACGATTGCCAGGACTTCACCCGCATCCACCTTGAGCGACACGCCATCAACTGCGCGAAACGGGCCCGTGGACGTCTGAAACTCAACGGCGAGATTTTCGATTTCAAGAAGTGCCATATCAGGACCTCTTCAGCTTGGGGTCGAGCGCATCGCGCAGGCCGTCGCCCATCAGATTGATGGCAAGAACGGTGATCAGGATGCAAAGACCCGGGAAAGTGACGAGCCACGGCGAGCTCTGGAAGAATTCGCGCGCATCGGCAAGCATCGTGCCCCACTCCGATGTCGGAGGCTGGGCGCCCATGCCGAGGAAGCCGAGGGCTGCGGCATCAAGGATCGCGGCGGAGAATGCGAGCGTTGCCTGAACGATCAGCGGAGCCAGGCAGTTCGGCAGGATCGTCTTGAACATCAGACGGAAGGTGCCGGCGCCCGCGACACGCGACGCTACGACATATTCCTTTTCGCGTTCGCTGATGACGGCGGCGCGCGTCAGTCGTACGAAATGCGGCTGGTTGACGATCGAGATGGCGATCATGGCATTGAGCAGGCCCGGTCCCAGAACGGCGACCAGCACGAGGGCCAGCAGCAGCGATGGGAATGCCAGGATGATATCCATGACGCGCATGATGAAGGTGTCGACGCGGCCGCGGAAATAGCCTGCAACGAGGCCGAGCAGCACGCCGGCGACAGCCGACAGCGAGGCGACGACGAGGCCGATGAACAGCGAGAAGCGCGTGCCATAGATGAGGCGCGACAGCATATCGCGACCGACGGCATCCGTTCCGAGCAGGAACATCGGATTGCCCTTGTCCGACCAAACCGGCGGGACGCGCTGCATGCCGTCGAAAGGAACGTTCGGATCATGCGGGGCAATCAACGGCGCGAAGATCGCTGTCAAAAGCACGAGCAGGAAGATGCCGAAGCCGATGACGGCACCCTTGTTGCGAGAGAAATAGTACCAGAACTCAGAGAGCGCTGACGGCTGGGTCGACTTGGTGGTTATCGCACTCATAAGCCGCTCCTAGTGACGAATACGTGGGTTGATCAGACCGTACATGAGGTCGACGATCAGATTGACGATCATGATGATGCCGGCGATGAGCAGCAGGCCACCTTGAACGACGGTGTAGTCGCGCTTGAAGACCGCATCGACCATCCACTTGCCGATACCAGGCCAGGAGAAGATCGTTTCTGTCAGGATCGCGCCGCCGAGCAACACGCCGACCTGCAGACCAATCGACGTCACGACCGGGATCATCGCGTTGCGAAGCGCGTGCAGGCCAACGACGCGGATGGGGGCGAGACCCTTGGAGCGCGCGGTGCGAACATAATCTTCGCCGAGCACTTCCAGCATGGCCGAGCGCGTCTGTCGCGCGATGACCGCAAGCGGAATGGTGCCGAGAACGATCGTCGGCAGAATGAGCGAGACGAACGCCGACTTGAATGCACCGGCCTGGCCGGAGAGCAGGCTGTCGATCAGCATGAAGCCGGTGACCGGCTTGAAGAAATACATCAGCGAAATGCGGCCGGACACGGGTGTCCAATGCAGCGTGTTCGAGAAGAGAACGATGAGCAGCAGGCCCCACCAGAAGATCGGCATCGAGTAGCCGACGAGGGCAACGCCCATCACGCTCTGGTCGAACCAGGTTCCTCGCTTGACCGCGGCGAAGACGCCGGCGGGAATGCCAAGCACGATGGCAAAAATGATCGCACAAAGCGAAAGCTCAAGCGTCGCCGGAAAGAGCGAGCCGAACTCCTGCAGAACCGGGCGCTTGGTAACGATCGACGAGCCCAGATCACCCTGCACCACGTTACCGAGGTAGTCCAGGTATTGAACATAGACAGGTCGATCGAGGCCGAGATCATGCATGACCTGGGCATGGCGTTCCGGCGCCATCACGCGCTCGCCCGACATCAGCATGACCGGGTCACCGGGCAGCAGGCGGATGAACGAGAAGGCGATGAGTGAAACGCCGATGAAGGTTGGGATCAGGATCGCGAGGCGTCCGATGAGAAATCGCAACATTGGCAAGTGTCCATAGTGTTCCGGCGGTCAGGTATCAAACCTGACCGCCGGCCAAGCCCGGGATTGCCGGGCATCTTTGCATAATTTTGATTACTCGGCGATATCAACGCCGTCGAAACGGTGAACACCAACCGGATCCTGCACGTAGCCGGAAACCTTGGCGCTCATCGGTACGAATTCCGTGGAGTGATCGATCGTCGCCCACGGAGCTTCCTTCTTGAAGACGACCTGCGCCTGTTCGTAGAGCTTGGTGCGCTCTGCGACGTCAGCGGTCTTCTTGGCCTTCTTCACGAGATCGTCGAATTCCTTGTTGCACCACTGTGCACGGTTGTTGCCGCCGACGGCTTCGCAGCCGAGCAGGGTGTCAAGGAAGTTGTCCGGGTCGCCGTTATCGCCGGTCCAGCCGAGGATCGCAGCGCCGTCACGGGCCTTGTCCTTGGAGAGCTTGAGGTATTCAGCCCATTCGTGGGTGACGATGTCGACCTTGACGCCGACCTTGGCAAGGTCAGCCTGCATCAGTTCAGCGGCGCGACGTGCGTTCAGCATGTACGGACGCGAAACCGGCATAGCCCAGATCTTCATGCTGAGATCCTTGACGCCAGCCTTTTCGAGCATCTTCTTTGCTTCGTCCGGGTTGTATACGTCATCCTTGATGTCGTCGTTATACGACCACATGGTCGGCGGGATCGGGTTCTTGGCAACCTGGCCAGCACCCTGGAAGACGGCCTGCACAATCGCCTGCTTGTTGATCGCCATGTTCAGCGCCTTGCGCACTTCGGCCTTGTCGAACGGAGCCTGGAGCGTGTTGTACGCGAGATAGGAAACGTTCAGGCCTGGCTGTTCCAGAACCTTCAGGTTCGAGTCCGTCTGCAGGTCCTTGATGTCAGCCGCGTTCGGATACGGCATGATGTGGCATTCGCCGGCCTTCAGCTTCTGAGCGCGGACGGAAGCGTCCGGGGTGATCGCGAACACGAGATCGTCGATCTTTTCCTTGCCCTTGAAGTAGGTTTCGTTGGCCTTGTAGCGGATGACAGCATCCGGCTGGTAGGCAACGAAGGTGTACGGACCGGTGCCGAGCGGCATCTGGTTCATCTGTTCCATCTTGCCGTCAGCCTGCAGCTTGTCAGCATATTCCTTCGACAGGACGGACGCGAAGTCCATTGCCAGGTCGGCGAGGAACGGTGCTTCCGGATGGTTCAGGGTGAACTTGACGGTCAGGTCGTCGACCTTCTCGACGGACTTGATGAGTTCCGGGAAGCCCATGCCCGCGGCATATTCGTATGAAACGCCGGCAACGTACTTGGCCCAGGGGCCGTCAGCCTTCAGCTGGCGCTCGAACGAGAAGACGACGTCGTCAGCGTTCAGATCGCGGCTCGGCGTGAAGAATTCGGTCGTCTGGAACTTGACGCCCGGACGCAGCTTGAAGGTGTAGACCGTACCGTCGTCGGAAACCGTCCAGCTTTCGGCCAGGCCCGGCTCAATTTCGGTCTTGCCATGTTGGAACTCGACGAGACGGCTGTAAACCGTACGCGAGGAGGCATCGAAGGTGGTGCCTGCGGTATAAATGCCCGGATCGAAGCCTTCCGGCGACCCTTCAGAGCAGTAAACGAGCGTTTTAGACCAGGCTGCGGATGCCATGGCCGAAGCCAGGACCGTCGCGGCCAGCAAGACAGACATCTTTTTCATGATATCGTTTCCCAGGTTTGTTCTTTTATTTGAGATCCCGGGGAACCCGGAATGACGGCAGATGGAACGACATTTGTTTGCTGAAATCAACGACCGAAGTGGAAAATTCTTCCAGATGGGCAACTTTAGTAATTTTCCGCCAAAAATGGGCCGCACTTAGAAATAAACGGACTGAATAAACGTGATTCTTGTCGCATTTGGTATAATTTCGCGCCAGCTGCGACCTTTTCACACACGCGTCACGCGAAACTCCCGACAAAAAACTCCCTTAGAACGGAACGGCCGCGGCATTTGACGCTGCCGCGGCCGGATCAAAATTTCGTCATCGCCGATCAGGCAGCGGGTGCCACGACGGGGGATTTGCGGCGTTCGTGCTCGCCGGTCAGGCCCAGCAGGAAGTTGATCTGCGGCCGCGCCTTGACGAGGTCGTCAATCGAATATTGCGCCAGCACGTCGAAGAAAGCGTTGAGGGCCTTGCGCAAGGCGGAGTTCAAACCGCAGCTGTCGACAAGCGGGCATTCGACCATGCCGTCATCCTCGAAACACTCTGCCATTGCAAAACTGTCTTCCGTGACGCGAACCACGTCGAAGAGGCTGATGTCTTTCGCAGGCTTGCCGAGCCGAACGCCACCGTTGCGACCGCGAACCGTCTCGACCAACCCTGCCTTGTTCAGAGGCTGCAGGATCTTGAACAGAAAGAGTTCGGAAACACCGTATGCCTTGGCAATCTCCGGAATCCGGCTCAGCTGCCCCTCATTGGCAGCACAATACATCAACATGCGAACCGCATAGTTGGTCTGCTTGGTCAAACGCATGCCGATCTCCAGAATCGTCAGTTACACGTGGTCTATATAGTGGCTTTGCTAGTTTTGAACAATTCCAAAATATGAAAATCATAATCATCTTATGTGAGACGGATTGCCGCGACGTTATTTGGTCCGGAACCCGGGATCATGTCACGCGAGACTTTCGGTGACGGCCAGAACCACGTTCAACGCAAATTGGGGGCCGAAGCCCCCAATTCAATAACATCGTTCGTTCGTCTTACTTCATCGTCGGCATGACGAATTCGGCGCCGTCCTTGATGCCCGAGGGCCAGCGGGCGGTAATCGTCTTCGTCTTGGTCCAGAACTTGATCGAGTCCGAACCATGCTGGTTGAGGTCACCGAAGCTCGAGGCCTTCCAGCCGCCGAAGGAATGATAGGCCAGAGGAACCGGGATCGGGACGTTGATGCCGATCATGCCGATGTTGATGCGCGAGGCGAAGTCACGGGCGGCATCGCCGTCGCGGGTGTAGATCGCGACACCGTTGCCGTATTCGTGCTTCATCGGCAGGTCGAGCGCTTCCTCGTAGTTCTTGGCACGGACGACGGACAGAACGGGCCCGAAGATCTCCGTCTTGTAGATATCCATGTCCGGCGTCACATGATCGAACAGCGTACCGCCGACGAAATATCCGTCTTCATAACCCTGCAGCTTGAAGCCGCGGCCATCGACGACGAGCTTTGCACCCTGCTCGACGCCACGATCGATCAGTCCGTTGACGCGGGCGTAGGCTTCCTTGGTAACGAGCGGACCCATATCGGCCTTCTCGTCCGTGTAGGGGCCGATACGCAGCGATTCGATCTTCGGCGTCAGCTTCTCGACGAGGCGATTGGCGGTTTCCTCGCCGACCGGGACGGCGACCGAGATCGCCATACAGCGTTCGCCGGCAGAGCCGTAACCTGCGCCCATCAGTGCGTTGACGGCCTGGTCCATGTCTGCATCAGGCATGATGATCATGTGGTTCTTCGCGCCGCCGAAGCACTGGGCGCGCTTGCCGTTCATGGCGGCCGTTCCGTAGACGTAGCGGGCAATCGGCGTGGAGCCGACGAAGGAGACCGCGCCAATATCCGGATCCGTCAGGATAGCGTCGACGGCAGCCTTGTCGCCATTGACGACGTTGAGGATGCCTGCCGGGAGGCCTGCTTCGATCATGAGTTCGGCGAGACGCAGCGGCACGGACGGGTCGCGCTCGGACGGCTTCAGGATGAAGGCGTTGCCGCAGGCTATTGCCGGCGCAAACATCCACATCGGGATCATGGCCGGGAAGTTGAACGGGGTGATGCCCGCACCGATGCCGACCGCCTGGCGCATGGAGTACATGTCGATTGCCGGGCCGGCGCCTTCCGTGAATTCGCCCTTCTGCAGATGCGGAATACCGCAGACGAATTCGCAGACCTCAAGACCACGAACGATGTCGCCCTTGGAATCTTCGACTGTCTTGCCGTGCTCGGTCGAGAGGAGGACAGCGAGTTCATCCATGTGCTTGTTCAGCAATTCGACGAACTTGAAGAAGACGCGGGCGCGGCGCTGCGGGTTCGTCGCCGCCCACTTTGGCTGAGCGGCCTTGGCGTTCTCGACTGCGGCGCGCAGTTCCTCGACATTTGCCAGCGCCACAGTGGCCTGGACTTCGCCGGTTGCCGGGTTGAAGACGTTGCTGGTGCGGCCGCTGGTGCCGGCGACGTGCTTACCGCCGATGAAATGACCGATCTCACGCATGGATGTGCCTCCTCCTGTTTTTGGATGCCGAACAATCACACTTCAATTTGCACAAATCAATGCGCTGAGATAAGCAACCGTTGTGCGTAAATTGAAGCCCAGCTGATCGAGCTGATGCTTCTCTCAAGGTCCACGCAGGACTCCGCTAGACTACCACGGTCGATGCAAACTGAAGAGGAGATAGTGCTTCGATGAGCAGGAAACTGGTTGTCAGAATGGCCGAGGTCGAAATCGATCCCGACCAGCTTGAAATCTATCGCCTTCTGTTGACCGAGGAGATCGAGGCTTCTGTCGTACTGGAGCCCGGCGTTCTGTCGCTGAACGCCGTTTCCCTCAAGGACAGTCCGCAAAAGATCCGTATCCTCGAGGTCTATGCGAACCAGGCAGCCTACGAAGCGCACCTGCAGACACCGCATTTCCTCAAATACAAGAACAGAACCGCGGGAATGGTGAAGTCCCTGACGCTCATCGACGTCGACCCGATCATGATGCGTGGCAAGCCATGAACTGGGACGATGTCCGCATTTTCCTGGCCGTGGCCCGCACCGGGCAGATCCTTGCCGCCTCGAAACGTCTGGGGCTCAACCATGCCACCCTCTCTCGACGGCTCACCTCGTTGGAAGAGGCGCTGAAGAGCCGCCTCTTCGTCCGCCGCACAAATGGCTGCGAGCTGACGGCCGAGGGCGAGGTTTTCCTCGCCTCTGCGGAGCGGATGGAAACCGAAATGCTGTCCGTGCAGGCAAATCTTGGCCGTACCGATACGGCAATCGCCGGGACGGTGCGGGTGGGAGCGCCCGACGGTTTCGGCGTTTCCTTTCTCGCGCCCCGCATGGGTCGACTGATCGAGCGTCATCCGGAACTGAAGATCCAGCTTGTGCCGGTGCCGCGATCATTCTCGCTTTCACAGCGTGAGGCGGATATCGCCATCACGCTGGAGCGGCCCGAACAAGGCCGGCTCGTGTCGGCCAAGCTCACCGACTACACGCTCGGCCTTTATGCATCCCGAAGCTATGCCGAACTTAATGGCCAGCCCGCCAACGTCGAGGCGCTGAAACAGCACCGGCGGATCGGCTATGTTGAGGACCTGATCTTTTCCCAATCGCTGAACTTCACCGGCGAGGTGATGCGGAACTGGAACGCCGCCTTCGAGATTTCTTCGGCGACGGGGCAGACGGAAGCCGTGCTTTCCGGCGCCGGGATCGGCATCCTGCACGACTATATTGCCCGGCAGAATCTCGAACTCGTGCGCATCCTGCCCGATATCTCGATCCGGCGAGCGTACTGGACGACGTTTCATGAAAGCGCACGCGAACTCGTGCGGGTGCGTACCGTTTCCGATTTCCTGCAGGAACTCGTGGCCGCCGAGCGCCACATATTCCTGTAACATCGGGTCAGCGCGGCAGGGTCAGTCGCGCTTCTCAGATTCTTCGCTCGTCTGCTACTTCTCTGCCGCAACTTCGGCAGCGCGCACCGGCATGCTGTCGATGATCGCAAACAGTTCGGCGCTGGTGACCGGCTCGCTCACCTTGAGCTTTACCGTTCCATCCTTGCCGACGAGAAAGGCTGCGAACTCTCCGGCAGTCGGATCACCCAAATCGCGGGCAATCGCCGCAGCGTCCAGCTTTTCGCCAGCGCCGAAAAGCTCCCTGACACTGCCGCCGACGATCTTGAGAATGACCATATCGCGGTCCTGCAAGGCATCGCGATCGGCAAGCAACTGGTTTTCCTGGCGAGCAGCCCGCACGTTTCCCTTGTCTGCAAAGATGACAAGGACACGGTTCCGCCACTGGAATTGCTCAAGGCTCGCAATGGCGGAATAGGCTTCGTTGCCTTCATCCACCTTGGTCGCGCCATATAGAAGCGTCTTCGACATGCGCATTTCTCCTATCGACTAGAACGTCCAAGGAGCGAGCGCGGTTCCATCCCCAATCGATCGCTTAGCTGCGCCAGGATTTTCGCGACTGCCACAAGGCGCCGAACAGGATGAGCAACAGCGGAACGCTGCCATAAGACAAAGAGACTTGCGCCAACTGATCCAGTCTCTGGGGAGGTGCATCAACCGCGATCGGATTGCGTATAAGGCTCGCGCTGAGACTATAGGCAGCGCGCGAGACGGCCGCGACCGCGATGATCAATCCGGCCATGTCGATGAAGCGAAAGGCCGCACAGAAAGGCCACCAGCAGCAGATAGGCCGCCCGACCCAGCAACCGGAAATCCCCGAGAACGATATCGTCCGACTCGCTGACCAAGCTGACTTTCAGGACTGGGAGCAAGACCGCAAGAATGGCAAGGACGGCAAGCGCGCTACGCTTGATGAGCTCGTTCAAATCAATCCGCGTGGCGCCAATGCGTCGAGCCCGGCTCATTGCCCTCTCCTCTATACACAAAACCGCCGAAGTGCACAGGCACCCGGCTCGTTCGAGGGCGGACATTTGCGATGAAGTTGCTAACGCACCGGACAATCAGCGGCGGTAAAATTAACCCTTCGCGAGCAAGAGCGTTCAGCGGTTCGGAGGAGATGGTTAAGAAAAGATGAAGGGCGGTGTTACAGGCGTTTTTTGGGAGAGGCAAGGCCAGGCGGGCGACTGCCTGCCCGGCCCTGAGGTCATTATCACATCGGAGCAAACGATGAGAGCGGCACCTGTAATGCAGAGGCGATCCGCTTGAGCTTGGCGGGATCAGCATCCTCACCACTCTCGATTTCCTCAATCTCATTAACAACCAGGCCACAAGTCACTGCGAGGTCGTCGAGGCTATAGCCTACGGCCTCTCGAGCGGCACGTACAGCAGCGGCTACATTCACGGCCGAAACGGCGGTAGCCTTGGATGCATCCAGATTGCTGAGCGAAATGGACATTTACGTCTCCTTCTGAAATCACTCTGAATTAACCCCCGACCGGAAAATGACACCCCCGATCACGATTTGCAATGCAGTACGGTTAATCCGTGATCAACGAGAGCGCGGCAACGGAGCCTCGGGCGAGTGGGCAAAATCTGATTGCCCCTTGTTAGCAAAGCACATTTTCCTGACCGCCTCGCCGGCCACATGGACGTTGCCACCTGTTGAAAAAACCTCTCGCACGCGGCGATTTGTCACCTATTCTTAGGCATGGGCGCATGTTTCGGGCGAATCATTTGCGGCCGAAACTGGGCAAATGAGACGACAAAGGCCGGGAGACGAGTTCTCGATGAAAGCGCATCCGCGGTTCATGTGACACCGCCCCTAGGTTACTGCCCGGCCCTCATTCACTCGGCGGGCGCACGCAAAAAGCAACCACTCTTCGAACGCAGCAAAGCCCACGCCGAGTGTCACAGGAGGTTCATTCTAAGGGAATAAATCCGACTAAGGATCTGCTGGAAGATGACGACTGTTCAGAGACATCGTCGCCATGCCGCCACGTTTCAAACCGCGCCACGAACGCATCGAGGGTGAACGCCTATGAACAACATATCCGACATCAACCAGTCCGATTGGCTCGAAGCCGAACTGGCCGACACCATCGATGAGGACTACGAGCTGGAACTCTCGGAGCCGGCGCTGTCAGACGCGATCCGCAAAATCTATCGCAACGCCCATCCGGCATCGATCCCGCGGCTCGACTATTTTCGCGCGCTGCTTTCGCTTCAGGCGGAGTTGATCAAGCTTCAGGATTGGGTGGTCTATAATAAGCAGAAGGTCGTCGTGATCTTCGAGGGTCGCGACTCCGCCGGAAAGGGCGGCGTGATCAAGCGCATCACGCAACGCCTCAATCCGCGCGTTGTCCGCGCCGTCGCCCTGCCCGCGCCTTCCGACCGCGAGAAGACTCAGTGGTACTTCCAGCGCTATGTCCCGCATCTGCCTGCCGGGGGCGAAATCGTTCTTTTCGACCGCTCCTGGTACAATCGCTCGGGCGTGGAGCGGGTGATGGGCTTTGCGAGCGAGGACCAGGTCGAGGAGTTCTTCAACGACGTGCCGGAATTCGAACGCATGCTCGTTCGCTCAGGCATCCGGCTTGTCAAATACTGGTTCTCGATCACCGATGAAGAGCAGCAGATGCGCTTCCTCGTGCGCATCCACGACCCGCTGAAGCAGTGGAAGCTTTCGCCGATGGACCTGCAATCGCGCGTCCGCTGGGAAGGCTATACCAAGGCGAAGGAAGAGACCTTCGCGCGCACCAACATTCCGGAAGCCCCGTGGCATATCGTCGAAGGCAACGACAAGAAGCGGGCACGGCTGAACTGCATCGATCACCTGTTGCGTCAGATCCCTTACACTGAGGTGCCGCACGAGGAGATCACCCTGCCCAACCGCGTCTTCAATCCGGACTACGAGCGCAAGGTGCTGCCGCCAGAACTCTACGTTCCATCGAAGTATTGATTGGTATGCGCTTGGGGGGGAACGGGGCATTCGCCTTGTCCCCACTCGCGCGGCAGGCGAAGCGGTGCTCTGGCTAAGCTTTCGGGGTTCGCCGGTGATAAGCCTTTGAGACCGACCATTCTTGGAGAGCGATCAGGATGGCCCAGAATCTTGGAAGTCACTTGAAAGGAAAAGACGAAACTAGCTGGTCAAGCAACTGGTTGCTTGGCGTGGAGACAGTTAGGTCTTCGCCCTTGATTCCATTGCTCAATATTTCATGGAACTCGACCGGAGGCGAAAACGCAACTCCTCGCTGTGCCTCATAGTCTCTGAACTTGAAGCCATCGCCTTTAATAGAGTTTTCCGGCGCTACCCACCTTGACGGTACAACGTACGCATCGGCGACAATGAGCCCGTGCAAGCTGCTGGAGACGATCACGTCACACGCCGAAATCAGCTCGCAAATCTCCTTCGGCTTCTGCAGGAGATCGATAATCTGCCATCCTTTCGGAAGGCTGCTCGCGTACCTGTCCCTGAAAAGCGGAAGGGTTGCAAAATGAGGGATAATTCCAACAGCGAATTGCTTAATGCCCCGCATAGGCCAGAGCCTGGGGAGAAGGAGAGCCGGGTCGCCCAACGGCAAACGTTGCTTCACTCTCGCGGCCGTGAGCGGCCCGCGGACGGCATGAAATTTCAATCGTTGCGGCCACACGGCCGCAGAATTCTCGTTCATGAAACCCGAGCCCCAGACATGCAGCGTTCTCCAGGGACGTCTTGAAAGAAGCGGAACACTCGCGCCCTTCTTTCTTCTGTAATAGGAGTCCAGAATGCTGCCAACGCCGAGGAGTTCCGCGGAGCCATGCTTGACGTAGTTGGCTTTGAGGCCAAACATTCCCTCCAGCAAATCCGCCATTAGGTTGTCGCCGAAGTTCTCCGCCTCCTGACCGAACCGGCTACCTACGGAAGCCGCATATACATTAATAGTCCGGGACATCACATACGCTCGCAGAGCCAAAGACTTCGATCTGAAGCAGATCGGGGTAATCGGCGGTTGACGCTTCGAACGGAAAAACACCAAGGGACGCGATCTCATTGGCGCTGAATTTTCTCCTTTCAGATGCCACGAAAAGCCCAGTCGCGTTCTTGAGTTTGCCCTTTCTCTTATGATTTTTTTCGCTACGGACTCCAAATCCATGTCGGGTTCGCATACACGGTTGCTTGGGCGAAAGCCAGCCAATTGGTGGCAATCTGTAGGTGACGCAAAAGTGAAAATCGACGTAACGATCATTGCCGGTCGTCGACCGGAACTCCTGCGCGCGACACTGGACAGCTTCTCCCATCGAGCATTTGCCCACCACGATGTGCAAAACGTCTTCGTAAATATTGATCCCATATTCGGAGACGAGGCTGACTTAGGGGCCTGCGTCGAAGTCGTAAGGCGCTACTTCCCATCACCTGTTATTTTCACGCCCTTTGACGCGGGGTTTGGTTCCGCGGTGAAAAGACTCTGGTCGTCGACGACGAGCGGCTTCGTCATGCACCTGGAAGACGACTGGCTGGCGTTGGATGACATCGACTCTCGCATCGAGGCTTGTTTCGAGTCTGAGAAGGTCAAGCAGGCATCATTCCACACTGCCAATCAAAACTGGGACATAGCGAGGCGGGGATATCTTCATAGGCGCAGGCGCTACACGACCATCTTAGGCATCAAGCTTCCGCTTCCTAGAACTTATCCGAAATTCACGACATCTCCCTCGGTTATTGAGGGCAATTTCGCCAGGATGAGCGCCGTTCTTATGGACCCGCTCTTCGATCCGGAGAAGCAATTCTATTCAGGTGTGAATTCGGCCTTGGAGCGCGCCGTCGCAGGCTACGATAACTATATATTCTCTCCGGACCGCAAGCCGATAGTCGAGGACACCGGACGCACGTGGCGGGAGGAACGGGGGATCTCGAAAAACATTCGCAATGCCACCTCTTTTTGGGAGGGCGCGGACGGCGGAAGCTGACCCGACGAGCTTTCGGCGGTATTGCCACGCCAATTGCAGAACGCCTAGACCTTCAACGCGCCAGATGTTCGAGACAAGTTCCAAGTAGCATTCCCGGAACATGGTTCCCGGGCGGGCAGGGTCGGTTGTACTCTGATTTCATTGTGGAAGAATGGTACGGTTGGGGGGTCTCGAACCTCCGACCTCAGGTGCCACAAACCTGCGCTCTAACCAACTGAGCTACAACCGCACAAGTCGCGTCCGACGCGACGGGGGTCACATACGAGGACTTGGAAATTAATTCAAGCCCTATCTCGCCCCAATATACAAAAAGGCCGGACAGATGGTCCAGCCTCTTCGTGTGTCCTGTTAAAGAATCAGGCCGCCTTGAAGGAGGCCATGACCTTTTCAGCTGCTTCCTTGGAAGGCTTCGCAAGCTTTTCGGCAACCTGCTTGGAGGTTTCCTGCATGGTCTTCGCCTGCTCGATCGTCAGCTCGACCTGCTTGCGCAGGAAAGTCGTCTGGAGTTCGACGAGCTCGGCGACCGACTTGACTGCAAGCAGCGCTTCCATGTGGGTCAGCGAGTTTTCCGCGTTCGTGCGCAGAGCGTCGATCGCCTTGTGGCCGATTTCAACAGCGCCGGCCTGGGCAGTCTGAACCGTGACTTCGAGCGTCTTGCTCGCTTCTTCGCCGGCGCTCTTCATCTTGGCATAGGCTTCACGCGACTGCTGTGCGCCCTTTTCCGCGAAGTCGCGGAAAGATTCAGTGAACTTGGAAGGATCAAACGACGACATTGAAAAAACGTCGTCCATCTTTATGTTAGCCATTGGTTTGCGCTCCTTTTGCCTCGGCATGCGTGATGGCCTCGTAGGTTAGATGTCCATTATATAGCGCAGATTTTTGTGCATTGCAACATGCTTGTGCGACGCACAATGCGTTAACCTTTCCAGCCGAAAGCCGGACGCCGTTCTGGACCCCGTTCCGGGCTATCGTTATTAATAGACTATTAATTTTCACGATGACCGAAGCCGAAGGTTCGATCATGCCCGCAGTGCAGTACCCGTTCATCGACATCGCCGTGCATGCCCGGGTACGGGAACGCTTTTCGCGTGGCGAAGCGATGGTGCTGCTGTCGGCGGATCTCGGCCGCGCGCTCTGGGCGAACGGCGCCGGCGCCGAGCTCTTCGGGCAATCGGCGGTCTACGATCTGCTCGACCAAGGCATAAATGCGGCTGACATCACCTTTCGCCAGCTGGAAGCCACAGCCCGGCAGCTCGTGAATGTCGGCGACAGCCGCAACTTTATGATCCGCATTGCCCGGGGCTTCCAACGTGTTGCCGTTCAGGCAACTGTCGAACTGATCCGCCTTTCCTCCGGGGAGCGCGCGGTTCTTCTGTCCCTGCCGGTTGCGACCAACGCCCTGTCGATCAAGGCATCCGCCGAACGGATGCTCAAGGGACTCGACGATCCGGATACGCATATGGCTGTGATCGGCGCCGACGGCGAAATCATCGCCGCGTCGCCCGGTTTTGCCGCGCTGGGCGTCACGGAGCAAACCGCCAAGGCCATGACGACGCTTGCGGGCGGCCACGCGGACCGATTGGTGAAACGGCCCGTTGCCACCGGCAAGGGCCTCCTTCCGGCCGCCGTCGGACGACTGAGTGACGAGCCGGCCCTCAATCTCCTATTCGCCGTTGAAACCGTCATCGGGCATCTCGACCCGATCGACTCTCAGGCGCCCGCAGAGGACTTTTCCACAGCCGCCGTTAACCATAAGGAGGCACCGCAGGTCGCGAGCTTTGTCGACGCGATCGATGCCATTGCTGGCATCGAGGACATGGAAGAGCTTCCCGAGGAGAACAATCATGAGGGCGAACCCGAAGCCATGACCACGGAAGCTGCCGCAATCGCCGAGGAGGCGATCGGCGCTGAAGCGATGGGCCAGGAAGCCGAACCGCTGCCGGCTCCGACGGACGAGGCTGCCGAGGAACCGAACGCAACCGAGACAACGCCGGAACGCGTGACGGATGAACCCGCTGTGGCCGCTGCCGTCGCATACAGTCCTGCGGAAGCACCAGCAACCGAACATGTCGGAGCCGCCGCCGATCAGGATGCCGCCGTCGCCCCTGAGATAGAGCAGTCGGAGCCAGCCCGGGCCGCCAAGGCGGGTACCTTTGTGTTCAATCCAAATAGCCGCGCGACCCGATTTGTTTGGAAAATCGACGCGGCGGGACGGTTCAGCGAGGTGTCGAGCGAATTTGCCGAGGCGGTCGGACCACATGCGGCTGACGTCGTCGGCACGCCCTTCAGCGATATTTCGGCACTCTTCAATCTCGATCCCGATGGCAAGATCAGCGAAGCTCTGGCGCGGCGCGACACATGGTCGGGCAAGACAATCAACTGGCCGATCGAAGGGACGAGTCTGGCGGTCCCGGTCGACCTCGCGGCCCTGCCCACCTACACCCGAAGCCGGGAATTCGACGGTTTTCGCGGCTTCGGTGTCGTGCGCCTGTCCGATGCCGCCGAAGATCCTTTGGCGCTAGGCCTGACACTTGGCCCGAACGGCATCGACGCGGCAGCGCTCGAGCAGCAGGCGGAAACCTCTGAAGACGCAGCGTTGTCGGCGCTCGCCGATGAAGTGGCGACCAGCGAGCCGACGGTGGTGGAGACGGCCGCCCCGGCTTTCGAGCCGGCTGCAGAAGAGGCCGCAACCACCGAAGCTGACATTGAGGCGACACCCGAGCCGACGAAACCACAACCATCAGCAGAGCCGCCGGCCCTGCGGATCGTCGAAAGTCCGAGCCGCCGCCTGACCGACAAGATCGTACAGCTCCACGGGGCCGGGCCGCAGCTCACCTCCGCCGAGCAGGCAAATTTCCGCGAGATCGCCAAGCGTCTCGAAGCCTTCGGCGTTCGCGAGCCGCACAGCGACGACGAGCCTCGGGTAAGCGAAACCGGGAAGCGCGACATCGCGGCAGCGGAAACGCCGAAGGCCAGTATGCATGATGATCGATCCTCCGCATTCGAGGACGATTCGGTAGACGCCTCGCCTGAACAGAAAGAGGGTGACGAGGCACAGCCTTCTGTCAACGAACCCGAGACGGTCACTTCGGCCTCCGCACCCGACGACGGTGTGACCGAGGGGTTGGAAGAAACCGTCAGCCAGATGGATATGCTGGCGAGCTTCATTCCGCCGCGCGCAAAGATGGGCGCCGGCCTGTCCGCGGCTGCCATCGACCAGCTGCCTGTCGCCGTCCTCGTGCATGCGGGCGACCAGTTGATCCACGCCAACCCGGAATTCATGCGACTGACCGGCTACAAGTCGCTGGAAGCCCTGGGCGAGGTCGGTGGCATCGATGCGCTGCTGCAGCGCTCGGAGCTCGAAGGAAGTGCCGGCCGCTCCGGTTCGATGATGCTGGTAACGGTCGATGATAGTCTCGTTCCGGTCACGGCGCGGCTGCAGTCCATTCGCTGGGAGGAAAGCAGCGCCTTGATGCTGGCGTTGATGCCGGCGGCAAGCGACGCGGCAGTTCGCGCGCGCCCTGCGCCGCCCGCAGAGCCTCGTTCGTTCGAAAGGATGCTGGAGAAGGTCGCCAAGCTGCAGGTGGAAGTCGAAGAACTGCGCTCGATCCTGGAAACGGCGACCGACGGCGTCGTGGTGATCGGCGCTGAAGGCGACATCCGCTCGATGAACCGCTCGGCAAGCGCGCTGTTCAACTACGATGAGGACGAGACCCGCGGAAAGCCCTTCGTCATGCTGTTTGCGCATGAGAGCCAAAGAGCTGTGCTCGATTACCTCGGCGGCCTCTCGGGCCACGGCGTCGCAAGCGTGCTTAACGATGGCCGTGAAGTCATCGGACGCGAAGCCGGCGGCGGCTTCGTGCCGCTGTTCATGACGATGGGACGCCTCACCTCCTCGAGCGGCTATTGCGCGGTCATCCGCGATATCACCCAGTGGAAGCGTACCGAGGATGAACTGCGCAGCGCCAAGAGCGCAGCGGAGACGGCGAGCGAACACAAGACCGACTTCCTCGCGCGCGTCAGCCATGAGATCCGTACGCCCCTCAATGCGATCATCGGCTTTTCCGACATGATGGCTAGCGAGCGCTTCGGCCCGATCGGGCATCCGCGCTATGTCGAGTATGCCAACGACATCGGTCGTTCCGGACGCCATGTCCTCGATATCGTCAACGACCTGCTGGATATCTCGAAGATCGAGGCCGGCGAAATGGACCTCGATTTCGGCGCCATCGACCTGAACGAGGCGGTTTCGGAGGCGGTCTCCCTCCTCCAGCCGCAGGCCAACAGCCAGCGAGTCATCATCCGCACAGCCCTATCCCAGGCCGTGCCTGACGTCGTCGCCGACCTCCGTTCGGTCAAGCAGATTGCACTCAACATCCTGTCGAACTCGATACGGTTCACGCCGGCGGGCGGACAGATTGTCGTCTCCACCTCCTATGAGGCAAACGGCAGCGTCGTCTTGCGGGTGCGCGATACCGGCGTCGGCATGACACGGAGCGAACTGGACCAAGCCATGAAGCCGTTCCGTCAGGTGTCCGCACAGTCTCGGCCGCGTGGCGAAGGTACGGGACTCGGCCTGCCGCTGACCAAGGCGATGGTCGATGCCAACCGGGCCATTTTCGCGATCAGTTCCGCACCCAACGAAGGCACGCTGGTAGAGATCGCCTTCCCGTCACAGCGGGTCCTTGCAGGCTGAACCAAAAAAGGCAGCCGGAGGGGCTGCCTGAGAGTTGGGGTGTGCTGTTCAACAAGGGCTTAGTTAAGCAACATCATGTTTCAGGAGCCCAAGGCTCCGGCTGCCTCGTTCATCTGCAGCCCCAAGTTAAATTCATTCATGACCAACGTTTCTTAACGAAAAGTTGCCGCCGCCTTCAATCTGTTAACGGTGAAAGCTTGTAGTGGCCGGTTGCACCCGTTGCTCACGCGCGCAGTTCGGCAAGCCCCGCGAAGAGATCCAACGCCTCCGGATTGGCAAGCGCCTCCTTGTTCTTGACCGGCCGACCGTGGACGACCTCGCGCACCGCAAGTTCAACGATTTTCCCCGATTTGGTGCGAGGAATATCGCTGACGGCAATGATCTTTGCCGGCACATGCCGTGGCGAGGCGCCTGTGCGAATGCGGCTCTTGATCGCCTTCGTCAGGTCATCGGTCAGGAATACGCCGGGCGCGAGGCGCACGAACAGAACCACGCGGACATCGTCATCCCATTCCTGGCCGATGCAGAGAGCCTCCGCGACTTCGCCCATCTGTTCGACCTGATTGTAGATCTCCGCGGTTCCGATGCGGACGCCGCCGGGATTGAGGGTGGCGTCAGAGCGCCCGTGAATGATGATGCCCTCGTGCGCGGTCCACTCCGCGAAGTCGCCGTGGCACCATACATTGTCGAAACGCTCGAAGTAGGCTGCCCTGTACTTCGCCCCATCAGGATCGTTCCAGAACATCACGGGCATCGACGGAAAGGCCTTTGTACAGACGAGTTCACCCTTTTCCTGGCGAACCGGCCGGCCCTCGTCGTCCCACACATCCATCGCCAGGCCGAGGCCCGGCCCCTGGATTTCGCCACGCCAGACTGGCTGCAAGGGGTTGCCGAGGACGAAGCAGGAGACAATATCCGTGCCACCGGAAATAGATGCGAGTTGCACGTCTTCCTTGATGCCTTCGTAAACAAAGGAGAAGCCCTCCGGCGAGAGCGGCGATCCGGTCGATGTCATCAGCCGAAGACTGGAGAGGTCGTGAGTGGTGCGCGGCGTCAGCCCGCTCTTGCGCACCGCGTCGATATATTTCGCCGAGGTCCCGAAAACAGCAAACTTCTCGGCTGCCGCAAAGTCGAAGAGCACATTGCCGTCAGGCGCGAAAGGCGAGCCGTCGAAAAGGCAAAGCGTGGCACCTGCCGCCAAGCCGCTCACCAGCCAGTTCCACATCATCCAGCCGCATGTGGTGAAATAGAAAAGCCTCTCGCCGGGTTGAATTCCGCAATGCAGCCGGTGTTCCTTGAGGTGCTGCAACAATGTGCCGCCGACCGAGTGGACGATGCACTTCGGAACGCCGGTCGTTCCCGATGAGAAGAGGATATAGAGCGGGTGCGCGAAGGGCAGGCGCGTAAACTCGACAGAACGTGGCTCGAAGGGCGCGATGAAGTCGTCCAGCGTCTTGGCGCCGGGTGTTTCGTCTGCGACCGCGGCGGCATCCCCTGCATAGTGGACGACGAGGCATGGCGCGCCGAGTTGCTTCGTCACGGTCGCCACCTTGGCCTTCACGTCCTGCAGCTTGCCGCCATACCAATAGGCGTCGCAGGCGATGAAAAGCTTCGGCCCGATCTGGCCAAACCGGTCAAGAACACCCTGCTCCCCGAAGTCGGGCGAACAGGACGACCAGATCGCGCCGATCGACGCGGCCGCCAGCATGCAGGCCACCGTCTCGGGCATGTTCGGCATCATCGCCGCAATCCGATCTCCGGGACCGATCCCCATTGCCTTGAATGCCTGCTGCAACCTGGAAACCAGGCCACGCAGCCGGTCCCAGCTCCAACGATCGGCAACCTTGTCCTCCCCCCGAAAGATCAGTGCATCGTCAGCGCCTTCTCCGGAAAGCAGGTTCTCGGCAAAATTCAACGTCGCATCCGGGAAGAAGCGCGCATCGAGCATGACATCGCCATCGAGGAGCGCGCGTGCTCCGCGCTCGCCCTTGACGCCGCAGAACTCCCAGACCGATGTCCAGAACCGTTCCCTGTCGGCGACAGAAAAAGCGTGCAAATCATGGTAGCTTGTCAGGGAGAGATCGAAGTCACGGTTGCACTGCTGCATGAAGGCGTACATCGGGCTCGCTTCGACCGATGTACGCCAAGGCATCCAGAGTGGCTTATCGTCGCGCATTCGAGACTTCTCCTATTTGTTCGCCTGTATACCATGCAATATCAGCTTATAAAGGGAGTGACGAGCAAAGTCAGAGGCTCGCGTTTGCATGCAGCTTGCATTTGATATATCGGGCATTTCAGAGCATTAACGGCGGCGACGGCCGAAAATACCGGCGGAATTCATGGGTACGTCAAGACAACCGCGATGGCGGAAGAAATTCAGACCCGTGTCACGCTGGCTGCCTGGCTTCGCCCGGCTTGCCACAGTCACCCTGCTTGTCGTCCTGTCGATCTTCGTGGCGCTTCGTGTCGCCGCCCCCTACCTGATTTCAACCGGCCTCGTTCGCTCCGGCATCGAGGATGCCCTGTCCAAATGGGCCGGCTATCGTGCCGAGGTCGCGGGCAAGCCGGTCATCGAATTCTGGCCGACGCCTCGCATCACCCTCAGCAAGATCTCGGTTCACCAGAAAGGCGACAGCAATAGGCTGCTCGGAACGATCGAAAGCCTCTCCGCCGAGTTCAGCCTGATCGATGCGATCCGAGGGCGCGCGAGCTTCCACGAGTTCCACCTTTTCCGCCCAAACCTGCAACTCACCCGTGAAAGCAGCGGCGTGATCGACTGGACCAATGAGGGGCTTCTGGCGCGAGCGATCTCAGGCGCGCGTGAGGAAGGTGGAAGAGAGGTTCTAGATCGGAAACTGGATGCCGCCGTCGGTGCCATCACAGTTGAGGATGGCACCATCAACGTCGCCGATGTCGCAAGCGGTAGGACTTATCGCTTCGAGGGTGTGACCGCCGACGTCAGCTGGCGCAAACTGTCGAGTCCGATTACCGCCGTGTTGATCGCACGGATGAGTGGGCAGGATCTCAAGCTCGATTTCTCGTCCCCCAGCCCGCTTCTCATTTTCGGCGGCAACAAGGCCGAAATGAGCGGATCGCTGACTTCGAGCCTGCTCACGGCACGGTTCCAGGGACTCGCGAACATCTCGCATCTCTTTGACCTCTCCGGCAACATGGCGCTGAACATCCCCGATCTGCCGGCACTGTTGACATGGGCCGACCGCTCGCTGCCGGGTATCGCGACCCTCAAGACCTTCTCGATCGAGACCGATGTCGCTTCGGTTGCGAACGGATTCCGCTTCGACAATGTCAATATGAGCATGAATGGGTCGAATGCGAAGGGCGTGATGGACGTGGCCTTTCCGCCAGGCAAACGCGCCAAACTCGGCGGCACGCTGGCCTTCGACCAGATGAATTTCAGGTCGCTCTTCGATGCATTCGTGCTTCGTCTGGCCGCCGGCGAGGCTGGCGGACGGCCTGATGGCGGTGCGCTGCAGAAACTCGATCTTGATCTCCGGCTTTCCGCGAAACAGGCCCTCATCGAACCTTTCATCCTCTCCGATGTCGGAGCGGGCATCATCGTTTCCAGCAACGAGGCAAAGTTCGACATCGGTGACAGCGAGTTTGAAGGCGGCTCCCTGTCCGCTCATCTTGAGGCGATGCGCGGTGATTTCGACGGCGGCGGCAAACTGCAACTGTCGATCCGCGGCGCCGACTTCGCCGGGCTGATCGAGCGGCTTCAGCTGAAGGGGCCACTCCCCCTTGCCACCGGCTCTCTCGACATGTCGATCAAAACGACAAAGCCGCTCTGGAAGGTCGAAGCCGGCGACGTGACGGGCAGGATCGCTTTCCGCGCGCGCTCGGGCTCGCTTCCGGGCTTCGATGCGGAGGCGGTACGCGAAGAAGCCACGCGCGCGGACTTCTTCACGCTGAACGCGGTATCCCACCGTGCCTTTGCCTTTGACAATTTCGACATCGCCGCCGATCTCGCCGATGGCGTGGCGACCATCCATGGCGGCCGTATCGAAGGTCCCCAGCAGACGCTGATCCTTTCCGGCGTCATCCCATACCACTCGAATGGATTGGCACTGTCGGGGACGATCGAAGCAACTGACCCGACAGCATCGACGAGTTTCCCGCCTCTGCCGTTCTTCGTTGGCGGCGCGTGGCCGGAGCCGGTGATCTCCCCGGCTCCCGTCACGCAGCAGGGATCGACCAAATAATCACGGCGCGTTTGCAGCCGCACGTTCGTCACGCTCGCGCTGCAGTTCACGGCGTTTCGTGATGGTGGAGGCGCAGATCACGCCAATCGCCACGACTGCAATGAGAATGGTGCAGACCGCGTTGATTTCAGGCGTTACCCCGAGACGGACCTGGCTGTAGATCTTCATCGGCAGCGTCGTCGCCCCAGGGCCGGAGGTGAAGCTCGCGATGACGAGGTCATCCAGCGACAGCGTGAAGGCGAGGATCCAGCCGGAAAGCACGGCAGGCGCGATGATCGGCAGCGTCACTTCGAAGAAGGTCCGCACCGGTGGTGCGCCAAGATCCTGCGCCGCTTCCTCAATCGACCTGTCGAACGTCAACAGTCGCGACTGCACAACGACGGCGACGAAGCACATGGTGAGCGTGGTGTGCGCCAGCGTGATCGTCCAGAAGCCGCGGTCGAAACCGATCGCCACGAACAGCAGTAGAAGCGACAGGCCGGTAATCACCTCGGGCATGACAAGCGGTGCATAGACCATGCCGGAAAACAGCATGCGGCCGCGAAAGCGCGTGTAGCGCACCAAGGCGATCGCGGCGAGCGTTCCAAGGACCGTTGCCGCCGTGGCCGAAAGGAGGCCGACGCGGATCGTCACCCAGGCGGCATCGAGCAGAGCCTGATTGTGCAGGAGCGAGACGTACCATTTGGTCGAGAAGCCGCCCCAGACAGTCACCAGCTTCGACTCGTTGAAGGAAAACACCACCAGCAGGACGATCGGCAGATAGAGAAACGCAAAGCCGAGCGCGACGGAGGCGATGTTGAAACGGGTCCATCTCAGCATGTCTATCTCCCCTGCTCGTCGGCCTTGGCCTGCGCGTTCTGAAAGAACACGATCGGGATCACCAGGATCAAGAGCAGGATCGTCGCCACCGCCGAGGACACCGGCCAATCGCGGTTTGAGTTAAACTCGTTCCACAGCGTCTTGCCGATCATCAGCGTCTCCGATCCGCCAAGCAGGTCGGGGATAACGAACTCGCCAACCGCGGGGATGAACACCAGCATGCATCCGGCAACAACACCTGGCAGCGACAGCGGGAAGGTTACCCGCCAGAATGCGGTAATCGGCGTGCAGCCGAGATCCTGCGCGGCCTCGATCAAGGTGCCGTCCATCTTTTCCAGCGAGGAATAGAGGGGCAGGACCATGAACGGCAGATAGGAATAGACAATGCCGATGTAGACCGCGACATTCGTGTTCAGAATGATCAACGGCGTATCGATGGCGTGCACCGACAATAGCAGCTGGTTGAACAATCCCTCCGGCTTGAGGATTGCGATCCAGGCGTAGACGCGGATCAGGAAGCTCGTCCAGAACGGCAGGATGACGAGCATCAGTAGCGTCGGACGGATGCTGCGTGGAGCCTGGGCCATGCCGTAGGCGATCGGATAAGCAATCAGCAGCGTAAGGAACGTCGATACGCCAGCGATCACGACGCTCGATATGTAGGCGTTCAAATAGAGCGGGTCGTCGAGCAGATAGCTGTAATTCTCGAAGGAAAAGGTGCGCATCTTCGCCCAGAACTCGGCCCAGCCGTCAGCCAGACCAAAGACCGGCTCGTAGGGAGGCATGGCGATTGCCGTCGTCGAGAGCGATATGCGGAAGACGATGAAGAACGGCGCCATGAAGAACAGCAGCAGCCAGACATAGGGAATGATGATGACCAGGCGATTGTAGAACGCGGAACCGAGCTTGCCCATGGTTCAATCCTTGAGGAGGACGCCGGCATCCTCGGCGAAGGTAATCCAGACTTCCTGGTCGTAGGTGAACGGGTCGTCGACAGCGCGCTGCGCATTGAGGAGCGAGGCCTTGACCACCTTGCCGCTCTTCAGCTTCACGTGGAAGACCGTCATGTCGCCGAGATAGGCGATGTCCCACAGCTCCCCGGACGCCGCATTTACCCTTGGATTGGCTGGCGGCTTGCGCGAGACCTTCAGCTTTTCCGGACGGATGGCAAAGCCGACTGGCGCGCCCATTGCCGGCTTTTCGGGAGTGACGACACTGATCGAGAAATTTTCGTCGACGGCGATCTCGACGGTGCTGTCGTTCGTGCTCGCGACCTTGCCATCAAAGATGTTCACGTCGCCGATGAAGTCGGCGACGAAGCGGGAATTCGGCGCCTCGTAGATCTCCGCCGGTGTCGCGACCTGGATGACCTTTCCGTGGCTCATGACCGCAATGCGGTCCGCCATGGTCATCGCCTCCTCCTGGTCGTGGGTGACCACGACAAAGGTCAGACCGAGGTTTTGCTGCAGGTCCATGAGCTCGAACTGTGTTTCCTCGCGCAGCTTTTTGTCGAGCGCGCCAAGCGGTTCGTCGAGCAACAGCACCTTCGGTCGCTTGGCAAGGGAACGCGCCAGGGCCACACGCTGGCGCTGGCCACCGGACAGCTGGTTCGGCTTGCGCGTGGCAAACTTCTCGAGCTTCACCATCTTCAGCATCTGCAGAACGCGCTCGGTGATCTCCTCTTTGGGCATGCCATCCTGGCGCAGGCCGAAGGCGATATTCTTCTCCACCGTCATATGCGGAAACAGCGCATAGGACTGGAACATCATGTTGACCGGTCGCTTGTACGGTGGCGTTCCAGCCATGTCGGTGCCGTCGAGGACGATTTCGCCCGAGGTCGGCTGCTCGAAGCCTGCAAGCATGCGCAGCAGCGTGGATTTCCCACATCCGGAAGCCCCAAGCAGGGCAAAGAACTCACGATGATAAATATTCAGAGACAGGTCATCGACGGCGGTGAAGTCACCGAACCGCTTCGTGACGTTATTGAACGATATGAACGGCTTCGATGCCGGGTCTGCCCACGGCGCAAAGGAACGGCGAATATTGCCAAGTGACTTCATTATGTGCCCCGAAAAGTCATTTTGAGAACCGACGTCCCCGCAATCGGCATGATAAGGAAAGGCCCGGGCGTTGCCGTCCGGGCCTGATATTCTTTACTGGCCGGTGACGACTTTCGTCCAGATCCGGGTCGCCGTGCGCTGCGTTTTCGGATCCCATGGGGTGACGCTATAGAGCTTCTTCATCACGTCCTCGCTCGGATAGACCGATGGGTCTTCGAGGATTTCCTTGTCGATGAACTGCTGCGACGCCTTGTTGCCGTTGGCGTAGAATACGTAGTTGCTGGCCTTGGCGATGACTTCAGGCTTCATCATGTAGTTGAGGAATTCGTGCGCCTCGGCAACATGCTTGGCATCCGCCGGGATCGCCATCATGTCGAACCACATCTGCGCGCCCTGTGACGGAATGGAGTAACCGACCTCCACGTCGTTCTTGGCTTCGGTCGCACGGTTGGCAGCCTGGAAGATGTCGCCGGAATAACCGAAAGCGATGCAGATGTCGCCGTTCGCCAAGGCGTTGATGTATTCCGAGGAGTGGAACTTGCGAACGAAGGGCCGTACCTTTTCCAGCATTTCGCCGGCCTTCTGCAGATCGGCCGGCTTGCTCGAATTGGGGTCAAGTCCGATGTAGGTCAATGCAGACGGCAGGACGTCCTTCGGCGCATCGAGGACATAGATGCCGCAGTCCTTGAATTTTTCCGCAACCTTCGGATCGAAGATGACTTCGAGGCCCGGCGCCTTTGCGTCCGGCCCGAGGATTTCGTCGAGCTTTTTCTTGTTGTATCCAATCCCGTTGGTGCCCCACATGTAGTCCACCGCGTATTCGTTACCGGGGTCGTACATGGCGGTGCGCTGCTGGATCATATCCCACATATTCGAAAGGTTGGGCAGCTTGGATTTGTCGAGCTTCTGGAAGACGCCGGCCTGGATCTGGCGCTGCAGGAAGTCGCCGCTCGGGACGACAACGTCATAGCCGGTACCGCCGGCGAGCAGCTTGGTTTCAACCGTCTCGTTGGAATCGAAGGTATCGTAGACGACCTTGATGCCGGTTTCCTTGGTGAAGTCTTCAAGGATGGAGCTGTCGATATAGTCCGACCAGTTGTAGACGTTGACCACCCGCTCCTGCGCAAAGGACGGCGCAGCGGCGAATGCAAGCACAACGGCGCTCGCTGCAAGTCTTGCGAATGTTGACCTCATGATATCTCCTGTCTTCTTCTTGCTTTGTGGCGCCTGTAGACGCCGACCCTCTGGTTTTGCAAGCAGACTAGAAATGTTTTTGAGAGCCCACAAGCGCAAAAACCTGCACTCTCAATCATTTCACAATCATTGAAAATCAAAGCTGCTGAGGCCCGCAACCATCTCGTCGAGGCCCAATGGTCGTGTGACCGGCGGCTCGGCGCGTGAGAGGCATCCGCGCCGTTCGCAAAGGCGGCAAGCAGGTCCTATCGCAACTGGCTGCTGAGACGTTGCGACCTGGCCATAGACCGACGCTTCGCCGGCCGCAGCGTCGCAGCCGATCTGCAATGCGGTGCGCCTGATGCGCTCGCCGAACGCGGCGTTCGGCCCTTCAAGCGTCCGGGAGACCGTGAGATAGCGGGCGCCATCCGGCATTTCGACCGTTTCGGCAAGGATCTGGCCCGGCTGCAGGAAGGCGGCATGAATGTTCAGCTTGGGACAGCCGCCGCCGAAACGCGAATGCGGGAAACCCTGCGCCCCAGCCCGCCGCAGTCGGTGACCGGCGGCGTCGATCTCAATCATAAAGAGGGGAATCGCCGAAGCGCCCGGTCGCTGCAGCATGACCAGCCGGGCTGCGGCCTGCGCATAGGAAACTCCGAAGCGGGAACGGAGGATATCTAGATCGTACCGGCTGCCTTGGGCCGCGGAGAGAAATGGCCCATAGGGCATGGCAAGCGCCAAGGCGCCGTAACGACAGAGTTCGAAGCGCGCTATCCGCTTCGCCTCCGGCGTCGACAGCGCCAGACCATCGAGTTCCGCCAGGATCGCATCACGCAAGGCGAGCGTTGCCACCTCGATGGCGATCTCATGCGCCTGATCGGCCGGCGACAGGCGCTCGGAAACGAAGAGCCGCATCGAGTGCCGGTCGAAGCGGCGCCGCAGATCGGGCATGACGTGAACGGGAAGGACACGCACGCTGATCCCGCGTTCCGCCCGCAGCCACTCCCTGAACGCGGCCGGCAGATCGCGCGTCTCGGCAAAGCGGGCCAGGAAGGTCTCCGCCGCAGCCTCCAGTTGAGAGAAATAGGCGGAGCGCCGCTCCATGATATCGCGGACCTCGTCGGCCGGCAGCCGCGCACCGGCGAGCGGTACCTGCCCCGCGCCGGCCGTCAACGACGTCAGGTCCGACAGGCGGCTCGCCTGTTCGATATAGGCCCGGTACAGCTTGATGATGCCGCTTGCCGCGTTGGGCGCGGCCTCCGCGACCTCCACGAGTTCCTGGTCGCCGGGAAGCTCGCCGGCCAGGAGCGGATCCGCAAAAATCTCGCGCAGCTGGTTGAGGCTGCCGCCGCTCTCGTCCCTCAGCTCCTCCAGATCGACTTTGTAGACCGACGACAGCTTCAGGAGCAGTTGCACCGTCAGTGGCCGCTGGTTGCGCTCGATAAGGTTGAGATAGGATGGAGAGATGCCAAGCTCCTCGGCCATCGCTGACTGAGTCAAACCGAGGCCGTTGCGAATGCGCCGGACCTTTGGCCCCGCAAAAATCTTGCGCTCCGCCATGTGACAATCCTTTACAAAAGTCCGCTCAGATAACTTTACAATACTTTACAAATTGACAGAGCCAGCCTGTCAAGGCTTTGCATCCTAACTCGTTTCTGATGGCTACTCCATAGAAAACTCTGGTCTTTTTCCGGGATCTGTAAATTCTGTCAATCATCCAAACTGACCACTCAATCTGCAAGGAGCATAAGATGACAGAATTTGACAAGCTGCACCGGGACCTTCCAGCTGGGCGATTCAATGGGGTTGAGCGTCCCTACTCGATCGATGACGTCAAGCGGCTGCGCGGCTCCGTCGAACTGCGCTATTCCCTCGCGGAAATGGGCGCCAAGCGGTTGTGGCAGCTTCTGCATCAGGATGATTTCGTCAATGCTCTCGGAGCCCTGTCGGGCAATCAGGCGATGCAGATGGTTCGCGCCGGATTGAAGGCAATCTACCTGTCCGGCTGGCAGGTCGCCGCGGATAGCAACACCGCCTCGGCCATGTATCCGGATCAATCCCTCTATCCGGCAAACGCCGGTCCGGAACTGGCCAAGCGGATCAACCGGACCCTGCAGCGCGCCGATCAGATCGAAACATCAGAGCAGAACGGCCTCTCCGTCGAGACCTGGTTTGCGCCGATTGTTGCTGACGCGGAAGCAGGCTTCGGTGGCCCGCTGAACGCCTTCGAGATCATGAAGGCCTATATCGAGGCCGGTGCAGCCGGCGTCCATTTCGAGGACCAGCTGGCGTCGGAGAAGAAGTGCGGCCATCTCGGCGGCAAGGTCCTGATCCCGACCGCAGCACACATCCGCAACCTCGATGCGGCTCGCCTCGCCGCCGACGTCATGGGTGTTCCGACGCTCGTCATTGCCCGCACGGATGCGGAAGCCGCCAAGCTACTGACCTCAGATATCGACGAACGCGACCAGCCCTTTGTCGACTACGATGCCGGCCGCACGGTCGAAGGCTTCTATCAGGTTCGCAACGGGCTCGAGCCGTGCATCGCCCGTGCCGTCGCCTATGCACCGCACTGCGATCTCATCTGGTGCGAGACGTCGAAGCCGGATCTCGAGCAGGCACGCCGTTTTGCCGAGGGGGTCCACAAGGTGCATCCCGGCAAGCTGCTCGCCTACAACTGCTCGCCGTCGTTCAACTGGAAGAAAAACCTGGATGACGCGACGATCGCCAAGTTCCAGCGCGAACTCGGCGCAATGGGCTACAAGTTCCAGTTCATCACGCTTGCCGGCTTCCACCAGCTGAACTTCGGCATGTACGAACTCGCGCGCGGCTACAAGGACCGGCAGATGGCTGCCTATTCCGAATTGCAGGAGGCGGAGTTCGCGGCGGAGATCAACGGCTACACCGCGACCAAGCATCAGCGCGAAGTCGGCACCGGTTACTTCGATGCCGTTTCGATGGCCATCACCGGCGGACGTTCGTCGACTACGGCGATGAGGGAATCCACCGAACATGCACAGTTCAAACCAGCAGCAGAATGATCGCACCAAGGAGGAGAATGCCATGCCTACTCTTGCACGCGTCAAGGAACGCGCTGAAGAACAGTCCACCTGCATGACCACAGACCAGCAGACGACGATCCGCACGCTCGCCAACGATCTGCACCGACTGAACCAGTCGGTCATGAAGGCGGTCGATGCCGGTGTCTCCGTCGAGATCGTTCGCTCGGCGAGACACCACGGCGGCGACGGTAACTGGGGAGATCTTTTGATCCCCATCATCGTCGCGGGGCGCAACTGAGATCGCGGCGGGCGCCCTCAACTTCGGCTGGCGCGCCTGCCCGCAAACAGATCGATATAGCTCTTCAGCAATTTCGTCATGCGATCGGCAACGGTCCGGATTTCCGGCCGGTGCCGATCCTCGTTGTTCATGACGATCCACTGCCGGTGGCGCAATTCCGGCAGTTCGCCGCCAAGACGCTGCAGTTCGGGATCGAGGTCGCCGACGAAGCATGGCAAGACCGCCTTGCCCGCCCCTCCTCTCACCAGCTCCAGCAGCGAGCGTGGCCGGTTGACCGTTGCAACGATCAAGCCGCCTGCATTGCGGTGCGGCCAGCGGAGATAGTTCGAGATCGCATCCTCTTCGGAGACGGCCACCCACCTGTCCTCGGTCGCGTCAACATTGCGTCTCGTATAGACAGCGTAGGCCACCTCGCCCAGCAGGCGGGCGGCAAGGTTGCTTTCTTCGGGCTCGAAGGCGCGGATGCCGATATCGCTTTCCCTGTAATTGAGGTTGGCGCGCGCTTCGCCGACCGTCAAAGAGATAGCGAAGGCATCGCCGGGTTTGCGGATCGCGGCGAAATTCTCCGTCAGAAGCCACGCGACCCAAGTGCCGGCGGCAACCTTGACCGTCGCACCAACGCTCCCGGCCTGCCGCCAGGCGTCAATCTTGCGCGCCGCGGCCTCCATGTCCTGCAGATGATCCAAAAGGACCTGGCCATCCGCGGTGAGGCTGTAACCCTTCTGGCTGCGGATGAAAAGCGCCTTGCCGATCTCATGCTCGAGATCGAGCATGCGACGGCCAATCGTGGCGGGACTGAGCCCGCTCGATGCACTGGCGCCCGTCAGCCCGCCGAAGCGAGCGACCTGCACGAATAGCTGAAAGGAATCCCATTGTGGGTTTTTCATCGATGAAAAACATAGTGAGGAAATTCCCGTTTATAAACCAAATTTCGAGGAATAACTAAGGCGATGCCCATATCGAAGGACATCGCCATGATCACTCTCATCGCCGTCGCCCAGATTGCAGACCTGCTGAATGGCAGTCGTGACAAGTACTCGGCAAAGGCCGAAAGCGAATTCTACGAGAGCCTCGGCAGCTCCCGCGCGGTCCGCGTCGCGGCTTTCCTCACGTCTCCGTGGCTATGGAGCGGGAAGCGCCGCTCCGGAAAAGCGGACGCTTGCCGATCCGGGAACGTCGGTCACGCCGCATGCCTCACGCGGTCATAATTCTGGGCGGCTTCGAACCGGAACTGCTGTACCAACGTCATCAACGCATCGGCCTCGTTGGCGAGCTGGCGGCTCGCCTCGGTCGTTTCCTCGACCATGGCGGCGTTCTGCTGCGTCATCTGGTCCATCGCATTGACCGCGCCGTTGACCTCCTGCAGGGCAGCGGACTGATCCTGGCTTGCCGTCGCAATCATTTCGACATGGCTGCTGATCGCAATGATCTCCTGGCTGATCGCGGCGAGCACGGCACCGGTCTTCTGCACAAGGCCGGAGCCTGCGGTAACCTCGCGCGTCGACTTCTCGATCAGCCCCTTGATTTCGCGCGCCGCATCGGCGGACCGCTGTGCAAGTTCGCGCACCTCCTGCGCAACCACGGCAAAGCCCTTGCCCGCCTCGCCAGCCCGGGCGGCTTCGATACCGGCATTCAACGCCAGAAGGTTCGTCTGGAACGCAATGTCATCGATGACTTCGATGATCTGCTCGATCTGCTTCGACGCCTCTTCGATACGGTTCATCGCCGCGACCGCGTCGGTGACGACAGCGCCTGAACTATCGGCGTTTTTCTTGGTCGCGGACACGGCATCATTCGCTTCGCGGGCACGTACGGCCGACGATTTGACGGTCACGGTGATTTGCTCAACTGCGGCCGCCGTCTCCTCCAGGTTGGCAGCCTGTGCTTCCGTACGCTTCGAAAGCTCATCGGCAGACGCCAGCATCGCGCCGGAGTTGTTCTGGATCGAAGCGGTGTTGTCGCGAATGCGCGCCAAGGTTTCCTGCAGCCGCACGAGCGACGCATTGAAATCGACGCGAAGCTGCTCAAGGCGACCGACGAATGGCGTCTGGATCGTCTGCGAAACATCGCCCTGCGCCAAGCGCCCCAAACCGGCGGCGAGCTGGTTGACGGCGAAGTCGATCTGGCCGTCAAGCGCGCGCTTCTCGGCGTCGTTGCGGGCACGTTCACTATCGCTAAGCTGCCGCTGTTCGGCCGCCTGCATCTCCAAGTCCTGGCGGGCGCGGGCGTTGTCGCGGAACAGCGCGAGCGCGCGTCCGATCGCGCCGAATTCGTTCTGCTTCTCAACGCAAGGGATCGGCCTGTCGAGATTGCCGTCGGAAATCGTATGAATGGTCGCCGTCAGCGCCTCGAGCGGCCTGATGGACGCCCGGATGGCGAAGTAGGCTGCCACGCCGACGAGCAGCAATACCGCTACACCGACACCGGCCACCAGCATCAGCAGTTGCTGCAGGCTGCTGTAATAGACCTCCATCGGGATGCCGATGAACAGGATGCCGACGTTTGAACCGGCCGTGTTCTTCACCGGAAAATAGCCTGTCATGAACTTCCGTCCGAAAAGGTCAGCCGGGCCGTAGTAGGCCTGCCCCTTGGCCAGTACCGCCTGCGCGGGATGATCCGCCGCGAGCTTCGTGCCGACAGCGCGGTCGCCGTTCTCTTTCTTGACGTTCGTGGAAACACGGACGTAGTCGCTGCCTTGGCGTTCAAAGACGGTGGCAACGCCAGCAATCGACTGTGCGGTGCGATCGACCAGAACGTGATCGCCGAGCGATGGCAGCTTTTCCTCGGTTACCCCGGCAAGCTCGTTGTTGCTGACGTCGACCTTCACTCCGGCATCGCTCGCGCCGTAGAGGACCGCCATCGTCCTGCTTGCATCCTTGGCGTCAGACACGGCGCTCGTCATCACGTAAGCGCTCAGATTGTAATAGGTGGCGCAGACGATCGCTGCGGTGCTGAAGACGAGTAGAACGAGTGTGATGGCGACGATCTGACGTACGATGGAAGCCGAGAACAGGCGTAGCATAGGTATCCCCTGAGACGTGAGCCCCGGAGGCTAATGCGAATATTTAAAGAAAATCTTCAAAAAATTGATAATCGTCGAAAACTTAAAAAGACGCGGCCGGTATTCGGAAAAACAGAAGAGCCCCGGTATACCAGGCCCCTCCAAGCGCTTGTTTTGGTCGTCGTCTTATGCCGCGCGGTAGACGCTCGCCTGCATGTCGCCGCCGATCTTGAACTGCTGGATGAGCCGCAGCAGTGAATCCGCCTCGACCGCAAGCTCGCGGCTTGCTGCCGTCGTCTCTTCGACCATGGCCGCATTCTGCTGCGTCATCTGGTCCATCTGGTTGACGGTCGCGTTGACTTCACCAAGTGCGCTCGACTGATCGTGGCTCGCTCGGGCGATCGTTTCGACATGCTGGCTGATCGTGACGATCTGGGCACTGATCTTCGCGAGCACCGTGCCGGTCTCCTGCACGAACTGCGAACCGGAGCTGACTTCGGTGGTCGACTTGTTAATGAGACCCTTGATCTCCTGCGCCGCAGCAGCGGAGCGCTGCGCCAATTCACGCACTTCCATGGCGACGACGGCGAAGCCCTTGCCGGCTTCACCGGCGCGTGCTGCTTCGATGCCGGCGTTCAGAGCCAGCAGATTGGTCTGGAATGCGATCTCGTCGATAACGCCGATGATCTGTTCGATCTGCCGGGACGCCGCTTCGATCCGGCCCATTGCGTCGATCGCGTTGCTGACGACAACTGCGGAGTCGTCGGCGCTGCGTTTTGCCTGGCGCACGATCTGATCGGCGTCCTTGGCCCGCTCGGCCGAGGAACGGACCGTGACAGTGATCTGGTCAACGGCCGCGGCGGTTTCCTCCAGCGAAGCTGCCTGCTGCTCAGTACGCTTGGAGAGGTCTTCAGCGGACTGAGCCATCTGGTTGCCGTTGCCCTGGATCATCTCGACGTTGTCGCGGATCTGGCTCATGGTGGCCTGCAGGCGCATCATCGAACCGTTGAAGTCCTGGCGGAGCTGCTCGAGGCGACCGATGAACGGCGTGTCGATCGTGGTCGAAATATCACCCTGCGACATGCGCTCGAGACCGGAGGCAAGCGCATTGACAGCAAACTCGATCTGGCGGTCCATTTCGCGCTTCTCGGCGTCGTTGCGCTGGCGTTCATGCTCGGCCGCGACGCGCTCTTCCTCGCTCTGCTCCTCAATGCGGATCTTGGAGATCGCATTCTCCTTGAAGATGCCAAGCGCGCGCGCCATGTCGCCGATTTCGTCATACCGCTGGTCGCCCGAGATGTTGGTGTCGAGCGCACCATCGGCAATACGGCGCATCGCGGCGGTGATCTGGCCGATCGGGCGCTGCAGCGTCAGGACAAGGGCAATGCCGCCGATGATCGAAACCAGGATGCCGAGGCCGGTCGTCAGCACGGAGATGCCATTTGCCTGAGTGCGCTCGGCACCGGCGCTCTTCTTCTGCAATTCGGCAAACGTCGTGAGCTGCCCCCAGACGGCATCAAGCTGCTGGCGAGCGGATGCGTAGTCGGTGACGCGCTGGTTGATCGTGTCGACCAGGCTCTGCGCATCCTTATCCATGGAGGCAAGGGCAGGCGACATTGCCGCGACGATGTCTTCCGCGAAATTCATGCCCTTCGCGCTGGCGAGCAGCGTGTTTAGGTTGGTGCCGAGCGTCGCGATCTCCTGATGCAGGCGGACGCGATTTTCCTTGCCAGGCTTGGCAGCGAACTCACCGAGCACGAGTTGCAGCGAGTAGATCGCGCTCTCCAGACGGCGCGTGTCTTCGAGAACAGAGTTCGTCTGCGCGATACGGCTGTCGAGCTCGACGAAGGTCGTCGTCGCTGCGCGCATCATCTGCGTTGCCGTCAGCTGGGTATAGGTCGACATCTGACGGAAGCGGGAGACAAGTCGCCCGAGATTGGCGATCGCCTCGTCGGTGCCGGCATCGGCCGCCGTTGCCTGCGCCTTCACGTCGCTGATCGTCTGCGACAGCGACTGTGTCATGCTCTTCTGGTTCGCGGGGACCGAAATCTCGATCAGGCGCTGCGCCTTTGCGATAGCGGGAATGTCGTCCGTGACGACCTTCAGCTTGTCAGCCGGCAGCTGGGCCTTGTTGAAGTCGGCCATGACGGCCGCAAGGGTATCACCGCCCTTCAGCAGGCGGTCGGCGGCGCGCAGCGTTGCAGTGGCGTTGCCCTCATCCTTGCGGATGTTTTCCTCGAGTTGCTGCGCATCGTAGTTGACGTTGAAGCGGCTGGTGATCATCACCTTCTGCGCGTCATCGATCGACTTGCGAAGGGCGAGCTCCTGCTCGTGCAGGGTCCAGAGCTTGCCCACGGTGTCGGAAATTCCCGAGGTACCCTCGATGGCGGCAAGAAGGTTGTCGCGACCGCCATTGTCGCCGATCTGCTTCAGCGTGGCGCTCAGCGTGCCCTGTTGCGTCTTGATGTCCCCGTAAAGCTTGTCACGCGCTTCCTGGCTGGTCATCTGCAGGAAGTCGTCCATGGAGCCATAGAGATCCTTGAACCCGCTGAGCGACTGCAGGACGCTGTTGGAGATTTCCATACGTCCCTGCAGCATGCCCGAAGCGTAGAGGCCGGTCAGGCCGACGGCAGAAATGCTCACGACGAAGGGCAATACAAAGATCAGGACCTTGGTCTTGATCTTGAAACGGGAAAGAATCTTGTCAATCAACATAGCGGTTCCGGCCTTCCATACACCACTCCTCCCGCCGGCCGCCTGGCGGGGCGCCGACCGAGTGCATCGAGCTGCTTTATTGGAACATTGGAGTCCCGGACGGCGAGGCCCGGTCGGCAGTCATTGCCGGTTCGCCTCACGCCAACGCGGAAGCGCCCAAAAAATCATCGAGCAAGTTTTGCAGAGGATGTCTTAATTTTCGGATAAGCGGAAATTACGGATAGCCGCAATCAAATCGATTTTAGCGGTGGTCAAATCGACTTGGCCCAGATATGGCCGGCGGCCCGAATGCGGCCGGTGCTCACAGATCCGAGATCGGGAGTGTCAGAACCAACGTGCGAGGAGGAGAGCGGCCACGGCGGCCAATGCACTGGCAGAGAGGACGAAGTAGCGTGCGGCAACGAGCTTGTTGTCGGGCTTGGCTTGAGCGATTGCAATGGCGCGGGCGCGTCGTGCGTTCCTGTTCATTTTGCAGAACCTCACTTCATTTCTGACACAACAATCCAACAAAACGACCTGTTGGTAAAGCTCTATTTAGGAAGTGCTTTTCCATTCCGTCATGAGGCAGGATGGCGCACCCTTCTTAAGAACTCTTGAATCGAGCAGATAGTTTCGCGCCTATAAAGATTCACCGGCGACGAAGCCCGAAGCCCAGGCCCACTGGAAGTTATAGCCGCCGAGCCAGCCGGTCACGTCGACACATTCACCGATGAAATAGAGGCCCGGAATACTCTTCGCCGCCATGGTACGGGAGTCGAGCCCCGTCGTATCGATGCCGCCGAGCGTCACTTCGGCAGTCCTGTAGCCCTCAGAGCCGGACGGCTTGATTTTCCAGCTTTGTACCGCTTCGGCCAAACGCGCCAGGACCTTGTCGGAAAGATCGGCCATATGACCGACGATGCCTTCTCGGTCGGCCAGATATTGCGCCAGCCGCTTCGGGAGTATCTCGGCCAGCGCCGTCTGAGCGGACTGCCGGCCATTCACCCTTTTCGCCGCCTTCAGATGTTCGAACAGATCGACATCGGGCTCGATGTCGACGGTGATGTCCTCGCCCTCGCGCCAGTAGGAGGAGATTTGCAGGATCGCAGGGCCGCTGAGGCCGCGATGGGTGAACAGCAGGGCTTCGCGGAATGCTGTCTTGCCGTGACGGATTTCGGCTGGCGCCGATATGCCCGACAGGTCGGAAAGGCTTTCGAGCGTCGCCTGATCCAGGGTCAGCGGCACAAGTCCAGGCCGCGTCTCCACCATGGGAAGGCCGAACTGCTCAGCAATGCGATAGGCAAAGCCCGTGGCACCCATTTTCGGGATAGACTTGCCGCCGCTCGCGATCACCAGCGAGCGACATTCATATGCCCCCTCCGACGTCGAGATGCGGAAGCCTTCGCCGCTCTTTTCCACGTCCGCGATCTCGGTGCGCAGATGCAACGCCGCTCCGGCAGCCTGCATCTCATCGAGGAGCATGCGGATGATGTCCTTGGCGCTGTCGTCGCAAAACAGCTGCCCAAGCGTCTTCTCGCGCCAGGCAATCCGATGACGATCGACCATGGCAATAAAATCCGAAGGCGTGAAGCGCGCCAGCGCCGACTTGCAGAAATGCGGATTGGCGGAGAGGAAGCTCTTCGGGCCGGCGTGAATGTTGGTGAAATTGCAGCGCCCGCCCCCGGAGATGCGGATCTTTTCGCCCGGCGATTTCGCATGGTCGAGAACGATGACCGAGCGGCCGCGCTGAGCGGCGCGAATGGCGCACATCATGCCGGCTGCGCCCGCGCCGATGACGATCACATCGCTTTTTCGCTGCAAAACCACTTCCCTTGTCGAAAGGCATCTTCTTTTTCCATCAAGAGGCGAAAGTCAACGTGCCTCCCCCTCGCCAATTGCCAAACTCCAGCTATGATGCCGTCACGATCAACGCAAACCGGTGTGTCATGTCCCCAAAAAAGACGACGCTGAAGCCTGCCAGAAACGTACCTGCCTCGAAGAAGACACCCCCGGACCCCGGACATCAGCGCGGCGTGGAAAACTGGAAGGAAGCAGCGCAGTTCTTGCGGGCGCGCGGCATTGAAGACATCGAATGCATTACGCCGGATCTTGCCGGCGTGCCGCGCGGCAAGATGATGCCGAGTTCCAAGTTCACGTCAAACACCTCGCTTGCGCTGCCTTCGGCGATCTACCGTCACACCATCTCCGGCGAATATCCGGACGAGACGGAAAGCTTCCGCTACGAGCCGCGCGACAGCGACCTGAAGCTGGTGCCTGACCTTTCGACGCTTTCGGTCGTCCCCTGGGAAACCGACCCGACGGCGCAGGTGATCTGTGATATCGTTAGCGTGGATGGGGAAGAGGTCCCCTACACGCCGCGAAACGTTCTGAAGCGCGTGCTGAAACTCTATGGCGATCGCGGCTGGAAGCCGATCGTGGCGCCCGAGATCGAGTTCTACCTCGTGGCGAAGAATGATGACCCGGATTATCCGCTGCATCCGCCGAAGGGCCGCTCCGGCCGTTCGATCCTCGGGGGTCAGGGCTATTCGATCGCCGGCATCAACGAATTCGACGAACTGATCGACGACATCTACCATTTCTCGGAAAAGCAGGGTCTCGAGATCGATACGCTGATCCACGAAGAAGGCCCGGCGCAGCTGGAAATCAACCTGCGCCACGGCAATCCGATCGAACTTGCCGACCAAGTGTTCCTGTTCAAGCGCACGATCCGCGAAGCGGCGATGAAGCACGGCATCTATGCCACCTTCATGGCCAAGCCGATGCAGGGACAGCCGGGCTCGGCGATGCACATCCACCAGTCGGTCGTGAACCAGGAAACCGGCAAGAACATCTTCTCCAACCCTGATGGTTCCGCCTCTCGTGAGTTCTTCCATTTCATCGGCGGCCTGCAGAAATACGTGCCGAGTTCCATGGTGATGCTGGCGCCCTATGTGAACTCCTATCGACGGCTGACGCCTGACATGTCGGCGCCCGTCAACAATGCCTGGGGTTATGACAACCGCACGACGGCGTTCCGCGTCCCGGTATCCGATCCGCAGGCACGGCGCGTCGAAAACCGCCTGCCGAGTTCGGATGCCAACCCTTACCTTGCGCTCGCCGCCTCGCTCGCATCGGGCCTGCTCGGCATCATGAAGGGCATCGAGCCGACAGCACCAACAGAGGATACGGCAAACGAGGGCTCGATCGAACTGCCACGCGGCCTTCTGGAAGCAGTCGCGTTGATGGAAGACGAGGAAGCCTTCGAGGAAGTGTTCGGCAAGGAGTTCCTCGGCATCTACGCCGGTGTGAAGCGCGGAGAATTCGAAACTTTCATGCAGGTGATCAGCCCCTGGGAGCGCGAATTCCTTCTGCTGAATGTTTAGAGAGGGCTTCATCATGACATCGCAGGAGAGATGGCAGAGCCCCATCGCGCCCGGCATTTCCTGGTATCAGGCAACATCAGGCGAGCGGCCGACCTACCCGGAAATGGACGGCTCGAAGACATGCGACGTCGCAATCGTCGGCGGCGGCTACACCGGCCTTCAAGCCGCCTACAATCTCGCCAAATCCGGCGCCTCGGTGGTTCTCATCGAGGCCTTCAGGTTCGGCGACGGCGCCTCGGGTCGCAACGGCGGCCAGCTCGGCACCGGGCAACGCTGGTGGCCGGAAGAGCTCGAGGAAAAGATCGGCTACGAGCGTTCGCGCGCGCTGTACGATCTCGCCGAGGCGGCCAAGCACCATCTCATGGATTTCGCGACCGACCATCAGATCGACATGGACTACATGCCGGGGCAGATGAACGTTGCCCACAAGGAGAGCTACAGGGCCGACTACTACGAAAACGCCGAGATCGCGGCGATGCGCTACAACTATCCGCATGTGCGCTTCATGGACAAGGCCGAAACGCAGGAACGGCTCGGCTCGACGCGCTACCACTGCGGCGTTCGCGACATCGGGACGGGCCACATCCATCCGCTGAAGCTGCTGATCGGCCTTGCCCGGGTTGCCGCCAATGCCGGCGCGCAGATCTTCGAGATGACCAAGGCCTCGGCGATCCTTCATGGCAGCAGCAAGGTGTTGATCGAGACGCCAAGGGGCACGATCACTGCCGAAAGGGCGCTGATCGCCTGCAACGGCTATATCGGCAATCTCGAGCCGGTGACGGCAAGTCACGTGATGCCTATCCGCTCCTTCATTGGCGCCACGGTGCCGCTCGACGCGCATCCGCAGGTGCTGCCGGGCGGCGAGTCCGTGGCCGACTCGCGCTTTGTCGTGCGCTACTTCCGCAAGTCCAAGGACGGACGATTGCTCTTCGGCGGGCGCGAAGCCTATACGGCCGACAATCCGCGCGACATAACGCAGCACATCCGCCGGCAGATCGCCGAGATTTACCCGGCGCTTCGGGACATCGAGATCACGCATGCCTGGGGCGGTTCGGTCGGCATCACCATGCCGCGTCAGCCTTTTGTGCGCGAGGTCATGCCTGGCGTGACGTCGATCGGCGGCTATTCCGGTCATGGTGTCATGCTCGCCAATTACTGCGGAAAGCTCTATGCCGAAGCGGTTCTGGGAAAATCGGCGGATCTCGATCTTTTCAAGTCGCTCGATATTCCGGCCTTTCCCGGGGGTGCGGCCATGCGCGCGCCGCTGCTTTTCCTGGCGCTCTCCTGGTTTGCACTGCGCGACAAGTTTTAGTCAGATTGCGGATTTCATCGCGCGGCAATTCGATCTAAAACCTCTTTCCGAGAGATTCATTGCATCGCACACTGGCTTTTTTAAATCGATTAGATTAAAGAGCCAATAACCCGTCTGATTGAGAGACATCCTCATGAGCAGCCAAACCATCCCCGTTGAACCCTTTGATTATGTCGTTTTCGGTGGCAGCGGCGACCTTGCGGAACGCAAGTTGCTGCCTGCCCTTTACCATCGTCAGATCGAGGGGCAGTTCTCCGAACCGACCCGTATCATCGGCGCGTCGCGTAGCCCGCTGACGAACGAGGAATATCGCAAGTTTGCCCAGGACGCCCTGAAGGAGCACCTCAAGAAGGGCGAATACAACGAGGCCGAGGTTACGAAGTTCCTGCAGCGCCTGTACTACGTGCCGGTGGATGCGCGTTCGGATGCCGGCTGGGATCAGCTCAAGAAGCTTCTGGACGAAGGCAAGGATCGCGTGCGCGCCTTCTACCTCGCCGTTGCTCCGGGCATCTTCGGCGACATCTCGCAGAAAATTCATGACCACAAGCTGATCACCAAGTCGACGCGCATTGTCGTTGAAAAGCCGATCGGCCGCGACCTTGCTTCCGCCCTGCAGCTGAACGACACGATCGGCAAGGTCTTCAAGGAAGAGCAGATCTTCCGCATCGACCACTATCTCGGCAAGGAAACGGTGCAGAACCTGATGGCGTTGCGCTTTGCCAATGCGCTCTATGAGCCGCTGTGGAACGCCAACCATATCGACCACGTGCAGATCACGGTTGCCGAGTCGGTCGGCCTCGAAGGCCGCGCCGGATATTATGACACCGCTGGCGCGCTGCGCGACATGGTGCAGAACCACATCATGCAGCTCGTCTGCCTGGTTGCGATGGAGGTCCCCTCCTCGATGGACTCCGAGGCCGTCCGCGACGAGAAGCTGAAGGTGCTGCGCGCATTGAAGCCGATCAATGCATCGAACGTCGAGACCAATACCGTTCGCGGCCAGTATCGCGCCGGCGCTTCCAGCAGCGGTCCGGTCAAGGGTTACCTTGAGGAGCTCGAAGGCGGCGTTTCGAACACCGAAACCTTCGTTGCCATCAAGGCCGAAATCGGCAACTGGCGCTGGGCTGGCGTTCCCTTCTACATCCGTACCGGCAAGCGTCTTGCCGGCCGCATGTCGGAAATCGTCATCACCTTCAAGTCGATCCCGCACTCGGTCTTCGACCAGTCCGCCGGCCGTATCAACCAGAACCAGCTCATCATTCGCCTGCAGCCTGATGAAGGCGTCAAGCAGTCGCTGATGATCAAGGATCCGGGCCCGGGCGGCATGCGCCTCCGCAACGTCTCGCTCGACATGAGCTTTGCCGACGCTTTCCAGGTCCGCAATCCGGACGCCTATGAACGGCTGCTGATGGACGTCATTCGTTCAAACCAGACGCTGTTCATGCGCCGCGACGAAGTCGAGGCCGCATGGCAGTGGGTCGACCCGATCTTGAAGGGTTGGGAATCGACCGGCCAGAAGGTTCAGGGATACACCGCCGGCACCTGGGGCCCCAGCCAGTCGATCGCGCTCATCGAGCGTGACGGCCGCACCTGGCACGACAACCTGTAGGATAAAGAACGATGGCAGCGACGATGCATGCTTTTGCCAATGGCGCGGAACTGGCTCGCAACCTTGCCGACAAAGTCGCTGCGTCGCTTTCCGCGGCAATCGACGCACGGGGAGCGGCAACCTTTGCCGTTTCTGGCGGCTCGACGCCGAAACTGTTTTTCCAGGAGCTTTCGGCCCGCGATCTCGACTGGACCAAAGTGGCCATCACACTCGTCGACGAACGCTTCGTAGCGGCGAACAATCCGCGCTCGAACCATCTGCTGGTGGCCGAAAACCTCCTGCGGAACAAGGCGAAGGCTGCAAACTTCCTGCCGCTCTACCAGGCAGCAGGCTCGGTCGAGGAGGCTGCGAGGCTTGCGACGAGCGCGACGGCCACGATCGGCAATCCCTTCGATGTGGCGATCCTCGGAATGGGCGGCGACGGCCATACCGCCTCGTTCTTTCCGGGCGGCAGCAATCTGAAGGTCGCGCTCGACCCCAACACGCCGCGTGGTATCATCACCATGGAGGCGGAGGGCGCGGGCGAGCCGCGGCTCACCTTCACCTTCTCCAGCCTTCAGGATGCAAGGCTGCTCGTGCTTCACATCGAAGGCGAGAGCAAGAAGGACGTCCTGACGAAAGCGCAGAGCGCCGGCGACGAGGCAGAGATGCCGATCCGCGCCATTTTGCGGCGGGCGGCGAGCCCCGTCGAAATCTACTGGGCTCCATAAGCCTTCGGGCAGATAGCCGCGAACGAAAAACTGAAGAGCAAACAAGGCAGGATACCTCCCATGTCCGCTAATGCACGCATTTCTGCGATCACCTCCCGCATCGTCGAACGATCGAAGCCGACACGCGGACTTTATCTGGAGCGCCTGCGCAATGCGACCTCCAAGGGTGTAAGCCGCTCGGTTCTCGGTTGCGCCAACCTCGCGCACGGCTTTGCGGTCTGTTCCCCCGCCGAGAAGGACGCGCTTGCAGGCGACCGCGTGCCAAACCTCGGCATCATCACTTCCTACAACGACATGCTCTCCGCGCACCAGCCCTTCGAGCATTATCCGGCGATCATCCGCGAGGCGGCAGCGGAAGCCGGGGGCATCGCGCAGGTCGCCGGCGGTGTTCCTGCCATGTGCGATGGCGTCACCCAGGGGCAGCCGGGAATGGAGCTTTCCTTGTTCTCGCGCGACCTGATCGCCATGGCTGCCGGCGTGGGCCTCTCCCACAACATGTTCGATGCCGCGCTTTTCCTCGGCGTCTGCGACAAGATCGTGCCCGGCCTTGTCATCGCCGCCCTCTCCTTCGGGCATCTGCCGGCGATCTTCGTGCCGGCCGGTCCGATGACGTCGGGCCTGCCGAACGACGAGAAGTCACGCGTGCGCCAGCTTTATGCCGAAGGCAAGGTCGGCCGCGCCGAACTGCTGGAAGCAGAGTCGAAGTCCTACCACGGTCCGGGCACCTGCACCTTCTACGGCACGGCGAATTCGAACCAGATGCTGATGGAGATTATGGGCTTCCATATGCCCGGCTCCTCCTTCATCAATCCAGGCACTCCGCTGCGCGAAGCCTTCACACGCGAAGCTGCCAAGCGTGCGTTGGCGATTACGGCCCAGGGCAACGAATACACGCCGGCCGGCGAGATGATCGATGAGCGCTCTATCGTCAACGGCGTCGTCGGCCTGCACGCGACCGGCGGCTCGACGAACCACACGCTACACCTCGTCGCCATGGCGAGGGCAGCAGGCATCCAGCTGACCTGGCAGGATATTGCCGAGCTATCCGAGATCGTGCCGCTGCTGGCGCGCGTTTATCCGAACGGCCTTGCCGACGTGAACCACTTCCACGCCGCCGGCGGCATGGGCTTCCTTATCAAGGAGCTGCTCAAGCACGGCATGGTGCATGACGACGTTCGTACGGTCTTCGGCCATGGCCTGCAGGCTTACACGATCGATCCCCGCCTCGGTGACGACGGCACGATCGTGCGCGAACCGGCACCGGAAAAGAGCGTCGACCCGAAGGTGCTTGCCAATATCGAAACCCCCTTCCAGGCCAATGGCGGCCTGAAAATGCTTCGCGGCAATATCGGCAAGGCCGTCATCAAGATCTCTGCAGTCAAGCCGGACCGCCACGTCATCGAAGCGCCGGCCATCGTCTTCCACAGCCAGCAAGAACTGCAGGACGCTTTCAAGGAAGGCAAGCTCAACAAGGACTTTATCGCCGTCGTTCGCTTCCAGGGACCGAAGGCGAATGGCATGCCGGAACTGCACAAGCTGACGCCGCCACTCGGCGTGCTGCAGGATCGCGGCTTCCGCGTGGCACTTCTGACCGACGGCCGTATGTCCGGCGCTTCGGGCAAGGTTCCGGCTGCAATCCACGTGACGCCGGAGGCTGTCGATGGTGGTCCGATCGCTCGCATCAAGGACGGCGACATCATTCGCCTCGACGCGATCGCCGGCACGCTGGAGGTACTGGTCGATGCTGCCGATCTGGCGGAACGCGAGTCCGTGGTTGCCGATCTTTCCGAGAACGAATTCGGCATGGGCCGCGAGCTGTTTTCGCCCTTCCGCCGCGCCGTCGGTCCTTCGGATCGCGGGGCCAGCGTCCTCTTCCATTGAGGCAATAGCCCGCTCTAGAAACAACGAAGACCGCGAGGAAACTCGCGGGCTTTGCTTTTGATGCTTGGCGAAATCAGCCGCGGATGTCGAGCACGCGATCGCGGTGTGCCGGGTGTGTGCTGTAGACGAAGATCTTGTTGAGCTCCTTGTCATTTAGCATGCGCAGAAAACGAACTTCGATCGTGTTGTTGGCATTCACCCGCGTTAGCATGCAGCCGATCTTGGTGATGCGTGCATCCGGGATATCGAGATAGAACTGCTTCGGAAGGGCGTACTGGGTGAGGAGCGCGAGGACGGCCGTGCTCTTCGAAATGCGAATGATATCGCAACGCCGGGACGCCATGTGCATGACGCCCTTCTCAGTATATTCGATGCGTGCGGCATTCATCGTATCCTCCATTTTGAACCGCACTTCGCGGTCGTACATGAAGGATTCCTCCTTATTTAGAAAGTGCTGCCCGGAAGGCATTGGATTCGATGCTGCCACCGCCGTATTCCCTTCGATATTCAATGAGGAAATACTAGCTGGCGATGTTTAACAGAAGGTGAGATTAGTTTCGATCCGGCACGCTATACACACTGAACGCCGCAGCGAACCTGCAAGAATAAACCCGTTTTCGATCAAATACATAACAAAGCCCGGGCAACACATCGCGGTCCCCGGGCCTGATTTTTCTCGTTCGCAACGAGGCAACTTTATTTACGATATGTGCGCCCTTCCGCATCGAAAAGATGCAGCTTGGAGCGGTCGGCCGAGAAGTGCATCTTCTGCCCCTTCTTGATATCGTAAATGCCAGGCAGCTTGACGATGATCGGCTCGCCCGGAACGAGACCCTCGATGTAGAGCAGCGTCACTTCGCCGAGCGCTTCGACGATCGAGACTTCGCCCTCGAAGAGGTAGTCGTCGCCGGCACCGGCGATGCGTAGATCCTCGGGGCGAACGCCGAAGCTCGCGGTCTTGCCCTTCTCGGAACCGGCCGTCGGAATGTCCAGCGTTACGGACTTGCCGCCGGTCAGCGTCACCGTCGTTGAGTTGCCAGCCTCGGTAATCGTCGACGGAATGACGTTCATGGCCGGAGAGCCGATGAACTTGGCGACGAAGAGATTGGCCGGGCGCTCGTAGAGCTCCAGCGGTGCGCCCACCTGCTCGATGTTGCCGGCGGAAAGAACGACGATGCGGTCGGCAAGTGTCATCGCCTCGACCTGGTCGTGCGTGACGTAGATCATTGTCGTGCCGGCCATCTGCTCGCTCAGGCGGGCGATCTCGATGCGGGTCGCGACACGGAGAGCTGCGTCGAGGTTCGACAGCGGCTCGTCGAAGAGGAAGACCTTCGGATTGCGGCAAATGGCGCGGCCGATGGCAACACGCTGGCGCTGACCACCGGAGAGCGCTTTCGGCAGGCGATCGAGATATTTGCCGAGTTGAAGACTGTCGGCCGCCGCACGAACACGGCGATCGATCTCCTGCTTGTTTTCGCCGGCGATCTTCATGCCGAACGCCATGTTGTCGTAGACAGTCATGTGCGGATAGAGCGCATAGGACTGGAACACCATGGCGATGCCGCGCTTCGACGGCGGCACATCGTTGACCAGCTGGCCATCGATATACATGTCGCCACCGGTAATGTTCTCCAGGCCGGCAATCATGCGCAGCAGGGTGGATTTTCCGCAGCCCGAAGGGCCGACGAACACAACGAACTCGCCCTCCTTGATCTCCAGATCGATGCCGTGGAGAACGTCCACGGAACCGTAGGATTTGCGAATATCCTTGAGCGTCAGTCCAGTCATTAAATCCTCCTCCTCAAGTCGTCAGGCGAGACGAGCGAAGTACGCTCCCCATGCCGGAATATCGATCTTCTCACCGTAGTTATTGCTGACGAAGCCGTGGCCCGTCAACGCCTGCCAGTCACCGGCAGGCAAAACGACGGCACTTTCGGTAGCGCTCATGTTGAAGACGCAAAGCAGCTTTTCGTTGCCGTACTCGCGCACGAAAATCAGCACGTCCTCCTGTGGTTCCATGAACTCGATCTCGCCCTTGGCAAAGGCCGGATGCAGCTTGCGGAAGGCGAGGAAGCGGCGATAGTGCTCGAGGACCGAGTTCTCGTCGCCCTGCTGGACGCTGACGGCGCGCAGGATGTGTTCGACAGGAACCGGCAGCCACGGCTTGACGGTCGAGAAGCCGCCCTGGGCGACCTGGCTATCCCAAACCATCGGCGTGCGGCAACCATCACGGCCCTTGAATTCCGGCCAGAACTGGATGCCGTAGGGATCCTGCAGGTCCTGATAGGCGAGATCGGCCTCGGTCAGGCCGAGTTCCTCGCCCTGGTAGAGGCAGACGGAACCGCGCATCGTCATCAGGAGCGACGCATACTGCTTGGCGAATGCATCGTGATCGGCGACCAGCGAGCCCCAGCGGCTGACATGGCGCATGACATCGTGGTTGGAAAACGCCCAGCAGGCCCAGCCATCGGGTGCCGCGGCCGCGAAGTCTTCCATCACCTCCTCGACGCGTTCAGGCGACAAGGGGTCGGGCGCCAGGAACTCGAAGGCATAGCACATATGCATCTTGTCATTGCCTGACGTGTATTCGCCGACGATCTCAAGACCGCGTTGACTGTCGCCCACCTCGCCGACGGCAGCAATCGCCGGAAACTCCTCGAGCACGGCGCGGAACCGCTTCAGGAACTCCAGGTTCTCCGGCCGGTTCTTGTCGTAAAGGTGCTCCTGGAAGTTATAGGGATTGACCGCCGGAGCGGTTGAGGCGTTGCGGCGCTCGGGGGCGAGCGCCGGATTGTTGCGCAGCTCCCTGTCGTGGAAGTAGAAGTTGATCGTATCGAGGCGGAAGCCATCGACGCCGCGCTTCAGCCAGAAGCGGACGACATCAAGCAACCGGTCCTGAACCTCGGGATTGTGCAGGTTCATGTCCGGCTGCGAGGTCAGGAAGTTGTGCATGTAGTACTGCATGCGCGTCGGATCCCACGCCCATGCGGAACCGCCGAAAATCGACAGCCAGTTGTTCGGCGGCGTGCCATCAGGCTTGGCATCAGCCCAGACATACCAGTCGGCCTTCGCGTTGGTCTTGCTGGATCGGCTCTCGACGAACCAGGGATGCTGGTCCGAGCTGTGCGAGATGACGAGGTCGATCATCACGCGAATGCCGAGGCGATGGGCCTCTGAAATCAGCGTGTCGAAATCCACCAGCGTGCCGAAAATGGCATCGACGTTCTCGTAGTCGGAGACATCGTAGCCGAAATCGCGCATTGGCGAAGTGAAGAAAGGCGAGATCCAGATCGCGTCGGCGCCGAGGGCGGCGACATGTGGCAGCCGGGCGGTGATCCCCTTCAAATCGCCGATGCCGTCGCCATTGGAGTCCTGGTAGGAGCGCGGATAGATCTGATAGATCACCGCGCCGCGCCACCAGTCCTTGTCGGCCGTCAAAATGGATTGGGATGCCATGCTCATGTTTCCTGTTCGATCGTCTTGGGTTGCTAACCGCCCTTGACCGAGCCCGCGAGCAGACCACGCACCAGATAGCGCTGCAAGCCGAAGAACACGAGCAGGGGTACGACAATGGTGACGAAGGCCGAGGCCGTCAGGATTTCCCAGTTGCCACCCCGTGACCCGAGCAGCGCGTTCAGCGCGCCTGTCAGCACGAGGTGGTCCCTGTCGGTGCCGAGGAAGACCATGGCGACAAGCAGGTCGTTCCACACCCACAGGAACTGGAAGATCGCAAAGGATGCGAGCGCGGGGAAGGACAAGGGTAGTACGATACGGGTAAAGATTTCAAAATCGCTGGCGCCGTCGACGCGGGCGGATTCAATAATTTCCCTCGGGAGACCGGCGATGTAGGCGCGCAGCAGATAGATTGCGAGCGGCATGCCGAAGGCAGTGTGCGCGAACCAGATGCCGGGATAGGTCTTCGACGGAGCGTCGAGCAGTGCGCCGATTCCGTTGTAAAGTCGCAGAAGCGGAATGAGCGACATCTGCAGCGGCACGACGATAAGGCCGACAACAAGCGCGATCAGCAACGCGCGCCCCGGAAACTCCATCCAGCTCAGCGCGTAGGCCGCGAAGGCGGCGATCAGGATCGGGATGATCGTCGCCGGGATGGTGACAGTCAGCGAGTTGATGAAGGACTGCCCGATACCCTCGCTGGTCAGAACGTTCTTGTAGTTCTGCAGCGTGAATTCCGGCGGCGTGGCGACGGAAATGTAGACACGGCGGCCGCCGTCATCCGGTCCGAAGGCGGCATACTTCATATAGCGATAGTTGCCGTCGGCTGCGACGGTGAGCGACACGCCGTCGCCGAGATCAGCCGTCTCGCCCGCCTTGTAGGCGGACGGCTGCTGGACGCGCGTGCCGAAAGCGCGGATGGAGCGCCCCTGCTGTCCTTCCAGCACATTGCCCGAAATGACGTAAATGGCGCCTTCCTGCTTCTGCTGGTCGGGCTGTCCAAGGCGCACGGCAACGGTGCGTGACGAGCCCGCAAAGGCCGTCCACCAGCCGGAGACGACGAGCTGGTCCTTGTCGCGCAACGCGCTGACAAAGATACCGAGCGTCGGGATCAGCCACAGAACGACGATCACGAGGACCGCAAAGTGGACAAAGAGACGGGCGGGGCCGATCTTGAAGAAATCTCGGGTAAGCGTCATCTCAGTGGCCTCCCAGCTCGCGATTGGCGCGACGGACGTTCCAGACCATGATCGGCGTCACGGCCAGCATGATGATCAGCGCGATAACAGCACTTCGGCCGGAGTCACCACCGCCTCGGAACAGCCAGTTGAACATCAGGTTGGCGAGCACCATCGTATTCCATTGACCGTTGGTCATGGTCAGCACGATGTCGAAGACCTTGAGCACGAGAATGGTAATCGTGGTCCACACAACGGCGATCGTACCCCAGACCTGCGGCACCATGATGCGCCAGAAGATCTGCCAGCCGTTTGCGCCATCGATGACGGCGGCTTCAATGGTTTCCTCAGGGATGCCGCGGAGCGCCGCGGACAGGATTACCATCGCAAAACCGGTCTGAATCCAGATGAGGATGATCATCAGGAAAAAGTTGTTCCAGAAGGGAACCGAGATCCATACCTGAGGCGTCCCGCCGAACAGCTGGACGATCGCGTTGAGGAGGCCGATCTGCACATCGTTGCCGCCGCGGTATTCGTAGATGAACTTCCAGATAACCGATGCGCCGACGAAAGAGATCGCCATCGGCATGAAGACGATGCTCTTGGCAATATTGCCCCACCAGATGCGGTCGGTCATCACGGCGATGACGAGGCCGAAGAAGGTGCAGGCCGCCGGCACGACCGCCAGCCACAGGATGTTGTTGAAGATCGACTGGCGGAATTCGCGGTCGGTGAAAGCCCACTGATAGTTCGCAAAGCCGACAAACTGCTCACCGGAGCGATCATAGAAGGACAGGATGAGCGTCGCGACCACGGGATAAACGAGGTAGACGACAAGGAGGAGAAGGGCCGGCCCGATGAACAGCCACGGGCGGATCATCGCCCGGCGATTCAGGTTGCGCGCCGCGGAATGGATGTCACCATCCTTCACCGGCAGGGACCAATCCAGGATCTTGTTGGAAAAATAGAAATAGGCCGAGCAGGCGAAGACCGCCACGACCACGACCCCCAAAGCGGAAACTATCTGCGACAGCATTCGTCCCTCCCCTGCTACCCTGTCTGTCCTGACGGGTATGCGCGCCGATGTCGTCACGCCGCCATCGCTCGACGCGACAGGCGACAGTGGCCGGACACTCCCAGTATCCGGCCATGTATTTCAACCATGCCGCCGCAACCGACGGCATGGAACTCAGGCGATGTTACTTGATCGCGTCCCAGGCACCCTGAATTTCCTTGGCGGTGTCTTCCGCAGACTTGCCACCAACGAAATCGACCATGCCTGTCCAGAATGCGCCCGCGCCGATCTTGCCCGGCATCAGGTCGGAACCATCGAAGCGGAAAGTCGTCGCAGTCGTCAGGATCTCGCCTTCCCGCTTCATCTGATCGTTTGCATAGGCTGCCGTGTTGACGCCCTTGTACGGCGTCAGGAAGCTGGACTGCGCCATCCAGACTTCGTGTGCGATCGGTGTCTTCAGGAATTCAACGAACGCCCGGGCGGCCTTGGAGTCCTTCGTGACGGTTACGAGCGTACCAGCGCCCAGAACCGGCTTGCCGAGATCGGCATGCGCCGCATAGGTCGGCATATAGAAGAAGTCGGCATCCTGACCGAGCTTCGTGCCTTCTGGGAAGAAGGACGGAATGAATGAAGCCTGGTGATGCAGATAGCACTTCGGCGGCACGCCGAAGAGACCCTTCGGGCTGTCGCGGAAGTCGGTCGCAGCTACCGCTGCAACGCCACCGCTGACATACTTCTCGTTCTTGGCGAAGGAGCCGAATTCCTCGACCGCGGCAACGACGGCCGGATCGGTGAACTTCACTTCGTTGGTCGTCCACTTGTCGTAAACATCAGGCTTCTGCTGGCGCAGCATGATGTCTTCGATCCAGTCCGTTGCCGGCCAGCCGGTCGCCCCACCGGAGCCGAGGCCGATGCACCACGGCACGCCGCCGTCCTTGACGATCTGGTCCGTCAGGGCATGGAGCTCTTCCATGGTCGTCGGGACCTTGTAGCCTGCTTCCTTGAAATTCTCCGGCACATACCAGACAAGCGACTTCACGTCGGCCTTGTATGGGAAGGCGTAGAAGGCTTCCTTGCCGTCCTTGCCCTTGTAGGTGCCATAGCCAACCCAGCTGTCGCCGGCGCCATAGTTTTCCTTGACCCAAGCAGAGGTCTCATCGCCGAGTGGCGTCAGGAAGCCCTTGCCGGCGAGGTCGGCGAGAAGGCCCGGCTGCGGCAGGATCGCGATGTTCGGCGGCGAGCCAGCCTGCGTGTCGATGACGATCTGCTGTTCATAGTTTTCCGAAGACGAGTACTTGGCGTCCACGCCGGTCGCTTCGGTGAAATAGGCCAGAATGCTGCGGAAGAAGGCTTCGTCTTCACCGCGCCATGGCCCGAAGATGGTCATCTGCTCGCCCTTCAGGTCGGCATGAGCAGCCTTGAAGTCGTCGTAGCTCTTCCAGTTGAACTTCGAATCCTGCCCGGGGGCAAACTTCAGATCGGCAGCCGACGCGGCACCCGCAGCAAGAAGCGCCGCCGCGGCAACGCCCATCAAAAACGTCTTTCTCATGTGATCAACCTCCCATCACAATCCCAACCGCACTTTTGAAACTATTTGGATGCCGTTCCAAAGCGCTTTGACAAATGCACTCATTTCACTTTCGATGGAAAAGAGTCAAGCTATTTCGCGAAAAGGGCAGCAGACGCGGCCCTGTTATCCCCGAAGTACCCACGCCACACCCTTGGGAATATGGCGCGATTTTGCTTGAGTCAAGCGGTACAGCTGCTACATAATTGAAAGCGCTTTGGATGCCATTGGGAGCTGGCGGCCAGTGCGAGCGGAGGAAGCATAACACGTGAATCTCAAACAGCTATCGGAATTGCTTGGACTGTCGCAGACGACGGTAAGCCGCGCATTGAACGGCTACCCCGAAGTCAATGAGGCGACGCGCGAGCGCGTGCTGCAGGCCGTCAAGGAAACCGGATACCGTCCGAACAAGGCGGCCCAGCGGCTTGCGACCGGCAAGGCCGGTTCCATCGGCCTCGTAATGCCAACCGCTCCCGACCACTATTCGGACGTCCATTTCGGCGAATTCCTGACGGGCCTCGGCGAGGAGGCCGTGCGCCACGACTTTCATTTCGTGATCATGCCGGCCGATCCCAACGACGAAGTGGGCGCGCTGAGGCGGCTTGCGATCAGCGGCAATGTCGATGCGCTGTTCGTCGCCTATATGCGCGGCCATGATCCGCGACTACCGATGCTGAAGTCGCTTTCGATGCCCTTCCTCGTGCATGGCCGCTCCTTCGGCTCCGAGCCGGACTATCCCTACCTCGACATCGACAATGAAGGCGCTTTCTACGATGCCGCGCGCCTGCTGCTTCAGCTCGGCCATACGCGCTTTGCCCTGCTCAACGGGCCGGAGCATCTCGACTTTGCGATCCGTCGCAAGAACGGAATGATTGCCGCACTTTCCGAGCGGGGATTGTCGCTTCCGGACGATCACATGAGCCACACATCAATGACGGACGAGCTTGGCCAGACCGCAATGGAGCGCTTTCTGCAGATACCGGAGCGGCCGACGGCTATCCTCTGCTCCAGTACGGTGTTGGCGCTTGGCGCGATCCGCGCCGTAAACCAGGCCGGCCTGAAGCTCGGGGAGGAAATCTCGCTGATCGCGCATGACGACGTCCTGCCACATCTGAAGCCCGAGAACTTCTCGGTGCCGCTGACGACGACACGATCCTCGCTTCGGGCGGCAGGCGTGCGCATCGCCCAACGGCTCATCGGAACGATCAAGCAGGAAGGGCCCTTCCCGGAGCAGGAGCTCTGGAAGACCGAGCTGATCGTCAGGGCCTCAACAGGCCCTGCTCCACGGCAGGATCAGAATGTCGGCGGTGTCTGACCGGCGGTGCGATGGGCGGCAATGACGGTGTTGGCCATCAGCATCGCAATGGTCATCGGGCCCACACCACCCGGAACCGGCGTAATGACATCGGCGACCCTTGCCGCCTCTTCAAAGGCGACATCCCCGACCAGACGAGTCTTGCCTTCACCTTTCTCGGGAGCCGGAATGCGATTGATGCCGACGTCGATGACCGTGGCGCCGGGCTTCACCCAATCACTCTTGACCATTTCCGGCCGGCCAACGGCGGCAACCAGAATATCCGCATTGCGGCAGACAACGGGCAGATCCTTGGTGCGCGAGTGAGCGATGGTGACCGTCGCGTTGGCGTTCAGCAGCAACTGCGCCATCGGCTTGCCGAACAGGTTCGAGCGGCCGATGACGACGGCATTCAGGCCGGAGAGATCTTCGCCGTGCGTGCGGCGCACGAAGACCATCGCGCCGGCTGGCGTGCAGGATACCAGGCCCGTTACAAGATCGCCGGTTGCAAGCTTGCCGGCATTGACGACGTGCAGACCGTCGACATCCTTTTCAGGCAGGATCGATTGGATGATCGGTTCGGATTTCAGATGCTTCGGCAGCGGCAGTTGCACAAGGATGCCGTGGATCGAGGGGTCGTTGTTCAGCGACGCGACGAGTGCCGCCAACTCATCCTGCGTGGTCTCGACAGGCAAAGTGTGCTGGACGGATTTGAAGCCGCATTCCTTCGCCATCTTGCTCTTGGAGTTGACGTAGGCGTGGCTGGCCGGATCATTGCCAACGATCACGACCGCAAGACCCGTCTTGACACCGCTCTGCTTGTCCAGCGCCGATGTCGCCGCCTTCACCGTTTCGATTACGGAAGCTGCGACCTGTTTGCCATCAATCACTGTCGTCAAGACTATCTCCTGCCCTTGCTTTCGCTCATTGTAGCCGGTGGCGCCCAGCGCGATTTGCCTGTCCACGCCCTATCCTGCCTAAAATGGCAAATGCAAGAACAATCGTGTCGCAGCTGGTTCAGGATGCCGCCTGCCGGGTACGCAACCTGTCGCGCATGGCGGCGAGCTCCGCGCGTATAATGTCCACTTCCTGCGGCATCGCAGCAGGCTCAGCTGCCGATGGCGCGACGACAACCGGCTTCGGGGCGGGAGTGGGCAGCGACGGTTCCTTCCTTGCGGACGCCGTGAACCTGGCGCGCGCTTTGAAAGACACTGTCGCAAGACCAAATGCGAGGCCAGCAAAGGCGCCGAGCAACGTGGGGAGCCAGCCCTCCTCCGCCGGCACTGCGGCGACCTGCACCGCCTTCTGCAGTCGCAGGCTGCCGGCACCAGGCGTCACCGCTCCGGTCGTGATCGCATCCTCAAGGCGCTGGCGTGCCGCACTCGCCTTGTCGCGAAGCTCGGCGAGTTTCGCCAGGTCGACACCCGTATCCTTGCTTTGCGCAATCAGTGCATTGCGACTGTCGCTTAGCTGCCGCTTCTCGACGGTCGCCTGCTTCATCTCGTCGGTCGTTTCGCGGAGCAGCCGGGCGATGTCGTCACCGATCGCTGCTTTCAAGCCGTCGACCTCTGCCTGCTGAGCTTGCAAGCGGGGATGGCGGGGACCGAGATTGGCCGACAGCTGTGAATGAGACAGTTGTGCCGTCACATACTTGTCGCGGCGATCGACGAGCGTCGGCGACATGAGGTCCGCATCCAGCGTACCGGCAATGACATCGCCAACCTTCGCCGCCTTCAGACGACGGGCCCTTTCCTGGGTAGCAGCAATTCGCTCGTCCCCTGCCTTCAGTTCCGCGTCCATGCTCCCGATCTGCCGCTGCAGATCGATGGCAACCTTCACGTTGCCTTCGCCACTTTTCTGCGTGAAGGCCGTAAGATCGAGTTGCGCCGCGTCGGCCGCCTTCTTCAGCGACCCGTCTTCGGCCGCGGCCTTTGTGGTTCCTGAGCCTGTCACGACAGACGCCAGGTAGTTCGCAATGCGCGCGGATTTCTCGGCGCTGCCGGTCGTCACCTTGAAATCGATGGTGCCGGCGTGAGGGTCGCTCGTGGTGCGGATCGCGGAAACGAGCGATGCTTCTGCGTGCGAAAGCGGATCGGCGGCAGCGCCATCGGTCGAAAGCAGGTCGACAGCCACCGCAAACGCATCCGAGGAGAGGCCGAAAAATTCCGGATCGCGATCGAGTTTCAACGCAGCGACCGTTGCCGCGATCACGTGGGAAGACCGAAGCGTCTTCTCGGCCGCTTTAGCGACGGCCGCACGGCCTTCGCCGTCACCTTGGACAGCGAGCACAGCGTCAGCGCTATAGCGCGCCGTTTCGGCCGGGATCAGGGCACCGCTCGCCGCGCCCAATGCGGAGATGAGAGCAACTATCGCAAGTGGCTTCAGACGCTGCGATTTCGGTGCACTGTGTTCGGTAGGCAGCGTGGCGACGTTCGGGGTCGCTGTCGCTTGTGTGGCGCACGTAACTTCCGAAGGCACAACAGACGACGGATCGATCGCGGCAGCCGCTGCATCGTTCGCAGCCTCGAGCCGCTTGCCCAGGATCGTTTCGATGCGGCTGACAAGCGGCGGCGGCGCCTCGGCATCACGTCTGGACCGCTGCCGCTCGAGCGCACGCTCGATCACCCCGAGCAATTCTGCCTCCGCAGCCGGCATCGCGGCCGCAGTTTTGGATGGCATCGCCACACGCTCGCCCTCGACCGCCACAGGTCGGCGGAAGGCTTGGCTTCTCGGGTTGTTGTCGTACATCGCCAGATCTCATGCGTATGAACGGTCGAAGCCATCCGCGAAAGCGGACGGGTTAACCAACACTAAAAGTTCATGGCAAAGAAAAGGTTAACTGGCCGACCTTGCGTCGGTCAGTTCCGTATCCGCATGCGGCGTTCCGTCGTACCGGAGGGCGTAGTACAGGAAGGCAGCAAAGCCCAGGCCGGAACGAAGGCCAGGGCGCGCCGGCCATTGCGTCCAGCGATAGGCGCGTTCAAGTCCCACCGTCCGTACAATCTTCGGCACGGGGCGGATCATACCGGCCACGACATCGAACAGGTCGCCGACAGCAAGCACTAGGCGAGCGTGATCCGCCCGGATGTTCTCTTGGATCCATTTTTCCTGAAATGGAGTGCGCGCTCCGACGATGAGTATGTCGAGCATTTGCCCGTCGATCTGATCTACGATCCGCGACCTGCCTTCTGTGTGGGAGAGCGTGTCGGAAATGACGGTGAACTCGTGCCATGGCGCGTGCCGACGGAATTTCGCTGCAGTCAGGCGAGCCTCTTGAGGGTTCGTGCCGATAAGGCCGATGCGGCGCGGTGTCTCCATGAACGTCAGCAGCGCCGGCACGAAATCGGCGGCCCTCAAGCTGGCAGAGAACGGCGAGCCATGCGCCACCTTCGACGCGATGTTGAAACCTGGACCATTGGGAAGCAGCAGGTTTTGTGCAAGAACGGCGCGATAGTCGCTGTCGCGCAGCGCCATGAGCATGTTGCGCGCGGTGACGAAGGAAACGGATGTCTGCCCGACCGGTATCGACAGGAGTTCATTGAAAAGCACCAGGGCGTCATCCCAGCCTAGGTCGCAGACCGGCAGATCGAAAATCGCGCGGCGCGACGACAAGACCGCGAAATTCGCGATCAGGTTCATGCCGGTTTCCTGACGATAGTGTTTCATGCGCATGCATCCCCGAACAGATCACATAGCCGCACCAGACGATTCAGCATCGACCGGTGGCGTTGGCCTGGGAGCGCATGAGAGAATTCCGAGAAACAGAATGTCAGTGCACAGTCAGCCCATCGGGCCGGTCTTGTAACAGCGCGATTTCAACTATCTCTTAGGAAAACCGTTTGAATTTCGCCCCTTGGTGGAAGGAATTATTAACCGTCTACAGTCGGCACAAAAACGCAGAAACGGCGCCCCAAGGGCGCTGCGCCCCAAGGGCGCCGCTTAAAGCAAGGACCGAGTCACTCTCTGGCAGCTTTAATCCGCTACCGGTTCCGGAGCGACGACGTTGACGGGCTTGCCCGTCCTCTTGTGTTGTCCGGAGTCACTCGTCTTGGGGAGGTAGTCGAGCTGTTCCAGCATGACCTGCTCGATATACTCTCCACCCAGATGCTGGTTGACGTCCTTCTTTATCATCTCCCGAAAGGCGTTCGGATCGAAGGATTTCATGTTGGAGATGTCGATCATCTTGTTGCCGACGAGCAATGTAAAGAGCTCGTCGGTCGTCATTTCCGTCAGAGGCAAGGACACGTTCTTCACCGCGTCCTTGTTCATCATGAAAGAGATCCTGCCGAGGAAGTAGCCGGTAATTGTACCGTCGGCGATGATCGGCACGGTGATCGTCTCGCCCTTTACAAGCTCGAGCTGGCTTTGCTTGGAATCATCGGGGGCCGGCGCAGGTGCCGTTGCCATGTGCACCGAGAAATAGACCGATGCCAGCGTGATCGCGCAAACCCAGACGCCTGTCAGAACGAGCTTAATCATCAAGCGTCACGTGCTACGAATTGCTCTTGGGAATAGGTGCCGTCGGCGTCCGCATCCTGGACTGCATTCTTCAGGAGATCGGCAACGGTGCGGACCGCTTCCAGATGCGCTTCGACGCGCCGTGCGTTCAGCACCAGCTTCTTCTTGAGCCCATGCAGCTGATCAAGATGCGTGGCAGCCAGTTCCTTCGGGTCTGTGTCGCGGAAGAGCATCGACAGCTCGTAGAGGCAGCGGCTCTTGTGCGTGTTCGACACCTTGAGATCGAACTGCGGATCGTTGCCGATACGCGTGTTCTCGTTGTCGATGATCATTTCGAGGCGTCCAAGAACCGATTTGATACGATAGTCGTTCGAGATTATTTCCATTTTTGTCCTCGATTTTCTCAGGCGTCATTGGCGGACTTGTTGTCCGCAGTTGGTGTACCGAAGGTCTTGCGCTGGAAGTCGTCGATCATGCTCATCGCCATGTTGCGATCGTCCTGATCGGTGGAAGCGTTGGCGACCTTGCCTTCCTGCTTTTTCAGCGCATCGTGATAGAGCTGCTTGGCAATGCCGATGCCGTCGCCCTTCGAAATCTCGTTGCCGAGCTGTTCGGCCATCATGCCCTTCCAGATATCACCGGTGGCACCCTTGCCGTACACTTCTTCGCTGTCGTTCGGCAGCATGTTCTTGATGAAGTTCTGCAGGACCATAGCCTCGAACTTGCGGTAGGTTTCCGGCACCTCTTCTGTCTTGGTGCTGCGGTTTTTGCTGTCGCTCAAACCGGTCTTGCCCGCGGCGCGATCGAGAATATCAACGGCCGAGGTAAAGCCGTTGCCGGCTTCGGCGAGACTGTTGGCGGCAAACGCCGCTTGGTTTGCCTTCAGTTTTTCCTGGGCTGCCTGCACCTCGAGCGGGTCGGCAGCTTTGACAACATCCAGGACCAGATCACTCGGAGGTGAAATAGCCAAGTCACAATCCTCTTGATTAAGATTGTGACGATTATGATTTTTGAAGCTTGCTGGAGGCTGGCGTACCGAATTTTTGATCGATGAGATCATAGACTGCGTTGTCGGCGGCTTCGCGGCGCTCGGCCTCGAGCGCCTCACGCATGCCGTCTTCCAGGCGATCGCCCTTGGCGCGTTCCTGAACAACGCGCATTTCGTGAATCTGCTGCATGCCGATCAGCTGCTTGTCCTTGATCCCCAATCGGTTGAAGCGATCCGCATAGCTTTGCGAGAAGGCATGATGGACCGGGTCCATGGAGCCGAGCGCCAGGATGACGCTGTCCATTTGCTCGTTGACTTCCGACCGCTGACGGCTCGTTTCGGCAAGGTCGAATTCAGCCATCTGCTCCAGATGACGTTGAACCGCCACGAGGCGTTTCAGTTTCTGTGAGCGCGTCTTGTCCACCATGTCGCTACCTGCCGATGAACACGCTGGCGAAGGATTGGCCGAACTGGCTAACCAGCGCCGCCACTGAGAAATAGAACAGGAACAGGCCGCCGAGAAGCAGATAGGGCGTCGAAATGAAATACACCGGAATCTGCGGCGCCAGCTTGTTGATGAAGCCGATCGCGATGTTGAACATCAGGCCGTAGATCAGGAAGGGACTTGAGAGCCGCAGCATGATCATGAATGTCGATGACAGCGTGTCCGTGAACGAGATCAGCGTGCTGCGCATCTGCAGGATGCCTCCGAAGGGCATCGACGTGTAGGAATCGACCAATGCCCTGAAGACGACGTGATGAAAGTCCATCATGAACAGGATCATCATGCCGGCAAAGGTGATGAACCCTGAAAGGCTGCTTTCCGGGGAATCTTCGAAGATATCGCCCGCGCTCGGTTGAGTGTAGCCGACCATCATCGCAATCACGCTGGCTGCGAACTGCAGGCCGAGCGTGTAAAGCCGAGCAAGCATGCCGTACATGACGCCAACCAGCGACTCGCTGAAAATGTAGCCGATATAGGTGGCGTTCGAGGTGTGGACGATCGGATAGACCGTTTCCCAGAGCACTGGAAGGATTGCAAGGGATAAGGCAGCTGCAATGAAAACCCGCAAGTGCGGTGCGACACGGGCAGACGAAAAGCCGGGCATCACCAGAACACAGCCGCCGATCCTGCAGAAGATCAGGAACAGCGCCAGGACGGTCCCTTGCGGGTCTGTTATCATGAAATGGAGCCCAGAATCTTTATCTCGATGCCCTTGGCCAGCTCGACATGCGACAGGACCGGGAGCGTTGCGAACAATCGTTCGATGATCATGCGCACATAGGAGCGTGTTTCCGGCGAGGTGACAAGGGCGAACGGCAGGCCGCGATCCATGAATTCACGGATAACTTTCGTCGCCTGCTCGCTGAACTCTTCGAGCATGCGCGGGTCGATGTCGAACTCGATGATCTCGCCCTTGTTGTCGCGCTTCAGCGCCTGATGGAAGGCGAGATCCCACTTGCTGCCGAGTCGCAGCACGCGAAGCACGCCGTTGTCCGCGAGATCGCCGCAAAGCTGCTGCGCCATGCGAACACGCACATGCTCGACAATCTGCTCGGTCTTGCGGACATGCGGCGCGAGTTCGGCGACGGCTTCCAGGATGAGGTGCAGGTTGCGGATCGACACACGCTCGGCGAGGAGCAATTTCAGCACGGCCTGCAGGCCGGAATAGGACATGTGCGACGAGCAGATCTCGTCCGCCAGCTTCTTGTATTCCGGATCGAGCCTGTCGATCAGGACCTTCACATCCTTGTACGACAGGAGCGCCGGCAGATTGTTGCGGATGACTTCGCTCATATGCGTCAGGACGACAGAAACGTTGTCGATCGGCTGGAAACCCTCGCGCTTCAGATCGTCGGCGAATGCTTCGAGTATGGAAACCGCCGGCATGCCGAAGGCTGGTTCGCGAATCTCGTCGCCCGGAATGCTTGGCTTGCGGCCGGAGCCGGTGACAACAAGAACTTCGCCAACGCGCAGCATGTTGGACGCGACCGTCGTGCCGTGAATTCGGATCTGATAGGACTTCTCGGCAATGCCGATATCGTCCGTGACCTTGATCTCCGGAACAACGAAACCGTACTGCGTTGCGAACTTCTTGCGCATCTTGCCGACGCGGAAGGCAAGCTCCTGGTGAGCGCCGAGCAGGCGTGTCGACACCATCTTGCCGAGCGCGAGCTCGATTTCCGATGTGCGCAGCACCGACTTGACGGAATCCTTTTCGAGTTCCTTGTTCTGGACGACCTTCTTTTCTTCCAGCTCGCGACGAGCCTTGTTCTCCGCCTCGACTTGGCGGGGAATGAACCAGGCACCAAAGGCCAGAAGACCGGACAGGAACATGAAGGGCACAAATGGCAGACCCGGCATCAGGCCGAGGATCGCCATCAGAACCGCCGAAACAGAAAGCGCCCGCGGATAACCGCTGAGCTGGTTGACGACTGCCTGTTCGGTGGAACCGACGGTGCCGCCGCGCGACACGAGAAGGCCGGCTGCGAGAGAAACGATGAGGGCCGGCATCTGCGAAACGAGACCGTCACCAACCGAGAGCTTGACGAAGACGTCGGCGGCTTCGGAGATCGGCATTCCATGGCGGAAGTAACCGATGATGATGCCGCCGAAGACGTTGATGCAAGTGATCAGCAACCCGGCAATCGCGTCGCCGCGAACGAACTTGGACGCACCGTCCATGGCGCCGAAGAAGGAGCTTTCCTCTTCCAGCTCCTTGCGGCGGCGCTGTGCTTCCTTCTCGTCGATGATGCCGGCCGAAAGGTCGGCGTCGATCGACATCTGCTTGCCGGGGATCGCATCGAGGGTGAAGCGCGCGCCGACTTCCGCGATACGCGTAGCACCCTTGGTGATAACGATGAAGTTGATGGTGATCAGGATCAAAAAGACGATCAGACCGATCACGAAGTCGCCGGACATGACAAGGCTGGCAAAGCCCGCGATGACACCGCCGGCGGCATCATGACCCTCGTTGCCATGCGATAGGATGACGCGCGTCGTCGCGATGTTCAGCGCCAATCGCGTCATGGTCGCGATCAGAAGAATGGTCGGGAAGGACGAGAAATCGAGCGGCTTCTGGATCCACAGCGCCACCATCAGGATCAGCACCGAGAAGGCGATCGAGAAGGCCAGTCCCATATCGATCAAGAACGGCGGGATCGGCAGGAAGAGCACGCAGATAATGACGATGATGCCCATGGCAAAACCGATATCACGTACGCTAAGTCCGGCTTTCGGGAGGGGGAGTGCAGGAGGTTGCGCCATTTCGATTCCGTCTCTTCATGAGAGGTGCGGGCATGATGCCCACCAATTCGGAACGAGACTTAAATGGCGAAGCTTGCGCGAAAGTGGCTCAGAAACCTGACTGAATGCGAGAAAACACCAGATTGGTGAAAATCGAAATCTGCGATCCGACGAACGGAGCCGAGATGCCGATGGTGACGAGGACGGCCACGATCTTCGGAACGAAGGTGAGTGTCGCTTCTTGAACCTGCGTCAGCGCCTGGAACAGCGCGATGATCAGACCGACGATCATGGCCGCTGCGACCGCCGGGCCGGCGGAAACAAGAACGGTCCAGATCGCTGCCTGGAATAGGTCAAGTGCATCAGCTTCATTCATTGCAGGCAACCTCATATCGCCTTGCGGTCCGTCCGGTGTGGTCGAACCGCCTTGTCATTTCAACTAGCTCGAAGACGATGTGTCGGTCGTCGTCGGAGCCTTGTCGGCCAGGGTGATTCCCGCCTGAACGAGAATACTACCGCCATCCGTCGTCGTCGCAATGATGCCGTCGGAATAAACCTTCACCGACGCAACCGTGCCCTTCACGCTGCCGTCAGCGCTGGTCATGTACTTGCCGATGTAGCTGCCAGCCTGCGTCAGGCTGGAGCTCGCCAGCAGCGTGTCCAGCTTGCTGTTCGTCTGGATCGTCTGCTCGACCTGCGAGAAGCTCGCCAGCTGCGACATCTGTTCGCTCGCGTCCACCGGATCCGTCGGATCCTGGTTTTTCATCTGCGCGATGAGGAGCTGCAGGAAGTTGTCGTAGTTGAGCGTCGCCTTCTGTTGCGCGCTCGAGGTGCTCGACGACGAAGAACTATTGACGTTTGAGACGCCGTCTACCGCCATGGTGCGATCTCCTTGCGAATCTGCTCGACCATCGCCGGGTGCATTTCTTGGTTGTTGAGAATGCTATCCTCGATCGGATAGAGACCGCGGATCGCCTTCAGGGCGTCGAAGGCGCGGCCGGTCGAAACGAGACCGTCAACGCGCTTCAGTTCGGCGAGGACTTCCTCGTTCTTGAAGCAGGTCAGCAGCATCGTGATCGACTTGCGGAACATCGCGGTCGACTGATCCTTGCCTTCCGGATTGATGAGGATCATCTGCGCGATGAAATAGAGTTGGCGCAGAGGCGTCGTCGCGTCTTCCGGCTGGAGGACGTGGTTTTCGAGAAGGAATGTTACATCATTCAGGAATTCCAGCGCGACCTTGCGATCGACGCGCAGGACCGCACCGTTGATGAAGATCTTTTCCCCGGCTTTTAGCGAGATACGAAGTGTGCTTTTCATTTTAGTCCATCCCTGATGATGGTGGTAACGTCGATAATGCCTTGGTAGTTTGTCGATTGCCGGCGCCTGATCCGATCGCACTCCTTCAAGATCCAGATCGCGATGGAGATGAGGTTGGCCCGCAATTGGATTTCAAGCTGGTTGTCCGGATGCTTGAGATCCTCGATAAAACTTACCCAAACGCGCCGGGTGTAGAACAATGCATCAATGGCTTCCCGGCTGTATTTCTCTTTGTCTCGCGCAATCGACAGCAGCTCTATGGACCGGTCGAGAACTTGACGCTCCCGCTCCTTCGCATCGGCCACCGAGTCCTCCATGATCTCGGAGTAAGAGAACTGATACATTCATGCATCCTTCTTTGTCTTTCGTACCTTTGATCATCAAAGGTAATTCACGAGACTCAACTGCTGGATTTTCGATACGATGGTGTAGGCGGTCTCCAGCTGAGTCTGGAGGGTATTGACCAGCGTCGACGCTTCCGACGTATCCACGCCCTGAAGATCGACGAGCTTGTTCTGAAGAATGCTCGACTGTGCATCGAGAGCGTCATTGGCCTTCTCGACGCGCTCCTGCGAAAGGCCGAGTTGGCTCGCCTGGGTCACGATGCCGGTCGTGGCCTGCGCGGCATAGCCGATCGCCGTGGAGGTGACCTTGCTCAGTGCGTCGGCGCCCAGATTTTGGCTGGCCAGCGCCGACACTGTGATCGAAGCCAGCGCGAAGTAGCGCATGCCGTCCGAGTTGGAATTGGTCGACGACGTGACGACTTCAGAGTTGCTGATGCGGCTCGTCATGTTCTGGTTCGAAGCAGCCGACCAATCGCTCCAGGCCGGCGGCGTGACGTAGGCCGCGGGTGCAACCGGGGTCGGTGCGCCGGGCGGCGGGAATGCAACCGGTGTGGAGGTGCCGTTGAACGTGTCCTGGGAGAACATCGGCTCAACGAAGTTCGTGATGAAGGTGCCCATCTCGGCGCCGGTCAAAGAGCTTACCGGCTTGCCCAGGCCGCTCGCGTAGGCTTCGAGGTTCGTCTGAATGGCGGTCGTTGCGGCATTCTGTTGGTTGGTGAGCGGCTGCACATCGGTGTTGATACCCGAGAACAGGTACTCGCCGTTGAGCATCGAATTGCCCGTGTCCATCAGCTGCGAAAGCGCGTCGCCGGCAGATTGCATGGCCACCGCGATGCTGGTCTTGTCCTGGCTTCCCTGAAGCGCGGTCAGCTTGGAGACCAGTGCGTCACCGGCCGTCTTCATACTGTTGAGGCCGAGCTGCGAAGCTTCGAGACGCGCCGATACGATGGAATTGCTGCCCTTGAGGGCCTTGATGCGGCTGACCTCAGCTGTGAAATTCACGCTCTTGGCTGCACCAGAGCCCAGGGAGGCGCCGATGTCGGCGTAAACGCCCGTCGTCGCCTCGAGAGACGCGGTTACCAATTGCTTCTGCGACTGGCGGATCGTCAATCGCATTGCGTTCTGAATGGCCGAACTAGAAATAAATGAACTTTTCATGGCTTAACTCGCTATGTCTAGCAATGACTTCAACATTTCATCGACAGCGTTTAGGATCTTGGTGGCCGCCTTGTAGGACTGCTCGATGTCGAGGAGCAGGGTCAGTTCTTCGTCGAGATTGACGCCGGTCTCGTTGGAGTAAGCTTCCGTCGAACGCGAGAGCGCCGCCGCCGTATTCTCGGACGCAGTCGTCGCATCGCTTCGATACTGCTCGAGCCATCCGATCGAATTGGAGGCGTAGTCCATGATGTTCACGTTGGACGAGATGCCGGCGGTCGACGAGAAGGTCTGGGCCGCGCCCATCGCCGTGTAGAGCGCATCGAGATTGTCGGAGAAACCGCTGCTGCCCGTCGGATTGAGATTCGTGAGGCCGGTGATCGTGCCGTCACGCAATTTCATCGGGTCGCCGCCCTGGTTGGTGATGACGGCGGCATTCACCGCAATCGTACCCGCGATGCCATCGATCACGCCTGTGGTCGTCGGTGTGCCGCCAGTTGCTCCGGTCGCCGTCTTCCAGACGAAAAGACCTGGCTGTGTCGTAGTGGGAGTGCCGCCGGTCTCCGAGAACATCGTCACGAGAGACTTTGCGATCTCATCGAGCTGCGACTGGAACGTCGTTGCGATGTCATCGCGCACTTGTAGCAGTGACTGCAGGCTTCCCTGCGCCGTCGTTGTCGACCCTTTGCCACTGCCGAGCAGCACGCCGTCGATGTAGACGCCGTTGCCCTTTGTCTGGGCGGTGTAAGTGTCCTGCGCGACGAAAGTAACCGTTCGCGGAATGGTGTCGAACACGACGGTTCCGTCCGTCGTATAGAGCGCCATGTCGCCGTTTTGACGGTCGACGGCGTTGACACCGACAATCGAAGAAATCTGCTTCAGCAGCTTGTCGCGTTCGTCCAGCGCATCGGCAGGGTTACCACCGGTTGCCGTTTCGCTCTTGACGGCATCGTTCGCCGTCTTGAACTGCGCGAGCAGCGTATTGAGCGTCGAAACCTGCGTTGCAATTTCCTTGTCCGCGCCCAGGCGTACCGCCTGCACGGATTTCGTCGCGTTGTTCAGCGAATTGGCGACGTCCTGCGCAGCCGTGACCGCGCTTTGCGCGGCAATGGTGCTGCTTGGCGATGTGCGGAAAGCCTGCAGCTTTTCGCGGAACGTCGCCAGGTAGTTGGCCGGCGACGTCTCGTAGTCGTTGCCGCCCATGATCGATTTCAGGTCGGTCAGACCACCAAGCAGCGTCTGCTGGCCACTGTCTTGCGCACTCGCCTTCAGCCACTGACGCATTAGCGCGTCTTCTTGCGCGCGGCTGATCTTCACAACCTGCGCTCCATTCAGCGACGTGGTGATCATCGCCTGCCGGCGCACGTAGTCGCTGTTGCTGGAGTTCGAGATATTGTTCGACACCACACTGCTTTGAGTGCCGGTGTTGCTGAATATGCTCTGCGCGGTATTCAGTGCGGAAGTGAGCGACATGGCTTATCCGAACCCTACTTATCTCTTGAGGTTGACGAGGACGTCCATGATGTCGGACCCCGTCTGGAACACCTTGGAATTGGCAGTGTAGCTGCGCTGCGACTCGATCATTTCGGTCAGTTCGCCGGCGAGGTCGACGTTCGAGCTTTCAAGTGCTCCCGCCTGGATCGTGCCGAAACCGTTGGTCTGCGGGAAGCCGGTGACCGTCACGCCGGACTGGCCGTTTGCGCTATAAACGTTGCCGCTCATCAGCGTCATGTTGTCCGGGCTGGCGACGGTCGCTAGCGGAATGCGGTAGAGCGGCTTCGACGTGCCATCCGCATACTTGGCATATACCGTGCCGTCCTTATCGATCGTGACATCCTTGACCGGGCTGGCGGCCTGGCCGTTCGGCGTGCCGCTACCTGCAAAATCAGCGGCGAGCTGCGTGAAACCGCTGAGGTCCATGGCGATCGAACCGGTGGTGACGGGATCGGCGATGGTGAGGGCGCCAGTGCTGACCATCTTGCCGTTGGCATCGAACGTCAAATTTGTCGAGCCAACGAGAGCCGGACCCGGCGTCGAAGTGTACGGAAATGATGAGGTTCCACCTGTTGCCGCATCGTCATGACGGAAGACTGCAACCTCCCACGTGCTCGCAACACCCGGAGCTGCCGGCGGGGGCGTCGTCACGGCCGTCTTGGTGAAGTAGAAATCGTACTGAACCGTGTTGCCGAGCTTGTCGTAACCAACCATCGACATCTGCTTCGTGTCAGCTGTGATCGGCGCCGTGTTGGAAGACGGAAGGTTGCCAGTTGCGACGTTGGCATTGGAGTTCAAGTTGCCGGTAAAGGTACCGGTCGTCGAAGCGATCGCCGTCAAGCCGGACTGGTTGACGTTGATCGGCACGAGTCCCGAGAAACCGTTGACGACGACGGCCGGCGCGCCAGCGTCGTAAGAATAACCCATCAGCTTGAAGCCGGCGGAATTGACCAGGTTGCCTTCGGGGTCTTTGGTGAAATCGCCGGCGCGGGTCAGAACCGGAACGCCGTCCGGGCTCTGAACGATGAAGAAGCCGTCGCCCGAGATCGCCAGGTCGTAGCCTGATGTCGTGTAGGAGATGTCGCCCTGTTCCGAAACCGACTGGCGAACGGATGTCTGGACGCCGCCCGAATTATAGTTACCCGAGGTCGATGGCAGGACCAGCGACGAGAAAGCGGTCGAAACGGACTTGTAGCCCGTCGTGTTTGCGTTCGCGATGTTATCGGCGACGGTGCTAAGGCGGTTTGCCTGGGCGTTCATGCCGGACACGGCCGTCTTCATGCTGCCAAAAATGCTCATCTGAAAACCTCGATTCCCTTAGTAGGCTTGAGAGTATTTGGTGGGCCTTGCGTGAGGCTGTCTGGCGTTGAACCAATGTCGCGAGAATGCAGCGACCAGGTTCAGGCAACGCGGCCCGTTCTGAAAAAATCAGTTCCAGTCAATGCAATAGCCAAGGAAGCGCTTCGAATCGACCGGATCGAAGCCCAGCTTCTTCCGAAGCTTCTTGCGCAGCTTGGAAATATGGCTTTCAACCACGTTTTCTTCGACTTCGTCGTCGAAAATCCCGTAGATCGCGTTGAAGATTTGCGTCTTGGTGACACGACGACCGCGGTTTGCAATCAAGTACTCAAGGATGCGACGCTCGCGACGGGGGAGCGCAAAAACCTCACCGTGAATTTCCGGATCGCGGCCGTCGGAGAACACGCGGATCGCACCGATATCCGTGTGGCTGGAAATCGCTTTCAGTCGGCGCCGAATGGCGGCGGCTCTAGCCAGGATCTCGCGGGGATGCACAGGCTTGCGCACGACGTCATCGACGCCACAATCAAAAAGTGCAAGGGTGTTTTCCAGCGACGGCTGATCGCTGACTGCGATAACCGGCGCCATGGTACGGTCGCGGATCGCGCGCGGCAGCTCGAAAGTCTGCTGCCCCTGCCCGATCAGGAACGCCTCGACGGCCGCGACATCAGCGTCCGCCGCCGTCTGAACCCATTCGCCGAATTCACGTGGATCAAACCCTGTGGAAGGAATGCCTTCCCGCCCAAAAAGTGAAGTGTAACCATCTTTCACGAGCTCACGCTCATCAACCACTACGATCATTCGTCCGCCTCCGAATCACTTGTGGTACCTCGATGCTCTATGGGTACGAATCGCGCGATTCCGGGACAAGCTGTAGGAACTTACTGGCAGGAATTAATAGTTGATTAAGAATTGGGGCGCGATTTGATCTAGATGTAGTAGCGGTCGGAAATTATGCACACAAAAATTTCGTGGAAAAGTTAACAAGGTCTAAAATGTGACTTGCCTTGCCATATTGAGACAGATTCTCGCCACAATATGACACATTTCTGTTTTGTTCTGTTTTCTGCTAGTTTTGATTGAATCAATTTTGGCAGAAGGTGCTCGCATTGCGAGTCCATTTGCCGTAGCCGGTGGCGACCAGATTGGCGATGACCCGGCAGACATATTGCTTCTGGGCAGGGTCATTGTTGGGGCCGGCGTGATAGCGGGCCACTGCCATCGTCCAGGTTTCGTGTCGGTCGTGGAGATTGCGCAGGAACCTTGCCGCGTATTCCACATTGCGGCGGGGGTCGAACATCTCCTCCGCGGACCGGAAATTCTCACCATGGTAGTATTGGTTGATCTGCATGCAGCCGATGTCGATGAGCTTCGCACCCGATCGGCGCGCCACATCGACCTGCCTCAGAGCATCCTGCTCGGAGGGCGGAAAGAAGGCTTTGCCTTCGATGTTCAGCGCGTAAGGGTAGAGGGATCCCTTGCGCCCGGTTTCGGTCAGACCCACGGAATAGAGTATGCCTTCCGGAATACCGTATTTCAGTGCGGCGGCTTGAATCTCCACCTCGCAGGCGCTGTTCGACGCTTCAGCGCTAGAGGTAGACGTCGCCAGCGCGACTACTGCCAGCGGCGCCAGAAGAAGTGCTTTCAACACCGCTTTCGCCCGAGCCATTGAAGCCTCCGCCAGTTCGCTGTCCTGAGTGATTTTGGCGCTCACGCGCCTCCCCGCCTTGGCCTTGCTGGGCAAACGCCTGGCCCTGCTGCTGGCCCTGTGCGGTCGCTTGGTTGCCCGTGTCCGAACGGTCGACTGGCGCCATGCTGATCGTCACGTTGTCGATCGCGAAGCCCTGGCTGCGCAATGCCTCGATGATCTTCCCGTGGTCTTCCTTGAGCTGCCGGTAGGCAGCTGGTGTCTCGACCTTCAGATCGACGTTGAGCGCGTCGCCTTGCAGCCGCATCGTCGCCGTGACGAGACCGAGTTCGATCGGGTTCATCTGGATCTTGAGTGTATTCACCACCTTGCCGGTGCTCGTCCACTCAGCGGCGTTCGACAGCGAAGAACTCGCCTGCATGGCGTGCGCCCATTCCTGATCACCGGATATGGCGGCCGTCACGGCGGCAGAATTGGTGTTCTGCGCAAGACCGATGTAGCGGCGCGAATCCAGAACAGAGACGCTCTCGATGTTAGCCTTGCCGCCGGACTCGGCGGCATCCGTGTCAACGCCAAGATGCATGTCCATGGACTGACCACGGCCGTCGGCACGGGTCAGCCGGAATGTCGTCCCGTCGATACCGCCTTCGGCCTCAGTGCCGGGTAGCTGGACGTCCGCGGCTGTATCGACGCCGGTCAGACCTGCGTCAACAGACATCTCATCCTTGGCCTTGACGCTGGCAACGGACTTTTCTTTCGGTTCTGTCGATACCTTGCCTTCCGGCTTCGCGGCTGCCATCGCCGCGAACGCTGCAGCCGCAGTTCCGTCCGTCGGGACTTGCTTGAGTAAGCTCAGGACATCAGACAGCGTGCTATCGTCCGGGGCGACCTTCTGGTCGTCGGCACCGTCGGCCTTCGTCTCCTTGGCGCCCTTTCGAACCGTTACAGCGTCATCATCCAGCCTATCCGAAAGATCCTGCAAATCGGCTTCATCAGCGTGCTTGCCCTTAGGCTTACCGTTCTGTTCCGTCGTCTTCGTTTCTTTGTCCGCCGAACCAGACGCTTTCTCTTTCATCCGCGCCTGCGCAGCGAGAGATGTGCTGCCGAGATCGATCAATGGCTGAGTGCTTGGACGGCGCGGCGCAGTGGATGTGCTGCCATCGGTGCCTTCGCCTGCCTGCCGGCCGGCCGTGGACTGTTCGGCGGCGTCATGCTTTCCGCCGCTTGCCTTGTTCAGGACATCGGAGAACCCGCCTGCATCCGCATCGCCACCGCTGCCCGTCTGGCGGCCAATGCCAGAGGCAGCCCCTGCTCCGGATGCTCCCCCCAAAACACTGATGTCCATCATCTCAATTACTCTCTTTGTTCAAGAGGCCGTCGATCTCATCCAACTGCGATCGGCTTGACGTCACGAATGCGTTGAATGACGGGTCGGCGTCCTGCTGTCCCCCAACATCGGATGGCGGCCCCCCCGCCGATTCTCCCACAACGGGACCTGGAACTGGGTTTGGTACCTCCCCCTGATCCGCTTCAGCCTGTTCAGAAGTAATTTCTTGGCCATTAGATTTAGGGGTCGTCGCTTGCGTCAAGCTTGCCGGTTCAGGCGGACGAAGCACTTGTTCCGCAATAGCTTTTGCCGCGGCTCTGAGGGCCTGGTCGCGCGGCGACAACTCCTGCTCGGGGATGGATTCGATGTTCTTCGTGGCCGCATCGATCTTGTCGGTCGGGATCGCCGCCATGCCGCCGTAGAAATCCGCCAGCGCTCCAAAGGCGTTATCAGAATCGCCTGCAAGCGTCTGGGCGCGCGCCGCGGCCATCCGTGCGAGATCGCCCTTGCCGGCGATCGCCGCCGCGCGGGCGATGCGGAGGTAGACCTCGCGCTGCCTGGCCTCGTCCATGAAGGAGAGGATGTTAACAACGTCGTCCGGCTTCACCTCATGATCGTGATTGACCAGCAGGCTGACAAAAAGATCCGCGAACTGGCTGGCATATGGCGAATGCAGGAAACGACGCACGTAGCGCTGCGAGTAGTCGAGACCCTTATCCACCATCCCTGCTTCGACGCAGATAGACACGGAGCGGCGTAGCGCCGCCTCCTCGACGATCGTACCCGGCGCATAGAGGCGAGCCTGATCATACAGCTTCAGCGCTTCCACTGGACTCTTGGCGATGGTGACGTTGCCGCCCACCAGCGCCAGATAGGGACCGATTTTCTTGTCCTTGTATTCGTTTGCGGTCTCGACAAGGCTCTTTGCAACAAGCAGGCCTTTGCCGCTCAGATATTTCCGCAGGACGTCGCTGACCCGGTTGTCGAAGTGACCGTTCACGTCGCGCGCGACGAGATATTCGAGGGTCTCCGGATTACCACCGCTCATCGCGTAGATTAGCGCCGCATCGACATTACGCTCATCATCGAAAACCGATGGATCGATCGTGCGTAGACGCTGATCGATCGTCCCGAGCATGAAGCGCTGCATCTCGGCAGCCGAGTGATCCCCGAGCACGACGGAATCCTGCACGAACTGCAGCGACCGGAGCATCTTGTAAGGGACAATGTCCTCCTGATCTTCCGCGTGCACGCCGGTAGCAGGGCTCACCGCAAGCCCAAAAAGCAAAAGCAGAAGACGTTGGTGGTGACGGACCATGGATTATCCCTGATCCGCCTGCAGCAATATCTCGATGCGCCGGTTGGCAGCATTGAACGGATCGGCCGGCTCCTTCAGCATGCGATCGGCAAAGCCCGAAACCTGCGAGACGCGTTTTTCGTCGAGTCCGCCGCGAACGACCATGTAGTAGGCCGCCTGGGCACGATCCATGGACAAGCGCCAGTTCTCGTTTTCACCCTTGTATTGACGGCCGTCCGTATGACCGCGGATGGCGACTGCGCCCGGCTTGCTCTTCAGGATCTCACCGATCTTTTCCATTGCGAGCACCATTTCCTTGCGCGGAACGGCCGACCCGATATTGAACATGGAGTCGTCGCTCTGATCGGAGATGCTGACCAGGAGGCCGCCTTCCGACGCCGTAACCGTGAGGCCTTCGGCGAGCTTGCCAGCCACGACGCTGATCTGCTGCGCGATTTCCTTTTGCAGGTCCTCGGCCTTCTTCTGCTCAACGGCTTTTTGCGCCTCGGCTTGCGGCTTGTCCTCTGCTGTCGCTGCGGCTTGTGCGTCGTGACTCTCGCCGGCGTCCGCCGCTTTCGTCAGATCCGCCGGGTTCCCGGATTCGGCCTTCGCAACTTCCGTGGCATCCGCTGCTTCATCGGCAGGAACATCTTTCGAAGCCGGCTGCCTTTTGTTGGCATGGGTAACTTCGACCTGCTTCGTCCAGAAGTCGGGATCGAACGGGTCACGATAAGCCTGGCCACCGTCGGCTCCCGTTGCAGGACCGGAGTCGCTCGCGCCGCCCTCACCCTTGGCGCTGACGTTTGCCTGCTGGCCGACCTCCTGCGCAATTTCTGCCAGGACCGAATAGGGATTCTCGAAGAAGTCGGCTTCGGAGTAGTTCGTTTGGTCGCCGGATGTCGAGGTCTGGTCGTCGCCGTTTGCCGCCGCCGCGCCCTCGTTGGGTTTGTCCTCCTTTTCCTTCGACTTCTCCTGATTCTGATCGCCATCCGCCTGATCGACAGGCTTCTTCAGGCCTTTTTGCGTGGGCTTCTCGTCGGAGAGCTTGATCGGATTGAAATAGGTCGCGACGGAGGCCTTGGTTTCCTCGTTCGCGGCGTTGACCAGCCACATGACGAGAAAGAACGCCATCATGGCCGTCATGAAGTCGGCGTAGGCGATCTTCCAAGCGCCGCCATGCGCCCCATCGTGATCGCCGCCGCCATGCCGCTTGACGATGATGATCTCGTTCTTGCCGTGATGGTGGTTTTCGCTCTCACTCATTCCAGAACTTTCTTCAAGCTCGTCGCCCAGGCCGACATGCGCGTCACAAGGACGGCGTCGCCAAATTCGACAGTCAGGTCGACATCGCCGGTTTCAAGGTGGCGCAGAAGACCTGCCTTTTCGCCAAGAGTACCCTTCAACACATCGAACAGCCGGGCAGGTCCCTTGACGGTCACGGTGCCGACATCGCCTTCCAAGACCGCCTCGCGAAGAATGCCGGCGAGATCGACGGCAGCCTTCTGCGACAGGACATCGGTCATTACGGGGGCCAGCGCCCTTGCGACAGTCGCGCTGACAAGCTCGGCAATCGCGCTCGCCATGGCATCAAGCCGGGAGGCGACCAGCGCCGCAGTCTCAACCTCGTAGCGGTCGCGAAGCTCTTCGACCTCGCGCTGGTGAACAAAGGCGACCGTTTGCGCTTCCAGTTCATACTTCTCCGTCAACACGGCGGTCGCTTCCGCATAGCCCTCGGCGTGAGCATTGTGGCGCTCTGCTTCGAGATCGACGACAGGCTCTGAGGCAAGATCGGCAAAGCCGCCAAAGTCGTTCGCGAAATCGTCCGCATCCACGACGGGAGCGGCGACGGCCGGTTCTCCAAAATCCTTGAGATACCGAGAAAGCAGCGCGCTCACCGAATCCACCCTCTCGCTGCAGAAGACTGCGACATGCCGCGCCCCATCATGAACTGACAACTCATCAGGCACGGTTTCCGCACTGCGCCTTTGTATCGAAACTAGGCAATCAAACTTGCGCGAGGATGAAGGGTGAGGCCCAACAAGCTCACCCGCGCCTCACCTCACTATTGCAGCAGTAGCAGTACTTTGCTGGCGGCTGTGTTCAGGATCGAGATCGTCTGAATGCCCATCTGCTGTTGCGCAAGCAACGCCTTCTGAAGGGTCGCCGTTTCGTCCATGTCGGTGTCAACGAGTGCGCCGACACCTTTGTCGATCAAGTCTGACATGTCCGCGGTGTAGGCAACGCGATCGCCGATACGCGCGCTCATCGTGCCGAGGCCAGCCGCGGTCTCCGTCAGTGTCGACAACAGGGAATCGACCACTGCGATCATATCGTCCACCTGTGCGGACGTCGTATTGCCATCGAGCTTTATTTCCGTTCCAGTCGCCGGCGTCGTCGAGCCGGCGCTAAGCAGATAATAGTTGCGCGCCGTCGCAGTGCCGTCGGAATTCAGGGTGTTCGCATCTACCGTTTTCGTGAGCAGTCCGCGATTGGCGTCCGTCATATCGATCATGACGGTCTGGTCCGCCGGAAAATCGATGGTTTGCATCTGGTATTCACCACTCGCGCCGCGCACGAAACCGCCGATCACGGATCGCGAGGTCGGAAGCGTGGCATCTCGGTTAAGAAGCCAGTTCTCGCCGGCGATGCTGGTCGACTGAACCGTCGTCTGCAGTTGTCCCTTCAACTCGCTGAGGCTGGTATTAAGCTTCGTCTTGTCGACGCCGGCTTCCTTCGCCGTCAGCAGCGTCTTGCGGATCTCGCCCAACTGGTCAATCAGGCTGTCCATCGAGGTATAGGCAGTATCGACCTTCGATGCGCCGACGCCGAGCGCGTCGTGAATGTTCTGCAGCGAATTGCTGTCCGAGCGCATGACGCTTGCAAAGGACCAATAGGTTGCGTCGTCCGCAGCCGTTTCGACGCGGTAACCCGACGAAACCTGCTGCTGAACCGTTGCGGCGTCCTTGTTGATGATGCGCAGCGCCGCGAGGGCGTTCACCTGTGCCGAGCTGGTAATTTTGTATGTCATTTTCTGGCTCTGAATAGGGAAACGGGACAGGCCGGCGAGCGGCAGCGACTGAGCTGGCGTCATGCCCCCGACTGGATCCTCCAGGCCGGATTGTCGCTAAAACAAATCAACTGTTAAGCGAAGGTAACCAAGGCTCCGGACCGGCGCAAGGGCTACGGCGTCGGTGCCGCAAGCCTCGCGCAACCTTGATTATCGCTTCAAAAACAAAGATAAAGCCGCATCTCGCGACGCGGCTTTCTGTCTCACTTCGTGGCTGGCGGCGTTCTTAGCCCTTGAACAGCGTGAGGACGTTCTGTGCGCTGTTGTTGGCGATCGACAGCGACTGGATCGCCAGTTGCTGCTGCGTCTGCAGCGCGGTCAGCTTGCTCGATTCCTCTTCCATGTCAGCGTCAACGAGACGTCCGACGCCCGAGTCGATCGAGTCGCTGAGGTTCGAAACGAAGCTTTCCTGAAGATCGATACGGGTTGAGATCGAACCGAGCTGCGAACCCGCCTTCGTCAGCGCGCTGAGGCCGTTTTCCACGGTGGTCAATGCCAGGTTAATATCGCTGTCGCTGAAGCTCGTGATGTCCATGCTGAAGATCGAGCCAACGCTGCCCGAGGAGGTTCCGATGATACCAGTCGCAGTGTCGATTGCTCCGGTTGTCGTCATGCCAAACAGAACGTTGCCGCTGGTCGAGTCATCGAGGAAATATTCTGTCGTCTGAACGGACACCTGTCCATTCGCGTCGCGGACGAACGAGGAGACCACGCTTTTCGTTGTATTGCCTGCAACCCAGTTTTCACCGGAGAAGGAAGCAGATTGCGCAACACTCAGCAACTGTTGCTGCAGCTGCGCGATTTCGTCCTGAACCTTGGTCTTGTCGACGCCCTTTTCCGTTGCGGCTACGATCTTGGCCTTAATCTCGCTGACGATATCGATGGCGCTATCCATGGCGGAATATGCGGTATCGACCTTCGCCGCGCCGAGGCCAAGCGCGTCGGAGACAGCCGACAGCGCCTTGTTGTCCGAGCGCATCGTCGTCGCAATAGACCAATAGGCAGCGTTGTCCTTGGCTTCCGCGACGCGGTAGCCTGACGAAACACGGCTCTGCGTTTCTTCCAGGCTGCCATTGATGCTGCGGAGGGTCTGGAGGGCGGACATTGCCGCGACGTTCGTCAAAATGCTGGTCATGAAATTATTGGTCCTTGGCTGGCAAATATTGAAAAGGACACTCCGGTCCGCCACCGGGAACGGCAATCAGCTTCATGCCCGCTAACCGCTTCTTAAGCTTGGTTAACATACCGTTTCGTTGACGGCAGAAAACATGAGTTTGGTTAACGCCGAGTTAACAAACATAAAAGAGCCGCGCTCGGGGGAGCGCGGCTTCGATCGGCGATCTTTCGGTTTGAAGCGCCCGCGGGCGCTCCTGCTATTAGCTGCGGAACAGCGAGAGGATGTTCTGCGAAGAGGAGTTCGCGATCGACAGCGACTGGATCGCCAGCTGCTGCTGGGTCTGCAGGGCGCTGAGCTTGGAGGACTCTTCTTCCATGTCGGCGTCNACCAGGCGGCCGATACCGGAGTCGATCGAGTCGCTGAGCGAAGACACGAAGTCCGACTGGATGTCGACGCGAGTCTGGAGCGAACCGAGCTGCGAACCGAGAGTGGTCATGTTCTTCAGCGTGGTTTCGACGTCCGTCAGCAGGTTGTCGATNNCGNCNTGGGTCGTGNTNNTNCCGATCGTGAAGCCGTAGACCGACTGGCCGGAGCTTGCGCCGGTCCCACCAAGAATGCCGCCGGTGGTCGTGCCGTTGAACAGGGTGTTGGTCGTGCCGAGCACATAGTCGGTGGTCTTGATCGAGACCGTGCCGCCGGTGCCGCGGACGAAGGAGGAAACGACG
>NZ_AZNV01000009.1:0-172509 GCF_000510625.1 Rhizobium sp. IBUN
GGGTCATGTCGCGCACGACCCAGAGCGGCGGCATGTCGCGTTCATTGAGCACCTTGTGCATGCTGTAGAGATCTTCGGCTGTAAAGTCGGGCCAGAGGAAGTTAACAGCGGCCCAATCCACGAACTTGCGGTTCATGGCGCCGGTTGCCGTCAATCCTATGCCCCCTCGCCGTCAGCATAGGCAACCGAAAGAAGCATGCCGCGAAGAAGTGGTGACAACGCGGCGATGTCGATGTCACCTTGCAGGTTGATTTCCGGAAGCATCGTGCGGTTTTGATCCCCAACTGGGCCTTGCAAGTGCTAGCGAGTATCGAGCGGTAAAAGAACAATTGCCAGTGACAAAGCTAAAGCCGAAGGGGTGTGTCCCACCCGCCCCTCCCTTCCCTTGCAACCTGGCCCAGCCGGTCCGGTCGGGGGCTTGCCTCAGTGCAAGTGGACATGGTGAGTGTCGCATTTCTAAATGGCTGAAGACCCGCCCAAGGTGACATTTCTACTTTGCAAACCGGCGGACATTTCAACCTTGCCGCCACATGGGGTGTAGCCGGGTGGGTTCTAGAATGAAGTGCGACTTGCTAATGATCCCAATGGGTTATCAATTGCAAGGACGATGCAATGAAGCGCACCTACTCTCAGATCGGATTGGACGAACGCCGTAAGATCGCCCGTTAGAGGTTGGCTGGGCTCAGTATCGACGCCATTGCAGAGAAGCTCGGAAGGCATCGTTCGACGATCTTTCGCGAAGTCCGACGCAACATATTCGTCGACAAGGAAGTTCCTGATCTCAGCGGCTACTACTGCGTGACCGCGCATCAGATGGCCTGTGATCGCCGGTTAAAGCTGCGCAAGCTCGCGCGCTTCTCGCATGTCCGGCAGTCGGTGATCGAGCGGATCGTACACGGCTGGTCACCGCAGCAGATTGCCGGTCGGACGCGCCTGGAGCACCATCCGATCTCGGTGAGCCACGAGACAATCTACAAATTCGCATACTCGGCCGACGGCCAGGCGATCAAGCTGTGGCAACACCTGCCGGTGTATCGCCCCAGGCGCAGGCCGCGACACGTGAGGCGTAAAATGCATTGATGGGCTCACTTGCAGAATGTCAGAAAATTGAATATATTTCTGACAGGAGAATTACCATGCAACGACTGCCATCTCAAATTCTTGCTTATGCCGAGCAGTTGCCGCAGGGTACGGCCCTGTCCGCAAAAGGCCTCCTGCATCTCGGAAACCGGGCCGCAGTGGACCAGGCTTTGTCGCGGCTGCATGAGCGTGGCCAACTGATCAGGGCTGGGCGTGGTATTTATATGAAGGCTATCAGAAGCCGGTTCGGAAGCAGGCCGCCGACCGTCGAGCAAGCGGTCGAGGCAATCGCACATCAACGTGGCGAGGTCATCGTTTCGAATGGAGCGGCGGCGGCCAATGCCCTTGGGCTCACGACGCAGGTTCCGGTTCGCTCCATCTACCTGACGTCTGGCCGCAGCCGGACGATGAATGTCGGAAGCCAAAAGGTCGAGCTCAAGCACGTCCCTCGCTGGCAGTTGTCGCTCGCTAGCCGGCCGGCCGGCGTCGCTGTACGCGCGCTCGCCTGGCTGGGGCCGGAGCGAGCGGATGATGCTCTTTCAAGCATCAAGCGGAAACTGCCCCCCGAGGCGTTCAACGAGCTTGTTGCTGCAGCACCCCAGTTTCCGACCTGGCTCGCGCGAAGCGTCGGAAAGGCAGCGCATGGCTGATCACTTCCTCGAGCTCTCATCCGAGGAAAAGCGAGAGGTTCTCGCAATTGCGTCAGATCGATCGAAGCGTCCAGTCCACTTGCTCGAAAAGGACGTCTGGGTCGTCTGGGCGCTTCGAACACTCTACGCCACGGCGCTCGGAAAGAGCCTTGTCTTCAAAGGCGGGACTTCGCTCTCGAAGGCCTACGGCGCCATTCGACGATTCTCGGAAGACGTCGACCTCACATACGACATCCGCGCGCTTGCCCCTGATCTTGTCGGGGACAGCGAAGAAGCGCTCCCGAAAACCCGGAGCGAGGAGAAGCGATGGTCGAGCGAGGTGCGACGGCGACTACCGATGTGGGTGAGCGACACGGTTGCACCAATCATCGCCGCTGAGCTAGAGAGCCAATCGCTTCCAGCGGAGGTCCGTGTCGAGGCCGACAGGCTCTATATCGACTACCAGGCCATCGGCTTGGGATCTGGTTATGTCGCACCCAGTGTGATGCTGGAGTTTGGAGCTCGGTCGACGGGCGAGCCGGCCAGCCTGCGAGAGGTCACTTGCGATGCGGTCGGCCTCGTTGAGGGAGTCGACTTTCCGACGGCCAACCCGAGGGTAATGCACGCGGAACGGACGTTCTGGGAAAAGGCCACCGCGATCCATGTCTTTTGCCTACAGCAGCGACTCCGAGGCGAGCGCTTTTCGCGCCATTGGCACGACATCGTGCGCCTTGACGACATTGGTCTGGCCGACAGAGCAATTTCCGACCGCGGGCTAGCAACCGCCGTCGCCACGCATAAGTCGACGTTCTTCGCGGAGAAAGCCGCCGATCGATCGCCAATTGACTACGAGGCGGCGGTAAACGGCAACCTGGTGCTGACGCCGGTCGGCGAGGGACGGAAAGCCCTCGAAGAAGACTACTCCAGGATGGTGGAGGACGGTCTCCTTCTCGATGACGCCGAGACGTTCCACGATTTGCTCGAGCGGTGTGCTGCCATCTGTGGCAAGGCAAACGTCGCAAGCTGACAGCTGCTTGGAGGTCCTCCGATGGCAAGACGCGACCTGTCGAGAGAGGAACTCTTCGCATTGGTATGGGAACGCCCGACCAGCGAGATCGCTAATAAGCAAGGCATCTCCGACGTCGCAGTCGGAAGCTTTGCGAGAAAATGCAGGTTCCCAAGCCTCCCCGGGGCTAATGGGCGCGCGTGGTAGCGGGCCAGACACCGCGACGCCGCGCTTTGAAAGCATTTCGAGAGGAACTGGAAGCGAAGCGGAAAAGCGCGCTACAAGCCCACCGCCGGACATTTCACTGAACTTCAATCGAAATTTTTGAATGTGGCACTCGACGAACTTCGCAAACGTCTCATCGAGCACCAGATCGATACCTCGGGCCCGAAGCATACGAGCCTCGAACCCAAGCCCTACCCCACCTCGCTCGCGCTCCCATCACTTTCGAGCGTGGCACGGAGTTCACGGATTGGCCATATCTCCAAGCGAGCATCGGCACCCGTAGCGCAGCGGACATTACTCTTACCAAATAGTCGGATAAATCGCATATTCGCACAATTCGAAGGAGCGGCCCACGATGGAAAAATTCTCAACGGAAGAATTGCTGCGGGATTTTAAGACCGTGACCATGGCGGCAGATCGCCAGCCAGTCGCTATTACTCAACATCGCAAGGCCCGCTACGTCCTCATGACCTACGACGATTTCGAGTCCATGAAACAAAAAGGTGGTCCACGCAGGGTCTATGGCCCCCATGAAGTCCCCCCCGAATTGGCTAAGTTGATCGGTCCCGAACTGGACCGGCTAATAGCGGAAGGAAGCGAGATCAAGGGCTGATGCTCCGGCCAATGGTTCGATCATCTCTGGACATGGCAGAGCGACAAGAGAGAAACTGAAGGCAGAAAGTCACGCCCGGTTTGCATGGTTCTGGTAATCCCAAAAGGCAATCAGACTAGCCTGATCTTATTGGCTATCTCAGGCACCGCCTCCCGTTCCGATCAAACCGCCTTGGAGATTCCCAGCTCGAATGTCGCCACGCTTGAAATCCGTGAGTGGAAAGATGCGCGGGTTCATCTCGACGCGTCTGTCAGGCTCGATGCGACGCGTTCGAAGCTGATGACATCGACATCACCCCGCAGCAAGTCATTCGCAATTTCGACAATCTTGCCCTCGTGCGTGAACAAGATCGGCTGGAACGCCCGTCCTCCGGACGCCAGAGTTCTCAACCCGGAAGCCTTGCGCTCGTCATCGAACGACTGAAATACATCGTCTGTTATGAAAGGAAGTGGCTCGTTGCGACTGCAGAAGTCCTCAATGAACGCCAGGCGGAAGGCTAGGTAAAGCTGATCTGCGGATCCTTCGCTGAGGGCTTTCGTCGGAAGCCGCTCGCCGTCGGATCGTTCTGCTTTTAGCCTTACCGCATCCTGATCGTCGAATTCCTGCACCAAGCGAACGAAAGATCCATTCGTCAATGTGGAGAAGTACTCGCTTGCCCGTGCGAGCAGCGGATCTGCCTGTGACTCCCTGTAGCGTTCCAAAGAGGTTGATAGCAGTTTTGAGGCGAGCCTCAGAACTGCCCACTGCCGTGCCAGATCCTGTGTCTCTTGTTCCGCAGATGCTTTATCGAAAGCAGCCTCCTCCGCGCTCAGTCCGGTCTCGAGCGCCTCTTTTGTCGATGCCAGCTCAGCGAGTCTTCCCTTGAGCTTGCCGAACATGTCGAACTGTTGGGTATCCTCGGCCGCAAGCGTCTCGATCTCCAAATCGGCGGCGACTCGATCGAAATCGTAAAGTTTTATCCGGATGTCGTCTTCGCTGATGCCTCTGGAATGCAGCGACAGCCTCCGCCGACTGTCGTCAAGCTTCTCGACCACGGCACGACGCCTTCCGAGACGCTCGAGAAGTGTCCTGCCGTCTATCCGGACATTCAGACGAGCCAACTGAGCAGCCACATCCTGGCTGATCGACTGGCTTTCTTCGGCTATCTGCTTAAGATCAGCGGACACTCGTTCTCGGCTTGTAGCGAGATGTCGATTACGATCCTCGGCGGATTGTGCGTCGGTCATTCGTTTGTGCAAGGTATCGACAGCGAGTAACGGAGCGAGTTTGGAAAGATCATCACCGATCGATTTGCAGATGCCCGACAGCTTCTCCTCGAATTGATCTATGTTACGTGCCATGCCGTCGACACGGCGCTGTCTGTTCTGTCTTTCAGCGTAACAGCGCGGGATTTCTTTCCAGACCTGGATTGCAGCTTCAGCCATCTCCAAGGTTGGAGCACCATCAAGCCCGAAAGCAACGCATGTCTCAGCGAATTGCGACTGCCACTCATCAACTTCTGTGGCCAAGGCAGCGATCTTGCGCTCTCCATCAGCAATGTCGTTCTCCAGCGTTTCCTGCCGGGCGCGGACGATACGCCGCTCATCCCAGGCCTTTGCCAGTTCGGCCAGCTTTGTCTCCACGAGCCTGACATTCGAGGAAAGCGGACCGGCAAGCTTTGCTTCGAGCCCGATGGCTGCTGCGATGCTCGCAAGTTCAGATGTAACTTGGACATTCCGGCTTTGAACAATGCGAAGCTGATCTTCCAGGTCCCGGACGTTCTCGCGCCTCTTGGCGATGGCATTTATGCCGCGGAGCCATTTGCCCATTTGGTCTATATCGAGAACCGGAATTCCTGCATGATCGAAAAGTCCCGAGAATGCGGCCAATACACCTTCCTGGTGATCCCGTGCGGCCTCGAGTTCGATATCACAGGTACCAATGTCACCATCAAGTCGAGCCAATCTCAGCGTCAGCGCCGAGTGGCGCGCGGTTCTTTCAGCTTGCGAAAGTGCACCGTCCGACAGTTTGTCCGCCTCGCGAACGAGTACTGGCAACGCGCCGTCCCAGAGATTACCGGACTGAAGTCCTTGAATGGCCGCATCGCGGACAGCCCTCGCTTCTTCGATCATCGAACGGGTAATGAGTTGCCGATCATCTTCGAGGTCCGAGATGAGCTGTACTACGTCCTCGCGCTCCAAGCGGCGCTCTGTCCGCTTTTCCTGGGCACGTTTCACACGGTCGGAAGCTGCTACAAGATTCGGGCGGTGTTTCTCCAATTCAACTTCGTCCGGAAGCGGGAGCTTCAGAAGCGCTTCGAGGTCCTGGACTGGAGGAGCCAGGCGAGCCTTCGCTTCGCCGATATCCTGGCGTGCCCTTGCCAGCGCGGTATCAATTTCGTCAATCCGTTCGAGCGATCGGATATCTGGCTGGAGGGCACCAAGACGTTCCTGTAGAGGCCCGACATCTTGAAGCGTGCCACCGCTTTCGGTTCGTTGCATACGGCTGAATTCCGAGGTCTGGTCTTCCAGGCGCTGCCGTAGGCTCGTCTCGGCGCGTTTCAGCTCGTCTCCATCGCGGATAAGACTATTGAGACGATTGATTTGAGCATCAGCCGGCTGTGTCTGGATGAGCGTCTCCACCGAACCCCGGTGCCCTGCCCTTCGACCAAGGCCAGCAAGCTCAAGATCGAAATCCGCTACCTCTGCCCGGACTCTCGAGAAATCGGCCTTCGCTTGAGAGTACGCCACCTTCTCCGTGAGAAGCTCGTGGATCAGGTCTCGCTGGTTTAAAACAGCAGGGTCGAGCTGCAGTGCCTCAAACTCGTCCCGAATGCGCTCGCTCGTCGCAAGGGAAGCAGCTTCTCGCGCGGCGAGTTCATGGAGACGCGCCAGCTGGTTTTCGAGCTGCTGCTCGATCTCATTCGGCACTGCGGCGATCTCGTCAAATTCCGCCAGTCCGGCCAACTCTACATCGACATCGGTCAGAAGCGGTTCGAGCGTGCGTAGGTTCTGTAGAAGATCAAGACGCGTTTTCGTTCGCAGGCGCGCGTGCCCTAGCTCTTCCAACTGGCGCTCGACCTCACGGATTTCATCAGAGAGGCGCTTCCAGTCGGGCGAACGGAGCTCATGAACTTTCTCGGACTGCCGCGCAGCCTCGTGACGATCGAGCGCCTGATAGAAGGCCCGGTCCTTCGACTTTCGCTGAGAGAAGATCGCGTCAGCCTCACCGTCCAAGCTCTTGCGCAGCTGGGTGAGCCCCGTCAGTCCGGAGGCGGCCGAGAACAGGAGGCGGCCGATCTCGCCATCGCCCGTCGCCATCTCCTCTCCCCCGTGGCGGAGCCTGGCAGAATCCATTCCGAAAGCCTTTTCAAAGACTGATCGGTTCACCCCGCCAATAAAGGGAGAAAGGATATCGTCCGCGAGAGGCAGCTCTTGTTCCGAATTGGAGACCAATGTTGCCTTGCGACCTTTACGGCGCCGGAAATCGATCGATGCACCGTCACGTCGCGTTAGGCTCGCGCCGACCCTGAGGATGGATGGCTCGAACTTGTGCAATCCGGCAACTTCGTTCTGAAAGCCGAACAGGAGATCAGACAGGGCACGGAGCAAGGTGGACTTGCCCGCCTCATTCGGTCCATAAACGATGTGCAACTTTGCATCCGGCCGAAATGGGATGGATCGGTCCGAAAGTGAGCCGTATCGGAGAAGATCAAGCCGATCGAAGCGCATGATTCAGCCTGCCGTCGCCATTCGTGCCAGAAGCAGCTCACGTGCCTCTTTCACCAGTTCGACATTTGTCAGGCCAAGCGGGCTGTCGTTGGTAGCAAGACCTCCGGGCATCTTCGGCAAGATCTCCATCAGGATCTCATCGACATGGATAGCATCGTCCCCATGATCCTCTAACGCCCTGAAAAGCTCAATTCCTGCAAAGGAGGTCGCCGCGACGGGCACCGAGGAGGAGAGCCGCAGCTCAAGTTTCTCGATCCAGATGTCACTGTACGCCCGCTGGCAGGCCGCGAGCACCTCATCCTGCCACTGCGCTCGATCACGCGCCAACTCGTCGTAGAAGGCACAGGCCCCAGAAATCCGGATGCGTGCCGCGACTGGCTTGCCGTCGAATTCCGCCGACAACCGAATCGCTTCTTCCTCGATCCGCTTCAATACATCGACATCGAGATCGCCTTCGCTAACGTCGATACCGATTGAGATGAATCGGGCGCTGTCAACGATAAGGCGATCAACGGTCGCGATGCCATCATCGACAGTAACAAGTACTGCACCCTTTGCGCCTTGCTCACGGATGCTTCGACCCTGGAGATTGCCTGGGAAGACAACCAGAGGATCGGATGCGACTATTTCAAATTCATGAACATGGCCAAGCGCCCAATAATCGTAAGCACGCGATCGCAGATCGTCGACCGAGCACGGCGCATAGGCCTCATGCCCCTCACGTCCAGTCATTGAGGTGTGCAGAACTCCTATGTTGTACCAGCCCGCAATTGCCGAAGGATACCCGATTGCTAGATTTTCGTATGCCGCCCGGTCCGTAAAACCCTGTCCATGGAGGGCGACCTTCTTCTCGTCGATGAGGAAGGTGGAAGGCTTGCTCGTTGCAAATTCGTGCACGTTGTCGGGTAGTGTGATCGTCTTGGTGATCACGCTCGCAGCATCGTGGTTTCCACGTATCAGGTAGACTGGAATGCCCGCCCGCTGCAGCCGACCCATTTCACGATTGAAGAACAGACCGACCTTGTTGTCCTTCCAGTCCCCGTCATAGATGTCTCCAGCAATGACGACGAAGTCGACGGCGAGTTCGACCGCACGGCTGACGAGCAGCGTTACCGCCTGTCTGGTCGCCCTCGAAAAGAGCGCCGCGAGCTGCTCATCCTTTACCGACAGCCCCTTGAAGGGACTGCCCAAATGCAGGTCGGCGGCATGAATGAATCTGAACGATGTCATGGCACGTCTCCGGTCTGTTGCTTAAAGGTTCACTTTAACGCCACCACTTTCAGCGGGTAGCCAGCTGCGGTCTTTGTCCACCGGTTTCGATTAACCGTGTTGCGATGCAGATGGCTCTGAACTCAGAAGACTCGTAGAGAATGCCTGCGCCAAAATAAGAAAGGAGCAACGTGTGCTCGTCGCGTAGTAGATCACTTCCATAGCGTAGCTTGGCGTTAAACCACTCATCCAGTTTGCGCCCTCCCCTGTCGCGCCGATCGGACGCCTCGCCGCCAAATTCCTGCATGAAACGCTCCGCGTGCGGCTTTGCAGCGAAGCAAAAAACATTGCAATTCCAATCCTCGCATTCGACCTGATGTCCGCGCGGGCAGATGAGAAGGTGGTTTCCCTGGCAGAACGCCGCCTGCTCGAGTCAGCCGAGGAACAGCTCGGCAAACAGCGCTATCTGGGGTGGATACGTCCGGTCGATTTCTGCCGGAGTGAGCTCGCCTTTGCGCCTGGACATGAAGGCATGTGTTCACGGTATGTTCTGTTTTGTCAATAGGTTTACGGCCGGAAACGCGCAGGGCTAAGCGAGTGACCGTCCATCGCGCCTCGTGCTCGAGGTATCAACATGGCCACAAAACGCAAATGACAGTTTTGATTTACGGTCAAGTTCGGTGTCAGCCGAGAGCTTGAGGATTACATGTGGAGCGCGGAACGCTGCGAAGCTGGAGGTCGATGCCGGGCTTTTCGCTCCCGGTCGCGGCGACGGTGCGCCCTCAATGTGCTTGCAGAGATGGCCGGCATCAGTCCGACGGACGTCGCGGGCCGAGCTCTCGCTTCGACAAACATGTCCGGCAGTCCGTGATCGAGCGGATCGTGCATGGTTGGTCGCCACAGCAAATCGCCGGTCGGATGTGTCTGGAGCGCCATCAGATTTCGGTCAGCCAAAACGATCTACAAGTTCGCATACCCGGCCGACGGCCATGCGATCAAGCTGTGGCAACACCTGCCGAAGCATCGCGCCAGGGCGTTCGAGGTGCTTGAGGATAGTGGTTTTCGAACCGTCCATATCATTGGCCTCCAGGCGTTTCACGATTTCCTCGTGTTCAGCCAAGGTGAACTTCTCCTTGCCCGTCCAGATCAGCATTTTCATGTGGTATTCCTTCAGCCAAGCAAGCATCGCTTCGCTGAAAGCGACATAGATCGAATTGTTCGGGCCATCGCCACCTCGGGGGGCGTTGGCGCCCGACGTGCGCATCCTGCGACCTACTCATTCCAATGTTGTATAAATGTTCTACATTGATGAGGCGAAGCCAATGGCGACAACGAGAGGTCAATCGGCGAGGAAAGACTTTTCGACAACCTCTAAGCTCAAGAAGGTTCGCGGCTCGTTAGACCTGACTGTGCCGGTCGCTGGTCGCAACATGCCTGGGTCTAACAGGTGGCAAAGAGCAGTAGGGAATGAGGTCTGGTAAGACCTAACATCCCGGTCCCTGGCGAGATCTGGCTCGACATGGCTAGGTGGCGGATCACACCATGGAGATCCGCCTACGGTGGTTCAGAAGCGCTCAAGAACGACCTTGCCCTTGGTCTTACCGCTCTCGATCCGGGCGTGCGCCTTTTGCAGGTTTGCTGCATTGATCGGCGATAGTGTCTCCGTCAAGGTCGTGCGAATCTTGCCATCGTCGACGAGACGAGAGACCTCGTTCAACAGCTTCCCCTGCTCCGCCATGTCTGCCGTCTGATAGATCGAACGCGTGAACATCAGCTCCCAGTGTGTCGAGACCGCCTTTCGCTTGAAACCTGTCACGTCCAGGGTTTCAGGATCGTCTATCAAGCCGAAGCGCCCCTGCGGAGCGATCAGCTCGATGATTTCCTTCAGATGACGGTTGGTCTCCGTCGTCGAGAAGACATAAGCCGGGGCACCGATGCCGAGGGCAGCCACCTGTTCGGCGATCGGTTTTGAATGATCGATCACGTGATGAGCACCCAAAGACCTCACCCATTCCTGCGTTTCCGGCCGAGATGCGGTTGCGATGACAGTGACATCAGTCAGAGCGCGTGCGAGCTGGATTGCGATCGACCCCACGCCGCCAGCACCGCCGATAATGACGATGGCGTTGGCGGCGCCTGGCACCAGCCTGCGGATGTCGAGCCGGTCGAAGAGCATTTCCCAGGCAGTGATAGCCGTGAGAGGTAGGGCTGCAGCCTCGGCATCGGACAGCGTCTTCGGCTTCAGTCCCACGATACGTTCGTCGACCACGTGGAACTGGCTGTTGGCGCCGGGTCGGATCAGGGAGCCTGCGTAGAACACTTCGTCACCGACTGAGAAGTCGCCCGCGTCCGGGCCAGTCTCGAGGACCTTGCCGACGGCATCCCAACCCAGAATTTTCCATTCATCCCGCGCAGGATTTACGCTTCTGCGGATCTTGGTGTCGACCGGATTCACCGACACGGCCTTCACTTCGACCAGAATATCGCGGCCGGACGCCGTCGGACGAGGAAGTTCGACGTCGACCAGGGCATCTCTGCGCTCGATGGATCCTGCTGACTTGTACGCCACAGCCTTCATGTTCAGCTCCTGCTTCTTGCTGTTTGATATGAGGCATAAGCTGGCGTATATTCGCGAAAGCGCAATACGCACAAAATATGCACGTAGTGTCAAAGAGGATACTGTAGATGGGAAAGGTTCGTCATTCCCGGTTCGACTGCTCGCCGGGTTGCTCTGTCGAGGCTGCGATCGGCCTCATCGATGGTAAATGGAAGTCTGTGGTGCTCTTCCACCTTCTTTCTGGCACGCTCCGGTTCAACGAGATCCGGCGGCAGCTGCAGAACGTCACTCCCCGCATGCTGACGAACCAGCTTCGCGAGCTCGAAGAGGATCGGTTGATCGAACGAAAGGTCTATGCGCAGGTGCCGCCGAAAGTGGAATACAGCCTTTCCCCGCTTGGCCGCAGCATGGAGCCGATCCTCCTCGCCCTGAAGCATTGGGGCGATGCCAATATCGACTTGTATGGCAAGCCTAAAGGCACTCCTGCCCCTCATGAGAGTAAAGCCGCGTAAGGACGAAGGTTGCGCGCCACTTCCATCAGTGTCTTCTCTTCAAGGCGCGGTAGAGCGCGATCGTCGTGAATACTGCCGCGGCGGGGACCCGCTTCCGGCTCATAGACGCGGATTTGGAGCCAGTACGAAATCGTGTTCCACCTGCCAGAACTTATCCCGGAATCCGAGTTCGTGTGCCCGAACAGGATCGTTCATCAGGCAGAATTTTGCGAGCAGGCTTTCCTTGACGCCGAAGACCGCATCCGAATGGATATAGGGATCATCCGGATCGAAGATGTGGGTGGTGAGTTTATCGAACCCGTCTGCCTTGACAATATAGTGCAGATGCGCCGGCCGATAGGGATGGCGACCGAGATGGCCAAGCAGCTGGCCGACCGGGCCGTCGTCCGGGATCGGATAGTATTTCGGCTTCACCGCGCGAAACCAGTAATGTCCATCGGCACCCGTTCGGAAAATGCCGCGCAGGTTGAAATCCGGCTGAATTCCCTTCTGCTGCACGTCGTAGAACCCCTCGTCATTCGCCTGCCAAACATCGATGACCGCATTTTCAATCGGCCGGCCCGCGGTATCGAGGATGCGGCCGCTGATCACCATGTCCTCGCCCTTCTCGTCGAGGCAGATATTGGCACCCATCGGGAGTTCCGGCGCATCCGCGACGTGGAATGGTCCAAGGACGGTACTCTCGGAGGCGCCCGAGGGCTTTCTGTTGTTGATCGCATCGACCAGCATCGAGACGCCGAGCACATCTGACAGGAGGATGAACTCCTGCCGCCATTCGTTGCACATATGGCCGGTGCGGGTGAGGAAGAGGATCGCCTCCATCCACTCCTCCTGCGTCGGCTCCAGTTCCTTTACCGCCTCGTGCAGCTTGCGGGTGACGACCTCCATCACCTCCTTCAAGCGCGCGCTCTTCGCATCGGCGTTTCGGCTTGTGACCACCTCGACGGAATTTTCCTCGGTGAAATAGCCCTTTTCCTTGGCGTTCATGATCACCTCACCGATCCAGGATGGTCTTCAACACGCGGCGCAGGACGCCTTCGGGATCGGCGACCGCCGCATCTGCGCGCCAGGCAACATGGTGATCCGGCCGCACCAACACAGCACCGGAATCGCGGACCTCGCGGATGCGGGCCCAGTCACCAGTCAGATCCTGCCATGCCTGCCGTGGGCCTATCTTGTGAACGGTGATCGGCAGGCCGAATTCCTTCGACAATGCCTTTGCCGCCGCCACCCAGCCATCGCCGCCGATGCCGGTCAGGATGGTGAAGACGCCGTGGCCGGTGAGATCAAGGCTCGACACCTTGCCACCATCGGCGCCAAACAGCCAGGCATGTGGCAACCGGGCGCCGGGCCATGTCGTCTGCTGGAAATGCAACTCGGCGTCCTTCCCGAAGGCCGGTTCCGGTTGGCCATCCTTGACGACAGCGGTCGAGTCATAGCGGTGGTTCATCTCGACACCATGGGCATCGAATTCATAGACCTTGTAGGCGATTGCCTCGCGGATTGCGGCGCGCTGGCGTTCGGCATCGGCGGTATCGTCGCAGCGCGCATCCATGTTTTGCTGCATCTTCACCGGATCGACGGAATCGAGCAGGCCGAGCGCCTTGAAGATTGGACCGAATTCCTCGATCGACTTGTTGGCGCGGGTGACGATCTGCCTGGCGACCGGCGCACGCTCAGCCTGATAGCTGTCGAGCAGTCCCGTTCCGGCCTGCCCCTTGATGACCATGGCGAGCTTCCAGGCGAGGTTGAAACCATCCTGGATCGAGGTGTTGGAACCGAGACCATTCGACGGCGGATGGCGATGGGCGGCATCGCCCATGCAGAAGACGCGGCCATTCGAAAGCGTCGTCGCATACATGTTGTTGACCGTCCAGGTGGAGACCGACTTGATCTTGGGCTGGAGGTCGGCAACGCCGGTCAGCTCGCGCACAACCTTGGTCGCGAAGGCCTCGTCGACCTCAGGCGCCGGCTGGTTGATGTCATAACCCCAGACGATCAGCCACTCGTTCCACGGCCGCACCATGCGCACGAGCCCCATGCCGATGCCGCCGACATCCGCGCCCGGCTGCAGCACCCAGTAAAGTACCGAGGGACGATGGGCGACATAGCGGGAAAGATCGGCCTCGAACAGGATGTTCATCGAGCCGGCGACCCCCATCTTTCCTTCGAAGGAAAGACCCGCATGTTCGGCGACCTTGGAGTTGCCGCCATCGGCACCGATCAGGAATTTTGAGCGGATGGTGATTTCCTTGCCGGTCAACCGGTCGAGATAGGTGGTGGTGACGCCCTCGGCATCCTGCACATGGCTCAGATACTGGGTTGACATGCGCGACTGCGCGCCACGCGAGCAGGCCGTCTTGAAGAGCAGCGGCTCCATATAGGTCTGCGGCAGGTCGTTCATGCGCCCGGGCGACGACAGGATATGCTCGGCACGCGAGAGCGGATGGTTGCCCCAGCTCTGCATGCGGCCAATCTCCTCCCCCGCAACGGCGGTGCAGAACACATTCTGGCCCATCAGATCCTGCTCGGTTGCAAACATGTAGGCCTCGTCTTCCACGTCGCGGCCGAGATCACGGAGAACCTCCATGGTGCGCTGGTTGGTGATGTGCGCACGCGGCGTGTTTGCCAGCCAGCGGTAGCGGTTGATCACCAGCGGCTCGAGACCGTAGGTCGCAAGCAGCGCGGCTGTCGCCGAGCCCGCGGGTCCCGTTCCAATGATCAAAACGTCGGTGGTGATGTCAGCCATTCGGCCCTCCCTTGTCATCCTGTCTGAGTGGTCCGCCCTTCAGCAGGCGGCGGACCGGAAAGAGTTCCCAACCGGTGCGGTCGCAGATCAGCCCCCAGAGCCCCCTTGGCGCAAAAAGCATGGTGACGATGGCCAGCCCACCAAGCGCCATCAGATACCAGGAGCCGTAGTTCGAAAAGGCATTCTGCAGCAGAAAGAAGATGATGACGCCGAGGATCGGACCTTCGATCGTGCCGATGCCGCCGATAACAACGATAAAGACGACATAGGCCGTCCAATCGGTGAGCGAGAAGGCGGCATCGGGCGAAATCCGCGCCTTCTGCAGGTAGATGAGCGCGCCGACGATGCCGGTGAGAAACGCCGTCAGCAGGTAGATCGCAGTCTTGAGCTTCCGCGCATCGACGCCGAGCGCTCGGGCCGCCGTTTCGTTGTCGCGCACGGCCCCGAGCCCGAGGCCCTGCTTGGAGCGCAGCAACTTGTAAACGAAGGCGATCATCAGCGCCGCGAGCGCCAACGCCAACCAGTATGCCAGCGCGTCGGCAGCCGCGGAAGCGCGCATGCCGAACCAGTCCTGAAGCAGCGAGATGCCGAGCATCTCCCGTGTCGCTTCGCGTGGCAGCGAGGTGCCGGTGCCGCCACCGAGCGTCTTCCACTGCGCAAAAAGCAACCGCCCGACTTCTGCGATGACCCAGGTGCCTATCGCGAAATAGGGACCATAAAGCCGGAAGGCGAAGAAGGCCGTGGGTACGGCGATGATCATGGCGAAGAGACCGGCAAGCGGGATGGCGAGGATCGGATCGAGACCAGCAAGGATCACCAGGCCGAACAGAGCGTAGGCACCACACCCGACAAAGAGCTGCTGACCGACGGAGATCAGACCCGCATAGCCGGCAAGCAGGTTCCAGTTCTGCGCCAGCGCCAGCATGGTGAGAATGAAGAACAGATCCTGAATCACCCCGCGCGAGACAAGGAAGGGAGCCGCCGCCAGCGCCAGGACCGCGACGAGGGAAATGACGGCGAATATGGTGGAAAGCCGTGTGCGCGTTTCCACCCGCCAGCCCGCGGGCGCTTCGATCTCGGTCGTCATGGTTTCAAGACCTGGGGTCATGGCGTCTCAGTCCGCCGCTCGGGGAAACAGGCCGCGCGGCCGGAAGAGAAGCACGAGAAGGAAGGCGATATGCCCGACAAGGATCTGCCATTCCGGATTGATAGCCGCGCCGACGGTCTGAGCGACACCGAGGATGATGCCACCGGCAAGCGTGCCCCAGAGTGACCCAAGCCCGCCGATGATGACAGCCTCGAAGGCGTAGATCAGCCGCGCCGGCCCCGCCGTCGGGTCAAAATTCGCGCGCGTGCCGAGATAGAGCGCCGCGATCGTAACGATCACCATCGCAAGCCCGGTGGCGACGGCGAAGATCGAGTTCGGCCGGATACCCATGAGACTTGCGGTCACTACGTCATCGGAGCTGGCGCGGAAGGCGCGGCCAAGCGCTGTGCGATAGATCAGCTGGTTGAGCGCGACGATAACCAATATCGCGGACGCGAAGGTGATCAGCGGCATCACACCGGCACTGATGTTGCCGAGACTGACAGACGCCGTTTCAAGCGCACCGGCCGAGATGCGGCGGCTATCGGCGGTGAACCCTTCCAGGAGGCCGTTCTGGATGACGATCGACAGGCCGAAGGTGACGAGCAGCGGCGGCAGGATATCCTTGCCCAGAGTGCGGTTCAGCAGGTGATATTGCAGCACCCAGCCGAGGGCGAACATCAGCGGGGCTGCAATAACGGCGGCGACGAAGGGATCGAGCCCGAGCGTGGAGACGATCACAAGGATGAGGAAGGCCGCGAGCACGATAAGGTCGCCGTGGGCCAGATTGACAAGGCGCATGATGCCGAAGACAAGGCTCAGGCCCGCGGCAAAAAGAGCATAAAGGCCGCCGAGCAGCACACCCTGCAGAAGCGTATCAATGAAGCTCATTGGGCTCTGCTCCGAAATAGGCCGCATGGATATCGGCGCGATTAAACTCCGCCGGTTGACCGGACAGCGTAACGCGGCCCTCCATCATGCAATAGACGCGGTCGGCAACCTTCAACGCCTGGGCGATGTCCTGCTCGACGATGATGATGGCAGCGCCGGCGGCACTAATCTTGGAGAAGGCGGCGTAGATATCCTTGATGACGACGGGCGCAAGACCGAGGCTCAGCTCGTCGCAAAGCAGGACGTCCGGGTTCGACATCAGCGCCCGGCCGATTGCCACCATCTGCTGCTGGCCGCCAGACAACGCGGTCGCCGGATTGCGGCGGCGCTCGTTCAGGATTGGAAAAAGCCGGTAGATGCTGTCGAGGGTCCAGGGACCGGCCACCGAGCGGCCGTAAGCTCCGACCAGCAGGTTTTCCTCGACGGTGAGAGAGGAAAACAGCTTTCGCCCTTCCGGCACCAGCGCGATGCCGCGGCGCACGACATCGGGGGCGGCAAGCGCGCCGATCGGTTCGCCGCGATGCAGGATCATCTCGGCACGATTGGTGATGATGCCCGCGATCGAGCGCATCAGGGTCGATTTACCGGCGCCGTTTGCGCCGATCACGGCGACGGTCTCACCGGCGTCGAGCCTGATATCGACGCCGAAGATTGCCTGGAAATCGCCATAGAAGGCAGTGAGGGCCCGGGTTTCGATGAGGCTTGGCATCAGACCTCCATTCCCAGATAGATTTCGCGTACTTCGCTGGAGGCCATGATCGTCTCCGGATCGCCGACCCCGATCACCCGGCCAAAATTCAACACGAGGATGCGCTCGGTGACTGCGGTCAAGGCGTGCAGCACATGCTCGATCCAGATGACGGCGATGCCGCGCTGATGCACGCGCTTGATGGTGGCAACCAACTGGCGGCATTCGCCTTCGGTCAGCCCGCCGGCGATTTCATCGAGCAGCAAAAGCTTCGGCTTTGTGGCGAGCGCGCGGGCAAGCTCCAGCCGCTTGCGTTCAAGGAGGGTAAGCGCGCCCGCGGGCATGTTGGCCTTGGCAATCAGACCGGTTTCCACGAGAATATCAGCGCAAAGACCGGCGACCTCGCTTTCCCTCGCCTGCGAACCAAAAGCGCCAGCGACAAGAAGGTTTTCATAGACAGTCAGCTGATCGAAAGGCTGCGGGATCTGGAAAGTGCGGCCCATGCCGGCCAGGCAGCGCTGCATCGGGGGCTGACGGGTGATGTCACGGCCATCGAAGTGGATGGTGCCGGTCGCGACGGAAAGATTGCCGCTGATCAGATTGAAGAGGGTCGATTTGCCGGCGCCATTCGGCCCAATGACGCCGAGCGCCTCGCCCGGCTCCACGCAAAAGCCGATGTTTTCGGCAACGACGAGCGCGCCGAAGGATTTTGATACAGCGTTGAGTTCGAGTATGGGCATCACGTTCTCGGTTCTTTATGTGGCTTTCCGGGAAAACCCCTTATCCGGCCTGACGGGCCACCTCTCCCCGCGCGGGGAGAGGCAAGAGCAAATCCACAATTCCGGTTCCCTCCTCCCCGAGAAGGGCCTAGGCCAATGCCTCCAGCTTGCCTCCCAGCGGCACATTCGGCGCCAGGCTGTTTTCGACAACCACGAGATCATACCCGCCGCCCGATTTCAGTCGCCACTGGCCGCCGACCAGCGGCGTCTTGGCAATATTCTTCTGGGCAAAAGGCGGCAGCTTGTCGCTGCCCCAGGCAACTGGACCAACGAGCGTATCGAGCTTGGTCTTGCCGATGGCCTTGGCCACCGCATCGCCATCGCCCACGTCCTCGGCGCGCTTCATCACATCGACCGCCAGCTCGAACAGGGCGTGGGCAAAGCCGATCGGCTGCGTCCAGGGACGCCCCGTCGCCTTGGTGAAGGCCTCTGCAACGGTCGCAGCCGTTTCGCCCGTCAGCGACGACTTGAACGGATGGCTCGGCGTCCACCAGACTTCGGTCGACAGGTTGTGACCGGCATCGCCCAGCGCCTCCACGGTTTGCGGGAAGAGAAGCGCCTTGCCGATCGAAGCGATCTTCGGCTTCAGGCCCTGCTGCTTGGCCTGATTCCAGAAAGTGGTGAGGTCAGGCGGGATCATCACGCCGGTCAGGATATCGGTTCCGGCCTTCTTGAAGGCATTGATCTGTGCGGAAAAATCGTCCGTCAGGTTCTGGTAGCGGCCGGTATCGGTCAGCCCGTAGCCGAGCTTTTCCAAGACGGGCGGGAAGCCTACCACCTTGTCGCCCCAGGCATTGCCGTCGCCATCGTTCGGGAAGAGGCCGCCGACCTTCTTGTTGGTCTCTATCTGGCCCCACATGCCGGTGAAGACGGCGATGATATCCTCGAGCCCCCAGAAGAAGTGGTAGGCATAGTTGAACGGCTTCCATGAGGCCGGGTCGCCGGGATTGCCCTGCTGGCCGATGAACCAGGGCTGCCAGGGCGCGACGGTCGAGATGCAGGGCATCTCCTCGGCCTCGCAAGTGGTCGAGACCGGGTTTGTCGTTTCCGGGGTCGAGGAGACCAGCATGAGGTTGATTTCGTTGTCGACGATCAGTTCCTTTGCCACCTCCGCCGCACGGTTGGGGTTGGACTGGCTGTCCTTTACCACCACCTCGTAATTGAGGCCCATACCCTTGGTCGTTGCCAGGAAGGCATCGATGACGAACTTGTCGGCTTCGCCGAAGGCGGCGAGCGGGCCGGTCTGCGGGCTGACATAGCCGAGCTTGATCGCAACGTTCTGGGCGATCGCCGGGGCGGCAAGGCCCGATGTGGCGAGAACGGCCCCGCCGGCGGCCGTCGTCTTCAGAAAATCGCGTCTGGTAAACATGCTTCCTCCCATTGTCCTCTCCTCCCAAAGAGCGCGCAAAGCGGCATGCAAATGTCAGTCTGTCGGCCGCCTCCCCTCGAAGGCGTCCTGCAACAAGGCCCGGATCGACGTCTTGTCGATCGGCCGCGGATTCCAGTAGGGATTTTCGACCGAAATTGACGCGGCGCGATCAAGATCGGCCTCGCTCAATCCGAATTCCTTCAAGGACAGCGGCGCTCCGATCGCTTTTGCGAAATCCCAGAGCCCGCCACCGATCGATCCGCCGAAAATCTCCGCAGCCGGGGCAAGTTCCGCAGCGGCTGCAGTGGCGTTGAAGGCGACTGTATGTGGCAGCATGACCGCGTGGGTTTCTGCATGCGGCGTATCGAACGAGCCGCCGAGCGTGTGGCAGATCTTGTGGTGCAGCGCCATGCCGACCGTGCCAAGCACCGTGCCGCAGAGCCAGGCGCCATAGAGCGCGTCACTGCGGGCTTTTACATCGCGAGGTGCGTTGACGATCTCCGGCAAGCTGCGCGCAAGGGCACGCAGGCCCTCCAGCGCCATCAGCGTCGAGATCGGATTGCGGTCCTGCGCATAAAGTCCTTCCATTGCATGGGCCATGGCATTGAGCCCGCTGGTGATGCTCATGGCGACCGGCAGGCCGAGGGTCAGTGCCGGATCGTAAATGACGACCTCCGGGAGGATTTTCGCATCGCGTATTGTCGTCTTGCGGCCGGCTTCCGTCTGGCCGAGGATCGGCGTGACCTCCGAACCGGCGTAGGTGGTCGGTACGACGATCTGCGGAAGGTCGGTTCGATAGGCGATCGCCTTGCCGAGCCCGGTGGTCGATCCGCCACCGAGAGAGACGACACAATCCGCCAGCGTCTCAGCCGCAACCTTCACAGCGGCTTCCGTCACATCGACCGGAGTGTGCATGGTGGCACCCGAAAACACGCCGCAGGCAAGGTTGCCGATCTCCCGGGCCAGGGCCTCGGCATCCGCCCTCTGTTGCGGGGTCGAGAGAATGAGTGCCCGCCTGCAGCCGGTTTTCTCGATCCACTGGCCCACCTGGCTTCTCGCGCCTTCACCAAAGATGATGCGGGCCGCGCTGCCGGAATAGGAAAAGGGTTGGGTCATGACGCCCTCCCCGGCTTGGCGCGAACCATGACAAAGGTGAGGTCTGCGGCCTTGCCGTGCCTGCCATCGACGTCGGCGGGCTCGAAACGGGAAACAAGTTCCGGCCGCACGCCGAACAGCGCATCCTCGGAAAGATGCGGGTCGCTGGCATCATAAATATGGGTGGTGATCGTCTCGAATCCCTTGGCGCGGATGACAAAATGCAGGTGCGCCGGGCGGCGCAGCGGATAGCCGGTATCGGCGAAAAGTCTCCCGACCGGTCCATCATCCGGTACACCGTAACCCGAGGGCACGACAGAACGGTAGTCAAAGTGGCCCTGCGCATCCGTGTGGAACAGGCCGCGCAGATTGTGTTCGGGCTGCAGGTCGGGCTGCTGGTTCTCGTAAAATCCCTCGGAATTGGCCTGCCAGGTCACGACCTCGGCGCCGCCGATCGGCAGCCCATCGAGATCATTCACCCGTACCGAGACGGCGAGCGGCTCCCCGATGCCATCGAGCGAGATGGAGGATCCGCAGGCGCGCTCCGGTGTGTCGTTGCGAAAGAAGGGGCCGCGAATGGTGTTCGGCGTTGCGCCTTTCGGCCGGCGGATGTTGATCTCTTCCACCAGCGCGGAGGCACCGATGAGGTCGGAGAGCAGCACCCATTCCTGGCGGCGCTCATCCGACGCGTGCCCGACCTCCGTCAGGAAGGCGATGACCTTGCGCCACTCGTCCTGGGTCGGTCGGAACTGTTTGATGAGATCGTGCACATGGGTTACGGCGGCAGCGATCAGCCGCGGCAGATTGCTGTCTGGACCCGTAGAAAAACGCTCGGCGAAGGCTTCCGACGATGTCGCTTCGCTGAATGTGAGCGCTTTGGCACCCAACGACATGCTCCACCTCCCCATTCCGCCGTCTGATAAATCCATCATAACAACCGGAAGCGGATGGATTGATGATTTTGCTTCAGCTCAATATAACAGATCGTTATGAAGATCGATGAACGTCACCTGATCCAGCTTGCTGCCGTCGTCAAGACTGGCGGCGTGACGGAGGGCGCGGCCCTGCTCGGGCTCGCCCAGCCAGCCGTATCGCGCACACTTTCCATGCTGGAAAAACGCGTCGGCGAACCGCTGTTCATCAAAGGCCGCCGACCGCTGCAGCCGACGCCCTTCGGCCTGGCACTGGCAGAGCATGGCTTCGTCATGCTGGCCGCCTCCCGCAAGGCTTCCGATCTCCTTGAAAGCTTCCGAGTTGGCAAGAGCGGCGTCGTGCGCGTCGGCGGTACGCCGTTCTTCATGGATGCCCTGATCGCCGGGCTCTGCGCAGAATTCCAGGCACACCATCCCGATGTGCGCATAGATCAAAGCTACGGCTATTTCCCAGATCTGCGCGCCGCGTTGAAAGCCGACCAGATCGACCTTGCCATCTGCCCGATCGACATTCTCGACGAGGGCTCCGGGCTGGAATTCCAGCAAATCCTGCCCGGCCGCAACGTCATTGCCTGCCGCATGACGCATCCGCTGCTCTTGAAACGCCGGCCGCAGCCGAGCCATCTGCTTGATTATCCCTGGGTCGCCCCGCCGCCCGGAAGCCCGCTGATGACGGACCTTCGCGCGCTACTGCTCTCCTTCGGCGCGACAGAGATCAAGATCCGCTATTCAGGCGGGTCGCTTATGGCAGTGATCAACTATCTGAAATCGGCAGACGCGTTGACAGTGATGCCGCACAGCGTCGTTTTCGCGCAACGCAAGGAAAAGACGATCACTGCCCTGCCGGTGAACATTCCCCACCCGGAGCGGGCGCTGGCGATCCTGAAGAGGACGGACGCCCCAAGGACGCCCGCCGTCGAACAATTCGCCTCCTTCATCCGAACCGGCTTTCAGGATCTCCGCCACCTCATCAAACGCCATGAAGAGGCTGTCATCTGGGGGCTTTGAACAGCTTTTGCATTACCCCGCCGAAACAAGGCTCCTAAACTTTGGTGTGACAGTCAGTGACAGAAAAGGCGATCGAAATCAGACCGCGCAAGTCCGGATGGGCAACCTCATTCGCCGCAATCGATGCGGGTAGCCAACGTAGGATGCGTTGACCCTTCTCGGGAAAATCGTCGAAGGTCGTGGTAACGCGAATGCGATACAAGCGAACACGAAAGATCGAAGAGGTTCCGGATTTTTGGTAACTGAAGAATCCAACCGGATCCCTCGTCACGATGCCACGAACGCCTGCCTCCTCAAAAGCTTCGCGCACGGCACCCTCGGATGCAGTCTCCCCAGATTCCATGTGCCCTTTGGGAATACCCCAGTCTCCGGTACGACGGCTGGAAATAAGCAAGACCTCAGGCTCGCCACCAAATTCAACCTGGCGAAAGCACAGTGCGCCTGCCTGTTCGACCGTATCTTCAAGGGAGCTGCCAAGCGCCGGTCGGAGTGGAGTTGTCGTCAACATGTTCCGTCCTGACAAAAAGAGCGCCGGTGATCTCGGTCATGTCGAATCAGCTCGTGCCATTTATGACAGTTCCATGATGAACTGTCTGCCAGCCACGATCTCAAAAGCCATTGAGGCGCGTCTTCGAAGACATAGTTTTGCTACTGACAATCACGCGAAGAACTGTTTTCTCCTGGGATCACAGGCGCGCTATTAAAGGATAGAGCGAGCATGAGCCCCCAAGGTTCTGGCAGGAGACAATAATTTGGATATCGAAGAAGAAGCAAGCCTGCTCGAGGTGGAAGCATCGGCGTGGAGCGAACTTGAGAACGGTGCCCTCAGTCCAGAGTCAAGTTTCAGGCAGGTGAGCCTGTGTTCGGTCGACGCATCGTTGCGGCCGCAAGCACGCATGGTCGTGCTGCGAAAGGCAGACAGACGTGGCTGCCTCTTGGAGTTCCATACCGATATTCGAAGCCGAAAGTGGAGCGAGATAAAATCAAATGCCTGTGTCACGGTTCTTGGATTCTGCAGCCGAACCAGGTTACAGCTTCGTCTAAAGGGGACGGTGACGCTTCATGGACCTTCCAGTGAGCAGGCAGAGGAGGCTTGGACAAAGCTATCGGAGTGGACCCGTAGAACCTATACAGGTGGACCGCCCGGAGACGCATTGGGCAATGACATACAAGTGCCCATGGCTGCATCAGGCGACACCACCGGGAAAGCGGTTTTCGGAATACTGACCTTCCAGGTCGAAACATTGGATTGGTTCATGTTGGAGCGGGACAATAACCGAAGGGCGGAGTTTATCTACAATGACATGGGCGTACTCGTGTCCTTTCGCTCGATCAATCCTTGAGGAGCCAGGCGAGAATTTGCTTGAAGAAATGGACATATGCGACTGTAAACATGCCGACTGATCAAAGTCATAAGCGGTCATGACTAGGTGACGACCTTTCCCCCACAAGGATCATCCCGGTCTTGCGTCAGGTGACCAGAGCGGAGTGGGGTGACGAGAAACCTGTTGGCGGTCTCGAGATTGTTTCTGAAATGCAGGGAGCCGACCTGCTTCCCTCAATCGGCACTTCCGGTGCTCCATGCGGGAACCGCCCGGACCGGTGATGCTGCGTTGACTTGATTCACACCGTATTCCCGCAGGAGGCGCCATGATCGCCTTCTCGCAGAAATCCAATCTGACGAAGTTCTTCCACTCTTTCAGGCGAAATGCTCGACGTGACGTACCAAACCAGCCGCAGGCACGGCTCAGCCGGACCCGCCACGACCGTGGGTCGAGATGGTCGCATTCAAATACCGCTTGGCCAGACTGTCGCGGCGAAACTCACTTAATCGCATCGCCCCACCAGATACGTGCCAGCAAAAGCGAAAGGACAGCATGCAGGACCACAGCTGGCCAAAGCAGAATACCGGTCATTCCGTGAGCTAGACCGAGATAGGCGAGATAGAAGGTCACAAGGATACTGTAAGAGAGCATGCCCTCAAGGGGTTTGCTCCGCCAACAGGCGATGCCCAATCCGATCAGCGCGATGCCGGCGACACGCGCGGCGGCCGCCGCCACGCCGACCAGGGCCTCCCCAAGCAGAAGTTCACCGACGAGCGCGGGAATGGCGACCAGCGCCAGGCCAGTCACAATTTCACCGATGGCCGCGACAGCCAGCGCCCTGTTCATCACGCCGATCCTCCTCTCGGACGGCCGGGTCACGAGGACGTGGCAACACTAGCACGGTGGCAGCGGATAGTATCCGCAGGCTTGCGGCGGGTAGTAGGGCCGGTAATAGGGACGGTCGTAGGCGGCCGCGGCCGCACCAGCGGCAGCCGCTCCGTACCATGCTCCCCGATAAGCGGTTCGTCGTGCCACACCCGCAAAGGATCGCGGGGTCCTCGGCATGCCAATAATGTCGATGAAAATCGATGCCGGGCCATCTGCCTTGGCGAGACTGCCCTCCAGTATATCCACCTTGAACGTCAGGTCGGCGCCCTCGAGCTTCGGCTCCTTCAAGACGACGACGGCGTCCTCAACGCTCGACGCGTCCTTGTTCAGCACCGAGACGGTGGCGTTTGGCGGATCCTTCTCGAAGCTTCCGCCCTGAGCCCACTCTTCCAGCAAGTGCGTTGTCAGCGCATGTCTGGCGGAGCGCACCGGCCGGTCGGCGAACAGGATCGAGTTGTTGGAAATGCTCGTCAACGTCAGCGTGTCGCCCTTTAAGGTCGCACCATCGGAGTTCATTACGATAAGCGACGGAACCAGTTCCGTCTTTTGCGTGCTCGAGGTGCCAATGGACTTCGTCGCTGGCGCGGTGATGGCATCCTCGGCGATCGACGTCGACGACGTCAGAATGCCGAGGTTCGCGGCTACGCCGAGGGTGATGCCAAGGGTGATGATCGTGTGCTTAAGGCTCATTGGTTACTTCTCCCGAGCTCAAAGGTCAGCTTGTCGATCTTGCCGGTGAACTTGAATGGTGTGTTGTAGCGATATTCCAAGAGCGCCACGCCTGTGCGCGTATCAAGGCCGACGTCGAAGGTCTCGTCCTCGGGAAACGTCACCGGAATGCCATGTTCCAGGGAGTTGCGGGCCACCTCCTTTCCGTCGACGGAGAGGACGCCCATGCCGCCTGTACCGAGATTGGTGCCGTCCGCCTTGTAGTCAAAGGTGACCCGGTGTTTGCCTACTTCCAGTTCGGGGCCTTCCCATAAGGTCCGCTTGAGGTCGAGCAAGTTGTAGAGGAAGACCACCCTGCCCCGGCCAACGCCGAAATCGCCCTTGCTCAGGAACAGGCCGTAGCCGCCGAAGCGCCCGCCTTCCGTGACGATCATGCCCTCCGCACCGCCCTCGGGAATATCGACATCGGCGGTGATTGTGTAGGATTTGTTCATGATGTCGGGGGCCGCACTCGCTGGCACGCCGCTCAGTTCTCCGGAATAGCTGAATTCCGTTCGACCGGCCGTGAGGTTCGGGCGTGGCGTGTTCCAGCGGGTAAGCGTCGAGTTGTCGAGCGGCAGCACGTTGTACTTCTTTGCCTCGGAGTAGAAGAGGTCCTGCATCTGTTTCAGCTTGTCGGGCGAGGCTGACGCCAGATCGTTGGCTTCTGTCGGATCATCAACGACATTGTAGAGTTCCCAGTTGTAGCCGGTAATCACATCAGGCGGCGTCTTGGTGCTGAGTTCCCATGGCAGCGTGGCTGGCGTCGTCGCCGCCACCCAGCCGTCGTGATAAATGGCGCGGTTGCCGAGCATCTCGAAATATTGGGTTTCGTGCCTTGTCGGAGTATTCGCGTTGGCCTTGTCCCAGGTGTAGACCATGCTGACACCCTCGATCGGGCTCTGTGGAATGCCATTGATCATGTCCGGCGCCGGAATGCCTGATGCCTCGAGTATGGTCGGCACGATGTCGATCACGTGGTGGAACTGACGGCGCACGCCGCCGGCGTCGGTGATATGGCCGGGCCACGACATGACGACGCCCTGCGAGGTTCCCCCAAAATGCGAGGGCACCTGCTTGACCCACTTGAACGGTGTATCCATCGCCCAGGCCCACCCGGCCGCATAGTGCGGGAAGGTTCGCTCCGAGCCCCAGAAGGGATACCAGAGAAACTGGTCCTTGACCGGCACCGAGACACCGTTGAAGGTCGTGAACTCGTTCGGAGTGCCGTTGACCATGCCCTCCGCGCTCGCCCCATTGTCGCCGCCGATATAGATGATCAACGTGTTGTCGAGTTCGCCGAGGTCATCGACCGCCTGGACGACGCGCCCAATCTCGTGGTCGGCATAGGCAAGATAGGCGCCGTAGATATCCGCTTGACGGATGAACAGCTTCTTCTCATCGAAACTCAGCGAATCCCATTGCGGCAGGCCGTCCGGCCAAGGGGTCAGCCTGGCATCCTGAGGCATGATGCCGAGCCGCTTCTGGTTGGCGAAGATCGTCTCCCGCACCTTGTTCCAGCCGTCGTCGAACAAATGCATGTCACTGATCTTCTTGATCCATTCTGGCGTCGGATGATGAGGCGCGTGGGTTGCGCCCGGGACGTAGTAGACGAGCCATGGCTTACCGGGGGCAATCTCCTTCAATTGCTTGATGTATCCGATCGCTTCATCGGCCATCGCCGTCTCGAGGTTCCAGCCCGGATTGCCTTCGAAAGGGTAGATGGCTGTGGTGTTGCGATACAGGTTCGGTTGCCACTGGCTAGCATCGCCACCGACGAAGCCGTAGAAGTAGTCGAAGCCCATGCCATTCGGCCACTGGTTGAAGGGTCCCGCCTGGCTCGACTGATAGGACGGCGTATTGTGGTTCTTGCCGAACCACGAAGTGGCATAACCGTTTTCCTTTAGGATGGTACCGATGGTGCCCTTCTCGATCGGGATAATGGAATCGTAGCCGGGATACCCCGTCGCGATTTCACCCACGACCCCGAAGCCGACCGAATGATGGTTGCGTCCGGTAATCAGGGCAGCCCTCGTCGGCGAACAGAGCGACGTGGAGTGGAAATTCGTGAAGCGCAGCCCTTCCTTCGCGATGCGATCCATCGCGGGCGTAGGGATCACCCCACCAAAGGTGCTCGGTGCACCGAACCCCTGATCGTCCGTCATGATGAGCAGCACGTTGGGCGCCCCTTTTGGTGGCACGATGCGCGGGGCCCACCATGGTGTCGATTCCGATGCCTTCTGCCTTATTGCGCCGCCAAATTTCGGATCGGGCGTGGGAAGTTGTTTTCCGGTAATGGTAGTGGTGGCTCCGGGAGAACCTGGCGTACCCGTTACTTGTTGAGCCCAAGCCCATCCTGGGACACAACCAAGGGCTAGGAAGCCACACCCGCAAGCATGCTCCGGCCAATTTTCATGACGCCCCCCTGCCCGCAAACATAGCAAGGCACGATTATAATTTAGAGGTGGCTAATTTGCATCAATTAATTCGTGCGCCAAGGCCGCGAACCCATTGGGATCCATATCTCCGAGGACTTGATACCGGTTATCTTGGGCCAATAAGCTGACAGAATAGGGAACCCTTGATTTCGCTGGAACGGTCAACGAATTTTTCTTGAATTGACGGCGAATTGTTTGGGGACGCCGCCGTAAGAAGCGCTAGTCCGCCGACGAACAAGAACGACAAATGTTGACACTTTGGCCAAGGGGAGAATGGCCCAGCGCCGCGATACAAATGGCGTGAGACATGGCCGGGAGAAGGCCACGAGGACTACATCGCCTTTGACGGCACCCGCGAGTTCGGCCACGATCCTTGAGTACCCGATCGAGGCCATCAGCGCGGCCAAACGGCGGCTATACTAGATTCTGCGGAAACAGTATAGACCGCCAGTTGGGCGATGCAGCTTGCCCAAACGAGTTGGCTATACTAGATTTGTGGAAATGGTATAGGAACCGATCTCATGAAGCAAATTGACCTCATGTTTCGCACGATGGTAGCGGAACTCCAACAGCGGACGTTCGATGCTCAATGGTCGGCCGACTTTCCTCCGACGGGTCGCTTCGTCCCGGTAACAGTCGATAATCGCAAATACTGGTATTTCGATGAACCAGACGGCGCGGGCGGTCAAAAGCGGCGTTATGTCGGACCTGCTGACGATACCGAAATCTCCGCTCGGGTCGCAACGTTCAGGGCTGAAAAGGACGATTACCAGAACCGGCGAAAAATGGTCTCAGCCCTGACGCGAGAAGCCGGTATGATCGCGCCGGATCGTTTCACGGGCGCGGTCGTCGAGGCGCTGGCTGCAGCCGGTCTTTTCCGGCTTCGTGGCGTCTTGGTGGGAACGGTCGCCTTTCAATGCTATGCGGCATACCTTGGCGTGCGCCTACCAATGGCCGCGATCCTGACGGGTGATGCCGACATTGCCCAAGATTACGCGATCTCGGGAGAAGTGGCAGATTCCATGCCGCCAGTTGTGGAACTGCTGCAAGGGATCGATCCGTCATTCCGGGCGCTCCCGCACATATCCGGATCGCCCCGCTCTAATGCTTTCCGGAATGATAGCGGCTACCGCGTCGAGTTCCTGACGACAAACCGGGGATCGGAGGAATACGCTGATCAACCGGCGAACATGCCTGCGCTCGGCGGAGCTGCGGCGGAACCGCTCCGATACATGGATTTCCTGATCCGTGATCCGGTCCGAACGATCCTGCTGCATGGGGCCGGTGTCTCAGTCGTTGTGCCCGATCCGTCGCGGTTCGCGGTCCATAAGCTGATTGTCGCTGGTCGTCGCCTCGATGATGCCGGTGGGCGCGCAAAGAAGGAGAAAGACTTGCGCCAGGCCGGAATGCTTTTCGAGGCACTGCAAGAAACTGCCTATGGTCGGGAACTGGCTGCCGCTTTGCGTGAGGCGTGGGGTCGAGGGCCGTCATGGAGGAGTGCGATCACGGCGGGCGTTGATGCAGTTCACAACCAATATGAACCGGCCGTCCATCGCACGTTTGGCATTCTGCCGCTAGAGGAAGTGGAAAAGGCCCGTCTATCCAATGAGCATAATGTCTGACGGGTTGCTCATCGCGCATTATTTGCAACGGAAAATTCAACTTGAAGTTAATGCACTTTATACCATTATTACCAATCAGTAATACACTCAACTGCATCGCGAGTTGCGAAGAAACGATGTTTTGATTTCGGCACCGCCGAGATGGTCTTAGCACCCATCGATGCCTTGTGCTCAAATCGTGCGATGCGAGCTCATCAAACTCAAGCAGCTAGGCAGCCAGGGGGCAACCGCTTCGACTCGGCTATAGGCAGTCCGGAACTGGACGCGACACGCAAGAATGCTGCCCATCCCTGCCAGCAAACCGAAAAACACTGCTGGTGAGCTAACGTGCCCCAACTATGGTCGTGAGTGACGTGCACGCCTTCGAGCAGGGCGAGCCATCAGACCGATCGAAGAGAAAGGGCTCCGATCGCGGATTCGGGATTGCGACCATTTCCATCACGCCCTACCTACTGGCGATGATCGTATTTCTCGACTTCGAAGCCTCCTCCCTCAGCAAGCACAGCTACCCCGTCGAGATCGCCTGGGTCTTCGAGGATGGGCGCTCGCGGTCATTCCTGATCAAACCGAAGTCCGGATGGACGGACTGGTCCGCAGATGCGGAGAAGATCCATGGTATTTCGCGCGACCGCCTGCAGGAAGAAGGAAGCGACATCGAACTCGTCGTGGGGGAATTGATGGCAGAGCTTTCGGGACACGAGCTTTATGCAAGTTCGCCCTCCTGGGACGGGAAGTGGCTCAGCGCACTGCTTCGGGGCGGAGGAAAGCCGCGCCATGCATTGCGGCTTCGCAAATCAGACGATCTCTTCATCGAAGCGGCGTCTGCCATCCTTGGCGCCGATAGCGCAAACGTCGATATTCCGACTTTCGTCGCCGATGTCATCGCCCAGTCGGAACCTGTTAATCCGGCTCATCGCGCTCTTCCCGACGCACGCCTCGAGCTGAAACGGCTCGGGCTTGTCCAGGGTGCCGCCAGGAAAATTGCAGCCTCCTGCCACGATTGACCCGTCTGTTCGGGGCAAACTTTGCCCCAGAAAGCAGACATCGTCGGCGCACACGCTGGAGGCACAGATGCACCAGAAAATCTTGATCTCAACCGAGATCATACCGAGCGGAAGTTCTCCTGCCTCTGTCTTCCTGCTATTGTGGGATCAGGGACGACCCTATGAGCGAGAATCGCAAACTTGCTGCAATTCTGGCCGCTGATGTAGTCGGATATAGCCGGCTCGCCAGCGAAGACGAAGATCGCACCCTGGCAAGGCTGCGGGCATTGCGCAGCGACCTGATCGATCCAACCATCGCCGTGCACAACGGCCGTGTTATCAAGCGCACCGGAGATGGAGCGCTGGTCGAATTCCGCAGCGTTGTCGATGCCGTGCGCTGCGCCATCGAGGTACAGAATGGCATGGCCGAACGCAATGCCGGCGTCCAGCAGGATCGACGCATCGAGTTCCGGATCGGCATTCATCTGGGGGACGTAGTGGAGGAAGGCGATGGCGACCTCATGGGTGATGGCGTCAACATTGCCTCCCGTCTGGAAGGTATCGCGGCCCCATGCGCCATTTGCCTGTCCGAGGATGCCTATCGCCAGGTTAAGGCGAGGCTCGATCTCTCCGTCAGTGATCTTGGTGTGATGCAACTCAAGAACATCGCCGAGCCGATCCGGGTCTATTCGCTTCAGGTCGGGGCCTATGCGGAGGCAAAGCCAGCAGTAACAGCAGGCGCCGTGGCTCATGCTCGGGCCGAATCGCCGCCGGAGCTTTCGATTGCGGTGCTGCCCTTCGTCAACATGAGCGGCGATGCCGAGCAGGAGTACTTCGCCGACGGCATCTCCGAAGATATCATTACTGCGCTATCGAAGCTGTCGCAGCTGTTTGTCATTGCTCGCAACTCATCGTTTACATTCAAGGGCCGGAGCGTGAACGTGCAGGAGGTTGGGCGCAATCTCAACGTGCGTTACGTGCTGGAGGGAAGCGTTCGCAAATCAGGCAAACAGGTAAGGATCACCGCGCAGCTCATCGATGCGACCACTGGCGGGCATCAGTGGGCTGAGCGTTTCGATCGTGACCTGAGCGATATCTTCGCGGTGCAGGATGACGTCACGCAGCAGATCGTCGGTGCTTTGGAACTCAAGCTGACGGCCGGAGACCAGCAGCGCCTCGCGGCCGAGCAGACACAAAATCTGGAAGCCTATGACTGCTTCCTGCGGGGTCGCGAACACATGTGGCGGCTCACGAGAGAGCAGAACATCGAGGGCCAGCAATTGTTGCAGCGCGCCATCGATCTGGACCCCAATTTTGCACCGGCCCACGCGTTCCTCGCCGTGGCGCAGGCACTGGCCTACGTCAACCAGTGGAGCCAATCGCCCTCGAAGTCACTGGAACAGGCGATCGAGTCCGCGACGCAGGCGGTCGCGCTCGACGATCGATATCCCTACGCGCATTGGGCGCTGGGCGTCACCAACTTGTACCTGCGACGACTTGACGTGGCCATCCGCGAGGCTGAACGCGTGATCGCGCTTGCTCCCAATCTTGCCGAGGGCCACGAGAGCCTCGGTAACGCTCTGCATTATGCGGGCCGGTCCGACGAGGCCCTCGTCTGTTTCGAGCGGGCAGTTGCGCTGAATCCATATTATCCCGACATCTTCCTGCACTTCCACGCGCAGGCGATGTTTCAGTTGGGCAGGTACGAGGAAGCCGTTGCCTTCCTGAAGCGTCGGCTTGTGCGCAATCCCGGCACCGACATCTCACGCGTGTTGCTAGCGGCGAGCTATGGTCACTTGGGCCGCTTCGCGGAGGCGCGCGAGGAGTGGGACGGAGTGTTCCGCATCAACCCTGATTATTCACTGGAGCACCGGCGCAAGGTGCTGCCCTACAAGAACCCTGCCGATTTCGAGCGCGTTGTGGATGGCCTGCGCAAAGCCGGTCTCACCGAGTAATTGACGCGGCCGTCTACAGCCTGATCCGCGGCGGCGCTAATGCTTCCAGCGCTGTGGCGCAAACTGCGCCGACACCCGGAATTGTCATCAGTCGAGAAGCGAGGGCATCTTGCGCGGCGGGTATCGAAGCTCCTTCTCAAGCACGGCGAGCTGTTCGGAGATCAAGACCCTTATTCCAACAAACCCTGCAGAGCATTCCGGCTGCCATGGGCTCAGACCGCCGATCCGCTCACCAAGGAGAAATTCAATGCCACTCCGATGAGCATCTGACGGCAACGCCTCACCCATGGTGGTTAAGCGCCTGGTAGAACAGACTTCGGTGCATAGCGTTATCGACTGGAACCGACCTGGCGAGTCCACTGCACCGGGGCTGCCAATGAGAGAAGACGGCCAGCAGCTTCAAACGCGCCGATGAGCGCTGAGACAGCAGCAGAGGTTCGCGCCAAGCCGCGCCGATCCACGTAGGTAAAGCTACGAAGATACAAGAGGAAAAGCGGGATGTAAGAATATCGTGCCACATCCACCGGCAAGGAGATTTCAGATGCGAATTTAGAGAACATTTCCAAGCGGTTTTTGATGGGCTACTTCAGACACGGGCCGCCTTTGCAGACTACAGCCGAATGGCGGGTGTGGTGCGGATTCCGGCCAAGTAACTAGGTACATTTCCGTATGACGCTGTTCGTTAAGCACCCTTGCACTGCTACGCTCTGCGCCGATCTAAAAAAGATATGCGACGAGGAGCATTTCAAATCGTATGCCGTCCTCAAATTTCCCGACGCTGGCACTGCCAATTTTTCTGACATGCTTATTGGCACAGATTGGTCAAAGGACGCCATTCTTCAAATATGCAAGGAAAGCGTTTTTCAAACGAAACTCCTAGATCTTGTCAAGCTTTCGACGTTGCCGATGGAGATAGAGCTAGAAACCAGAATAGAAACTTGCCACGGTTCGGTATTCATCATGTCTAATTTGGGAAATAGACTTTCCACCTTCTGCATATACGACCCGGAAAACAGTAAATATCTATTAATATTTACGTCAACCCCGCATCAATACCATAATAGTAATTCTGTTCTGATGAAATGCCTTGCTGCCATTAACAGTTACTTCAGGCAATCTCTTGCCTCAAAACAAAGATCGCCGCTATCTCAGCGCGAGATCGAGTGCCTGCGCTGGGCGGCGGCGGGTAAGACCAGTGAAGAAACTGCGATCATCCTGTCCCTGTCCGGATCAACAATTAACACGTACCTAAAATCGGCTATGCGCAAGTTGAATGCATACAACAGGGTTCAGGCGGTTGTGCAAGCTTACAAACAGAAAGTCTTGTGACGCTGCTGTCCATTGCAACGCTACCGCCCACATTCAGCAATGCGCGAAGACCAAAGGCAGGCGCCGGGGTAAGCGCCGCACGCTGGACGCGCCGAGATCGGTCCCCTCAAATAGACGGCTTTAGCAGCTCAGCAACGTGCGCATCGGTATGTTTACCTACCCGGCGCCTCTACCAATTGCAGATGGAAACGCGGTATCTTCCTGAGATTTCATTTTTAATGCAGTTGTGATGGTATTCGTAAATGGTTCAGCGAAATCCGGTCTATCTCATCGATGATGATGAATCGATCAGGGATGCGATTCTGCTGAATTTGCATGTCGACGGGTTGATCGCCATGGGTTTTCCCGACTGCAACGCTTTTCTGTCCAGTCTTCCGAATTTGAAGCCGGGCTGTATCTTGCTTGATCTACATATGCCGACGAAGGGTGGGTTAGAACTTCAAACGGAGTTGACTAAGGCGTGTATTTACTGGCCCATCATTGTCGTCACCGGAACCAGAGATCTCGAAAGTTGCCGAGCGGCATTTCGCGCCGGCGCGGTCGATTTCCTCTGCAAGCCCATCGGTGGCGATGAGCTACGGGAAGCGCTCAAGCCAGCGTTCGCACAACTGGAAACACTCCTGGAACGCGATGAAGCAAGCCTTCTAGTGCATCAGCTCACGCTGCGAGAGCGGGAGGTATTCGACTTGTTGTGTCGCGGATTCGGCACCAAAGAGATTGCGAAGGTGCTTGCTATTTCCACCCGAACCGTTGATGCACATCGCGCCAACATTTCCACCAAACTGGGCACACGGTCCGTTGCTGAGTTCGTCCATATTCAGATGTTAGCATCCGTATAGGCAGCTGACTTGGGTGAGGAAGAAAGACTCCGAGACACCGCCGAAATCCGCTGCATCTCAATGACGACGATGAATCGGTGAGGGATGCGATACTACAGAGTATGCGACGGATTGACCTTTGAAGCCGGGCTATATCCTGCTCGACCTTCTTAAACCAATGAAGGACAGTCTCCTTCCGCGACCCTTCACGATCGACGATTTCGCTGAGCCATTTCATTCCACCGTCACCTGCCTCATCGAGGATAAATTGTTAAGTCAGCAATTGTTAGAGGTTGCATCTAAGTAAATATACCGATGCGGGCATTCGTCGTCAGCGCCACCTTCGCTCACGACGACGTGTAACTTTATTCTAACTTCAGAGATTGCTAGCTTGTTTGCTTCCCAGCGATTGAGAACCGCAGTTAATTTGGCGTTGCCCGCCATCCTGATTTGGGTTGCTCTGCAGTTTCTATTTACAGCAGTATTGATCTATACCACTATAGATACGGTTGAGCAGAACATTTCCTCCTACGCCCAAAGCCTTGAGCGTCTGGCAGTTAGTCGGAACAGCCAGAACTTCGGCTTCATGCAATCACTTACGATGGTAGCGGACGCTCCACGTAGCCGTTCTATCGCGTCTTTCACGAATTTCGCGGAGAGCCTCCACGCCCGGTACCCGCAAATATCTGGCATAGCGTGGTATGAAATGGAGCCGGACGAGAAGGTGCGACTGAAACCTATCGTGCAAGTGCCCACCGAAGGGGAGAGCCCGATACTGAAGTCTGAAAAGCTGCTTGAGGCTTTAGCAGGCCACCATGGTCAAGTGCATGTTGTTGTAGACAGTAACTTACACAACAAATACTACATTATTGAGCACGTCCGTAACTACAAAAATCATTTCTCCATCATAATCACGATCGATTCTCGAGAAATGCTCAAGCCATCTTTAGTAGATAATTGCCCAAAAGTTACATGGACATCGGACGAATTAACCTTATTCTCCAATGCATCCAAGAAAATTAATACTTCGTTTATACTTTCAACCATAGAACGCCGAATTGAGGTTTTTATCGGCGATATATATCAAAACCCAAACGACAATTTCCTGAAAACAAGCATCAATGTTGAAAAATCAATCGCCCTGGACGCGATTTTCGACAACAGCATGCTGTACGTCTTCTCAACATTCTCCATACTTATAGCGGGCCTGTCTTCCTATGCTCTCCACCAAGGGCAGGTCACGCAGCGCCTGCGAGAGGCCGAGCGCCTCGCGAAAGCGAATATTAACCGCCTTGAACTGGAAAAGCGGCACGAACATGCGTCGCGTGTCTACGCGATTGGGGAGATGGCGGCGGCAATTGCTCACGAGCTGATTCAGCCACTGACAGCCATTCTCATCAACAGCCAAACTGGCGTGAAGTTGATGGATGCCATGTCGACACCCCAGGCGAACGTGACGAGTATTCTCTCCTCGAACGTGAAAGATGCACAGAGAGCGAGCGAAATCATCAGGAATGTTCGAAGCTTCGTAAGCCCGAAGCCAACAGACACAGCCTGCACCGACATAATTGCAGCGATACGTGAGGTTGTCACCCTCATGGAAGCTCTGTTCGCAGAGTGTGGTTTCGAACTCGCACTCGATTTCGACGAGGAACCGCTGCTTTGCAAAATCGGCAGAGTTGAATTCGAACAGGTCGTTTACAATCTCGTCCGCAATGCGTTGGAGGTGGGGGAGCATCTTGACGCCGAAGACCGGATTGTCGCGATCAGCGCTCGGCGTACTGACGATCGTATTTCTATCCGAGTACGGGATCGGGGACCAGGTATCGAGGAGAATATGCTGCAGAGACTCTTTGTCCCGTTTTCGACGACTAAAGTTTCGGGTATGGGTTTGGGCCTTTCTCTTTCTCGCCGTATCGTAGAGCGTGCTGGAGGGGGGCTTTCTGGCCAGAACCATCAAGGTCGGGGAGCGATCTTCGAGATAGTGTTGCCAAAGGCGACGGGCGGGACAGCGTCGTCAAACCGTCGGCAGCCGGTTACGGCCGACGAGGCTCGATGTCACCGCGAGACAAAGCAGTTCTAAAGGCGTTGATGTTGCCGTCGCTAGAAGGCGACCAAAGCGCAAACGGTCGTCCTACTGAAATCGAGTATCGAATGGCGCGGCAAGCCATGGCAATACGGGTCAACAACGGCCTAGAATACGTCAGCGGCAGGCTCATGGAATGGGCGAAGAAACGGAGATTGCATTGAGCCACATCCAACCGGAAAAGCCGCAGCAGAATGCCTATGTCGAACGCTATAACCGACAGGGCCGTCAGGGACGAGATTCGCGCGCTGGAATCGATGCAGCATATGCTGATCCACCAGTGAGTCAGCCGAAACCTCGCCCGCAACAGCAGCAATTCTGACTCAGCGCGAGCAAATCAACACCCTACGACGCTCCCTTCAGGTTCGCGTCAGCAATTTACGCAATTTTTGAAGTACGGGTTTGGGGAAAGAGGCGGGGGACATTCTATGAAGGGGACTTTTATTGACTACGAACTGCTGCGGCGGTTCGACATTGATGCGTTTAAGAAAAGGTCACCCTTTCCCTGGGAGAACATTGGAGGCTTTTTGACCCAGGAGGGATTTCAGTCCCTTTATACCAACTTCCCATCGCTTGAGCTGTTCGAATACCACAACAATAGGCGTCGCTCCCACGATCAGCGCCCGCACAACCGACACTATCTGGCCTACGAGAGCTCGATCTATCATAAAGATCGGCCAGCGGAGGCCGGCGGCGTTGTCGGTCGCGACCAACTACCCACGGCCTGGCAGGGTTTCATGGACGAACTAGAGACGAGCGACGAATACCAGCGTTTCATTCGCCGCGCGCTCGGAATTTCCACATTCATCCCGCGCTATGCCTGGCACGTTGGATCGCGTGGATCCGAGGTCTCGCCGCATCTCGACACCCCAACAAAGATCGGGACGCATATTCTCTATTTCAATACGAGCGATGATTGGAACCCCGAGTGGGGTGGCGCCACGCTGGTACTCGGCGGTAAGAAGACCAAAGCTATGAATCCCGATTTCGCGGATTTCGAGACGAGCGCTGCGGCTTGCATCACCGACAACCACAGCTTTCTCTTCAAGAACACGTCGTCGGCCTGGCACGGCGCTACAGCACTTACCTCCCCCGAGGACAGCTACCGCCGCCTCTTCAACATCATTTTTGAAATGCCGAGACACTCAGTCGGGCGCAAGCTGGTCGATCGTGCGCGCGGTTTGTTCAAGCTACCAGGCCTAGTAGCAGCGCACCGGGCACTTTAACGTTCCTTCGCATTCCGGCTGCCCAGAAACGCTCAGTTACCGGCAGGATCGAAATCGAAGAAAAGCGGCACAGACAGAATAAAGCCACCAGGGGGGTGACCATATGTAGAAGCCGTTCACGACAGAACGCCTGGCAGGCAGACAATCCTCGGCGTCGGCTCGTCGGTGAAACCGGCAGCAGTCCAGTCGATATGGTCTTCAAGATCGCCCAGTCCGAGGACAGTCTCCCGCGCCCCCAAACTAAAAGCCGAACTCCAGCACTTTAAAAAGCCCTGAAGCTCGGCCCGAAGACCACGCAGGTCAAATTTCAGCGCGCGGCTTTCAGTTCGTCAAAGACACCCATTTTCTTCATCGAGCTCACCAGAGCGGTCAGTGCAATTACCCCGACGAAAAGGGCTGCAAGCACCATCGCGTAAGAAAGTTCCTGATCGGTTATGGAATCTGCCGCCACCCTGTAAAACTCGGTGGCCAACAGCGCGATCAGCGTCGACGACATCGTCGAGTAGTCCTTGGCAATAACGCGCCTCATATTGAATGCCATTCCTTCCGTGGATGCCGAGAATGCACTCAGCTTCAGCCCCCACCTGGGGACGTCCCGGCAGTACGCACTGTAGGCCTCCCCGAACTTGTCAGCCAAGAACTCCTCTTCGGCGTAAATGATGCACTGGTAGATAAACCCGAACAACAAGCATCCGACGGCAACGACCACTGGATTGCCGTGGAACAGGAAGAGCCCGGCGTAAATGAGCATGTTCCCAACGTACAGCGGGTTGCGGCAAACACCGAACATGCCTTCCGTGACCAGGTCCTTGGCATAGACCCGCTTATTCAGACCGCCACGCTTGATATAGGCATAACCGATCACGGTTGCGCGCAGTATCAAACCCGCGGATACAATGAGCAGTGCGGCGGCGTCTTTCCACCGTTCGAGCGTCGCACTGCCCAGAACCGTCGCGGCCGGCGGTGCAGCAACAAACAATGCGACGATGATGAGCGGAAACGCCTGGTTTCGATATTTGAAAAAGAAATTCCCGATCGACAGCATGAGATTCTTCATAGCACTTTGTCTCACTTAACCGCGACGATGCCGCAGAAATTATACCAACGGAAGAACACTTCCGTGCTCTTGAAGCCCACCTCCTTGAGCAATTGGGTGTTCTCCTCGAGGCGGTAAGGGATGAGGACGTTTTCCAGCGCCTCCCGCTTCTTCGATATTTCGGTCGAGGAGTATCCGTTACGCCGCTTGAAGTCGTAATAGTGGTCGATGAAAAGCCTGTTGAAGGTTGTGTCTTCGCTGGTCAACTTCTCGATCAGCAGCAGGCATCCGTGTTCGTTGAGACCGTCGTAGATCGTTTTCATGACCCGTTCGCGGAACAGCGGACGTACAAACTGTAAAGTTAACAACATCGTCACGACGCTGGCGTTTTCTACGGAGAAGCCGCGGTGAAGGTCGCCTGTGACGAGCTCGATAGATCGGTTTGTTCCCGACTCCTCGATCTTCTCAGCAGCTTTTTTGAGCATCTCGGGGGCATTGTCGATACCGACGAAGTCCACGTGGTTGTCGACGACGTGGTCGAGTGCGAGGAGCGTCGTGGCCGTCGAACAACCAATGTCGTAGAGGTTGGACTGAGGCTGAGCAAAGTCCCGGGCCAACTCGCAAACCATCCGCTGCATCTCTCCGTAGAACGGGACAGAGCGGCTGACCATGTCATCGAAGACATTCGCGACGGTGGAGTTGAATGAGAAATCCGCAACAGCATTGCCTTCGTCGGCAAACACCTCGTCACGTGAATTCGTATGCAGCACAAGACGGCTAGACTTATCGGTCATGTCCGCTCCAAATATATAGCAATGTCAAAAGGGCGTGCTTTTCCCCTGCACACCCGGCGTCCGCCGATTCTGTCATAATATTCTGACGGCTACCTGAAAGCGACGCCATTGACACCGCCGGGCGGAATGCTTCGACCGGTCCGCGCGAAGCCACAGAAAGACCGACCGTGCCCATGGTAATGAACCGAAGAACCGCCACTCCACGGAGGCGTTCCCCATCGCCGTGGTGATCCAGGCAGGTTCGAGAGGCAGGCCAACATCCTCAGCGCGTAGTCAACGAGATGCCCATCAGCCACCATATGAGACGATACCGCGTCCCCGATGTCGAAGTTGTCTTCGACGACAAGCACATTTACCCGATCGCGCTCCTTTCCGTTGTGTTGCTGTCGCGTGGAAACGATGCTCACGAATTTCGACTCCTGCATTTTGCGAATACGTCGAGCCGCTTGTCGTAAACCGACGTCTGCACATTCATCATGCCGAGCACGCTGTGGAACAGGTTGTCGTGAGACGTCGCGGCAAGTGCCTCTTCTCGGAGGCAAACCGTGTCCAGATCCATCGACTTACTGAAGTCGTTGTCAACCCACGTTAGGAACGGCACGTGTTTCTGCTGCGAGGGAGCAAACATGTACGCTGTTCCATGAAGGTAGAGCCCCTTCTCGCCGAGGGGCTCCCCATGATCGGACATGTAGATCAGGCCCGTCGCCATCTTGCCCGAACGGGACTTGAGGCGGTCGATAATAGTCGCGATGAAGTCGTCCGTATAGAGGATCGAATTGTCATAGGCATTGACGATCTCCCCGGTCTAACACTTGCCAAGCTCCGGGGTACGGCAGTCGGGAACGAACCTACCTTGATGTTCGGGACATCGTAGATAGTAAGCGGGTCCGTGGCTGCCCAGCTGATGGAGCACCAGAACGCTATCGCCTTTGACGTGGTCCAACCAGCCATCAACTTTGTTTAGGAAGATGCCGTCCAGGCACTCGCCTCCCCGGCAGAATTGCGGATCTTTCGAATTCGCCAAGTCGAGGTATTTGACACTATCAGCAACGCCCTTACCGCCCGACGAACAGGGCCAGCATCGCGAGGTACAACGAACCGCTTCCGCTTCCGAGATAGTCGGTTGCCTTCCGCCAGAACGTGTTGTTGCAGAATAGGACGATGTAGCAGCTTGTCAGTATGCAGAGCGGGATGCTTCCGATCCTCGGCCGCAGTGAGCTCATATGTCCGGGCATTTTCGTCAATTACACCACTCCACCGCAAACGCGCGTTTTGGAGACGGTTGCTGACAGTTACCTGAAACGGAAAAGGCGACGATGCGATTTTCGCGGCTGCCATCGCTGGAGCCCTTTGCGTCGCTCAACGGCAATGTCGCCGAGGGGATGAAACGGACACCGCCTGTACGAGGAATTGGCTGACGGCGACGCCTCCGCCCAGATTGGACGCCGTCATAAATGCCTTGCGATAGGTTCGATAAGGCGAGGAGCCGCGATCGCCAAAATGATGCCTGAGCTGAGCGTGGAGGCAAAGTCAAGGCCGATAAAGTGGAGGCCCGGCAGGAAGCCCAGCTAACGGATGGTCCCAATCTATGGCTGGTGCGATGAAGGAAATCCGTAAGGTCTCTCCCTAAGCCGTTATCAACGAATTGGGGCGTCTCTCTCGAGCTTTCGCGCGTACTCGGTCAACGGATAGCACAGGGCAAAGAAGATTGCAGCAACGAGGCCGTAAACCTTGAAGGGCTCGAACGTGGCGTTGTTGATCGCATTTGCTGTCCTCATCAGTTCCTCAAAGCCGAGAATGGACGTCAAGGCGGTACTCTTGATCAGCTGCACCAGAAACCCGACGGTCGGCGCGCGAGTTATCCGGAAAGCCTGTGGTAGGATGATAAGCCGAAGTTCCTGCAGGCGGTGCAGACCAAGGCTTGCGCCCGCGTCCCACTGGCCACGTGGAAGTGCCTCGACACCGCTGCGCCATATCTCGGCCAGATAGGCACTGGCATAAAGCGTCAGCCCGCACACGGCAGCCGTCCAAGGCTCAATCCGGAATCCCAACATGGGCAATCCAAAGAACATCAGGAAAAGCTGCATGAGCAGCGGTGTTCCCTGGAATAGCGCTATGTAGCCTGACGCGAGCCGCCGTGGCCAAAAGGACTGCGATATCCGAGCAAAGAGGATTGCCATGCCGACCGTTGCCCCGCCGAAAAAGGCGGCGATCGACAAGAGCACTGTCCAACGCGTCGCGAAGGCAAGATTGCGCAAAATATCCCAGAACGTGAACTCGATCATGATATTCCCGCTCCAAGGAACCGACGACCACCAGCGATCAGCAACCGCCTGAGGCTTGCCGACATGGCAAGATAGATCATGGTGACGACCAGATAAGTCTCAAATGAACGAAACGTGCGGGCCTGCAAAAGATCGGCCTCCTGCGCCAGTTCCCGAACGGAAATCTGCGAAACCACGGCTGATTCCAGCATCATGATAACGATCTGGCTTGTCAGGGCCGGGAAGATAACCTTTAGCGCCTGAGGCAAGACGACTTTAAAAAACACGTATCTCGGCTTCAGCCCCAGCGCCAGTGCCGCTTCGCTTTGCCCTTTCGGGATCGCATCCAGGCCGGCGCCTATGACCTCGGTCGTATAGGCCGCCATGTTGAGGGTCATGGCGAGTATTGCCGCTGTTACAGGATTGAGATGGATTCCAATGCTTGGAAGGCCAAAGAAGATGAAGAACAACTGGACAAGAAACGGCGTGTTTCGGATCACTTCAACATAGATGCCAACTGCCCGTCGCAACCAGCCGTACCGACCTCTTCGCACAGCAGCACCGAAGACACTGAGCCCCGTCCCGAAGACGGTGGTGCAGGCAATCAGGAAAAGTGTCATGCCCGCACCATATGCGAGCGCTCCCGCACCGCCCCAGAGCCAGTCGAAGCCAAGGCTATAGGACATCGCCAATCCTTTCACGGCGGGGAGCACTCATTTCGATCAATCCTTGAGATTTTCAGGGTTGAGTGGCGTCTTCAACCAGGCCTTCGAGCTTGCGTCGAGTTTCCCCTCGGAGATCATCTTGGCAACGACGTCATTGACCGTGCTCTTGAGACCCTCCTCGCCCTTGCGGAGGGCGATGTGCGAAGGCGACGTCAAGAGCTGGAACTTTTGCTCGGGTTTCAACGCGTCCTGGCGTGCCAGGACCTGCGCTCCAACATCGTTTCCGACCACCATCAACTCGGTTTGACCAGAAATGAAGGCCTGTATGACGGAATTGTAGTTTTCGAAGCGCTGGATCGTTGCCGATGCCGGTGCTGCGGCCGTCAACGAGGTGTCTTCGAGCGTGCCGCGGTTAACCGCAATCGTCTTGTCGGCGAGGTCATCCTTGCCTTTGATCGAGACAGCTGCCGGGCCTATGACCGCGATGTAGTACGGGGCGTAGGCAGCCGCAAAATCGATGACCTCGGCACGCTCCTTGGAAAAGCCGACGCTCATCAGAATATCGACACGCTTGTCGTTCAGATAGGCAATTCGGTTTTGTCCGGTGACGCTTACGAGGTTGAGCTTTACACCAAGACTGTCGGCAATGCTCTGAGCGACATCGACATCATATCCCTTGAGGCTCATGTCGGCGCTGGCCGACGAGAATGGAGGGAAATCAGAGAAAATGCCGACACTGATTTGGCCGGCGGCCTTGATGTCGGCGAGGTCGTCGGCATGTGCCGACAGCCCGACCAGAGTGAATGCGGCAGCAGCGGCGATGGTTCTTCCTAGTTTGCTCATATTCATTTTATGTTCCCTTTTTCTTGGTTCTGGATTTTGACGACAGATCCGACTGTTTCAGGCCGCCCGCTTGCGTGCGGACGGACTGAACATGGCAAGGCAAAGCAGTTCGAACAGCACCTGTGCGGCTATCTGGGCAGTATTGGTAGTCGCGTCATACTGCGGCGCGACCTCCACCACGTCGCCGCCGACGAGATTAACACCTCGGAAACCGCGCAGCATGGCGAGAACTTCTCTCGGAAGCAGTCCACCAACCTCCGGTGTTCCAGTTCCCGGCGCAAAGGCGGGATCCAGGCTATCGACATCAAAACTGATATATGTCGGGCCGGAACCGACAACCTCGAGGGCGCGCGCGATGACGGCCTTGATGCCCATCTCCGCGACTTCCTCGGCGTGTATAACCGTCATGCCCGAAGCGAACGAGAATTCCCAGAGGTATTCGGCTCCTCCTCGAATGCCGATCTGGATCGTTCTCTTGGGGTCGAGGACACCGGCGAGGACAGCCTCCCGGAACGGTGCGCCGTGATGGAACTTGGAGCCCTCATATGGCCCGGCCGTATCACAATGGGCATCGATGTGGATCATTCCAACGGGAGTACGGCTTGCAAATCCCTTGAGAATCGCGCCGGAAATGGAATGGTCACCCCCCACGGACAAGGGGATCACTCCGGTATTGGCGACCTTGCGGTAGCAGGCCTCGATGTCGGCGTGGCAACCGGCGAGATCAAAGCGGCTTTTCATCGGAACGTCACCGACATCAGCAACCTTGAGCTTGCCCATCGGCGCGACCCGAAGAACATGCTCGTAGGGTCCGACACGTTCGATCGCCCGGACAGCCCTCGGACCCAACCGTGATCCGGCTCGATTGGTTACGCCAAGGTCCATTGGCACACCGATAAGAGCTACATCAAGGGCCTCCAAAACCTCCGGCCTGATGCCGTTCTCGATGAAGGACGCGCCAAGGAAGGTCGCCGGATCGGCAAAAGGCCATTTGCGGCTGTCGCCATCCTTGAAGACGCTTGCCGCAACTTCGCGAAAGTGTGGATCCTGCATTTCACCGCCGGCGGCATTGCCGAAGCGACGGCGTAGGTCCTCCAGAAAATCCTGGTCAATCGTCAAGATAAGCTCCCCCGTTTGATCCGAGATGCCATCATTCGCCGAGCCAAAAGGCTTTACAACCTTGATATTTCGTGAGGGCCTATAACGATTTCTGATACTCCAGTCACTCCCATTGCAGCATTCAGCGGCCGGGCCGTTCAGAAAATCTTATAGTTCTTAGCGCGGGGGCGATAATGACATTACAGACGACGGCAAAGCTTTGGCCGTTGCGCATGAACTTCAGATCGTACAATGTCCAGGCTTAGCCGAAGACGGGGACCGTCGCACGGCTGGTTAACGCAGACGAAGAACCCGCCTAATGCTTGATCTCGATTCATACTTGTTGCGGGCGTTTCTGACGGTCGCCGAAATCGGCACTGTCAACGGCGCTGCTGCCAAATTGCACCGAACTCAAGCGGCAGTGAGCATGCAGATCCGCAAGCTCGAGGAGCTTGTCGGGGTAACGCTCTTTTCCCGGTCGTCCAAAGGACTTGACCTCACCGCTCACGGCCAGATCATGGTGGCCTACGCCCGAGAGATCGTGGTCCTGTCCGACGAGGTCGGCCGCAGGCTCACCGGAAAGATACTTCAAGGGCGCATCCGTCTCGGAGTCGTCGAGGACTTCGCCGCCAGTCGACTGATCAATATCCTTCGTGACTTCAGGGCTCAGAACCCCAAGATTGATATCGATATAATCGTCGAGCCCAACCGGCGTCTGGCAGAGATGTTTGAAGAAGGGAAACTCGATATCGTTGTTTGCGATATCACCGTCCTCAATCGGAAACCTATCCTGATCTGGACCGAGTATCTCACCTGGGTTGTCAGATCGGATTTCGTGGTCGACGCAAGCAGGCCGCTCCCGGTGATCATGTTTGATGAGAGCTGCCCCTGGAATGTCCGCACCATCGCGACGTTGTCGCAGCGGAACATAAAATGGAAGACGGCATGCGTTGCTTCCACGTTAGTCGCGATGGCAACGGCGGTAAGAGTCGGCATTGGCGTCGGTCCTGTGCTTGAAGCCACTATCCCCGAGGGATGTCGTGCGCTGGACAAGGCCGCCGACCTACCTGGCGCAGTGCGGATCGAGATTGGCTTCTATGCCCAGTCCGAGGCATCCGAGGGCGTCCGTTATCTCGTCGAGTTCGTGTCACGACACACCGCCATGGCGGACCGCCCATAACGACCCGTTATAGCCGCGAAAAATAAAACAGCCTGTTCAACTGGCGCGATGGCTGCAATCTGACCTTCGGCAGCAACCGGCATGCCAAGTGAAACAAGGATACCGGCCGATGGCTATCGAGCACTCGTCCGTGGACGAGGAAACGCCACTCCAAACAGTCCATATTGTCGGCCAGATCGCCAGCACCGCCGCGGGAGACAGCGTAAGTGCGCAAACGACCGAAATTCTTCATCGCATTGATGCCCTTCTCAAAGAGGCGGGCACCGACAGGGACGAACTGATTCAAGCTAACATCTGGCTTCGGGATCTCATGGGTTTTGACGAAATGAATGCCGTTTGGGAAGGATGGGTAGCTGCCGGCACGACACCTCGGAGAACCACTTTTGAAGATCAGACTCTGCCACGCTTGTGCGATATCCGCATAGACGTGATCGCCTGGCGGAAAACCGAAGAGTTCGCCTCGCCGTGAAGGTGTTGACGCCATGCCTATTGCAGTGACAGTCGTCGCAGGGACACAGTCGATACGTGGGCTCAGCTGCGGACTAAATTTGGTGACTGTTTCTAACCAGTGGTCACACGCGTGATCGTGCGTTCCTGCAGGAACAAACGACGTGTAACGGCATTTACCTTCTATCAATGGAGGAAATGCAATGCCCTATGAGCCTAATTCTGGTAAAGGCCTCGATCTTCGCACGACGCCACTTGCACGCCGAGGCGGAGCCTGGGGTCCCTGGATTGCTCTCGCCGCCATCATTTTGGTAGTCGCATTTGCATGGATCCAGTGGGGTGGCACGACAACCGACCCAACTTCAACTGCATCCACACCGCCCGCGATTTCTCGATCTATTCCGAAGCCAGTGGTTCCCGTAAGCCCGCCGGCCGGCGCTCCGGCAAATCCGTCTACCGGTACTCAGCCGTAAGGCCGCGACGATGGGATGGCCGCTTGGACCCATCGTGGCAGTTTGCTCGACCGTCACTTCACCTAAACCGTCGTCATTTTCCTCTGCCAGGAGTGGCCTGGATGGCGGTGACTTTGCCATCAGGCGATTAAAGTGAAAGCTCAAGAAAACAATTCAACCCGATATGACAATGGGCAAAAGGAATAGGCGGTTGAAAAGAGCTTGACGTGATGGGCCATCACGTCCGCATGTCTTTTACTCTCGGGGCGGGAGCGGGAACCAAATCATCGACAACATGCGGCCTCGGCAACCGCTCAGGAGAGCATGGTGACTATCGGCACTCGTTACCCGCCCACGGTGTCGCCGATCTCGAAGCGCGGAACGCCACATTATCCGCCAGGATCATCAGCAGCACCTTGGAAATCCCTTCGATTCAAGGCAAATTCAAGCCGCTCTAGTGTTTGGGGACGTTTCGATGGAAAACCACGAGCCATTTTTGCACGAGGCAATTGCACTTTCGAAATCCGCGGTAGAACACGGCGACGAACCGTTTGGGTCGCTGCTGGTCAAGGACGGCGACATAATCCTGCGCGCTGAAAACAGTGTCTATACCGACCACGACATGACCAACCACGCCGAGATGAATCTGGTTAAGCTGGCGGCAAAGCACTACGATAGTGCTTTTCTCGATCACTGCACGATTTACACCAGCACGGAGCCTTGCGCGATGTGCTCGGGGGCAATTTACTGGTCGGGTATCGGGCGCATGGTGTTTGCGTGCTCGGAAACGCGGCTTGGCGAGATCGCTGGGATCGGGTTGAACGTGCCGAGCCGGTCGATTTTGCAAACCGGCGCGCGCGTCGTCACCGTGGTTGGTCCGACGAACCTTCAAGACGAAGCCGCAAAAGTACATATGGAATTCTGGCCGAAGCATCTTGGCAGGGCATAGCTTCGTTGGGTGGTCATAATCCAATGGCGCAGACAGGGCCGCTTGCGGTTGATGACCCTTCGGATCACGCCAATAGTTGCGACAGTGGAAAAGTTCGCGCAGCTTTAAACGGCCAATTCATAACGCGATGCGCGGCAAGGATTGTGCGGCAAGCTAACAGCGGGAAGCAGACCACCCATCATCGAAGCGACACGGAAACACACCGTCAAGCTGCAAATTGATGGCAATGTCCTAAGTGCATTTTTCAGGTTTGGGAGGCGCACTGGGAGGTTGTCACCATCATCGGTGTTTTCGGCACCTATCTCGGGCACTAGAATGGTGCTGGCAAAGGCTCGCGCGTGCGGTTGGAGCGATTTTACAGGTAATCCGTCGCACTTAGGACGCCCATGCTTTCGACTGTGCACGGCCGCAATGATTGGGAAAAAGCTGGGCGTGCAAAGCCAGTGGATTGTGTTAGGACGACGTCTTCAAACGACACAGGTTCCCTAAACATGATTGAGCTTACCCCATCGCAGATTGCCGCATTAAAACTCGCCAAGGACGGAGATCTATATCCGCAACCGTCGAGTAAATAGACGCACCAGAATGCAACGGTGACTTACGCGAAGTCTGACCGCTGGAAGGAACGGCCCCAGAAAGTGAAGTCCGTAACAGCTAAAACTTTGGATGAGCTAAATGGACATGGCTTCCTAGAGCGGCGGCATCTCGACGATGACAACTCGAAAGACGTCTACGGGATCACGATGGCCGGGAAGGTCTGGCTACTTAAGAACAAGTAAGGCGCAGAGCGCCAGGCGACGACCGGTGTACCCGAGCGAGCGAGCATCACCTGGTAGGGACACCTTACGAATGCGTCCCGTCCCGAGAGGCTGCGATTGAATTACCGCGTGATTCGTTTCGGCGGATGGAACGGCAAGATATTCCGGTCTCCGCTGTTCCATTTTTCAAAACTGTAAACAGCCTAGGTGCCCCGCTTGTCAGCACTCCTGCGGGGGCACTTATTTTTGTCCCGCGCGATTGGAACATTCCCCAATTCCCGTGTTATGGCGGGTTCCTTCCCGCTGTTTCCTAGCGTCGAAACGTCCGATCTCGTCAACGGCCCGCTCTCCCCAAGGATACCGCGATTGGAATCTGATCACGGTGGCCCGTGAAGCCGGAAAGAATAACGACATCCTCGCAGTCGTTGGCACCGTCATCGCCGTGAGGACTTTACGCGACGGCACCTCCCATTTCCGGACGAAACGATGATTGCGCGTCTGACATATGTCTATAAGTCATCGCCTGAGATCGACGCCGTATTTCCGGCCGATCAAGGGACTTCGTGTTCAGCCACTACTCGCTATTCCGACAGTATCGACCAGATCATTCAATGGAGGCAGCAATGATAGCTCGCCACAATACAAGCGCGGATTGACACCCTCGGAAAACCCGCTTGTGGAGGAGCTCCTCTTGGCTCCGTCAGGGCTTCAGATCCAGCAGAGCGCGACCGCTGCCATCCATGGCGAACGGAACAGACTCATGCTGGTGGGCAACCAACCAACGGCCATTGCGCTTCACGAGCCCGAGCGTCTGCCGGAACCAGAGATCAACGTTTGTCCCCTCCGTCTTCGTACCCGTCATATGGACCAGCCCGCTCCAAAAGGCTACGTCGACGCCGATTGTCAGCTTTGCATCCTCGACCTCGCCGCCGATCGGACCATCCCAGGTGTCGCACCATGCTTGGAGACCAGCCTTATCCTTTCCGTGATGAACGAGGGGCGGCGCCAGCGAGAACTCGACAGAATCCTCAGCGTCATAGGACAATGCATCCTTGGCGTTTCTTTCCCTGATCGCGGTCGCGCGCATCATCAACATCGCGGCAATTGCTTCATCGTCGCTGGTGGGGGCTTTTTCATCGTTCATTCTGGATCCTCCTTTTTCTCATCAAGGACGAACAAGAGTCGAGCTAGCCGACACCGGCATTAAAGATTCATGGGATCGTGTGTGCGCGTCCTAGGCATGAGCGATCGAAAAGTGCCAACTACAGCTACTCGTCACTCATAGCGCGGGAGCAAAAGGCGGATGGTCGGTGCACCCGAGGCGGAAGATGGCGCGTTGACGCACGTCGCAGCCAGCCCGACATAGGTATCGATCAACGTCGTCCCCGTGTCGTAGTATGTCAGAAATCGGAAGGTTGAGCGCGAGGTTGATTGTCGTTGAGGTCAAGCGCAAATCAATCGTGCCCCACGAGTGCCGCCTTGCTCCGAACAACGCCCGCTTTAGCCGCAGATCAAGCGGGCGTTACAACGAGCCGGGATCGAGCCACGAAAGCGGAATCAAACACGGCAGTTATCGAGTTAATGCGCTTCAGCCGTCAGAAATCCCACCACACCGGAACCCAGCGAAATAGATCGTTAGCCGCCGCCACCCGGCCAACAGACGGGAATGGCAAATGCGTGGAGACAAGCCACGAGCCGTTCGTCGCAAGCTCGCGCATAAGGCGAAGCCGAACGCGGGTTGCTTCCTCCGGATCGTGTTCGAAGCCGTTATGCCATTCCGGGTGTTCGAACGAAACCGGGAATATGGCGTCGCCCGCGAACATCAGTCGTTCGCCACCTGACGTCAGGCGGACAACGCTGTGTCCTGGAGTATGGCCACCCGTGCGAGTGACAACGACGCCCGGTGCTACCTCGGCCTCGTCGATAAATGTTCGAAGGTGACTGCTGTATTCACCCAAGAATTCGAGAGACGCACGCCGTGCGAGTTCCACAAGTGGCGGCGGCATTGCCGTACGAGAGAAGTCGGGTGACTTCCAGAATTCGGCTTCTGCGGACGACACGTGAACCCTCAGGTCCGTACGCAGCCGTTCCTTCACGCCTTCAGCGAGCAATCCGCCAACGTGGTCGAAGTGCATGTGGGTGAGGACGACGTCGGTCACGGCCGCAAGATCGATTCCAGCCGCCTCCAGCCGCTGGACGAACAAGCCCGCCCGCGGGAAGTCCGGATATTCCTCCCCCAGACCGGTGTCTATCAGTATCGTCTGGCTGCCACTGCGCACGACAACAGCATTCAAAGCCCAGTCGAAAGCGTCTTTCGACAAGAACATGTCGTCCAGCCAAGCCGAACGGGTTGCTGGGTCGGCGTTGGTGGCCATTGACTCGGCCGGCGGCGTCAGCACGCCGTCGCTGATCACAAGTACGTCGATGTCGCCGACGCGCACTGCATAGCGCGAGGGGACCAGCTCGTCCTGCGGGTTACCGAGCATTGCCCCGGGGATCGATGTGGTGGTCGGTCTTGCTTCTACCGTCGACATGATAGGCTCCTGATTGGGTTGTTGAGAGCTGTCGGTCATAGGTCGCGATCGGAACCCTAGATCGGGGACGAGATGTGGTCGAGGTATGCTTAGGTTTGGGGGCTCATTTGGGACGACCGAGCGCCACGGCCTCAGTGACCATGCTTTCCTACAGAACCCACTGGCTGCCAAAGCCTTCGTCCCGCGTGATCAAAGGCAGGCGTTATCGACTGTCCTTTTCCCGACCGCCGTTACTAACCTTGGTATATCTATTTTTCTTTCTCGTAGGTCGCATACGATCCCTGCCGGTCATAGGCAGGATCAAAAGCGAAGGAGAAGCATGATGCGAAAGCTCGCGACCTTTTTGTTTTGCTCGGCGCTGATTGCAGTACCGGCCGCCGCGGCAGACAAACCTCACAACGCCAAAGTCTCCGTGGTCTTCGACCACCCCCTCCCCAACGTGCCCGGCAAGAGCATGCGCGGCGTGCTCGTCGAATATGGGCCGGGTGGGCATAACCCGTCGCATACCCATGCCAAGAGCGCATTCATCTACGCCACCGTCATCGAGGGCGAGATCAAGAGCCAGCTCAACGACGGTAAGGTGACAATCTACAAGACCGGCGAAAATTGGATCGAAGTCCCCGGCGACCACCACCAGGTCAGCGCCAATGCCAGCGATACGAAGCCTGCCAAAATTCTCGCTGTCTTCGTTGTCGACACTGGCGAAACGAAACTTACAATACCCGACGGCGCTACCGATTAGGGTTACGAGCGTTACGGCTCAACCCGACTCTACTCTGATCGTGGGCGGCCGCATCCGAACTTTGATGTGCCGCCCCCAAGAAGGTATGGACCCATGAAAATCGTCATCGTCGGGGGCTCCGGCCTGATCGGGACGAAAGTTGCCGAGCGCCTGCGAAAACGCAGGCACGAGGTAGTACAGTCCTCTCCGTCTACCGGTGTCAACACTCTAACGGGCGAAGGTCTCGACAGCGCGCTCGCTGGCGCAAACGTCGTAATAGACGTCACAAACTCCGCCTCCTGGGAACCGAGCGCCGTGCTTTCGTTCTTCGAGACATCAACGACCAATCTGCTCAAGGCTGAGCGTGCCGCCGGAGTTCGCCACCATGTCGCGCTCTCCATCGTCGGGATCGAGCGATCTCCGGAGAACGGCTACTTCAGGGCGAAACTCGCACAGGAAGCGCTTATAAAGAAGGATGGCGCTCCCTATACGATCGTGCGGTCGACGCAGTTTCTCGAATTTCTGGGAGGCATCGCTGATAGCGCTACGGTCGACGGAACCGTCCACGTGTCTCATGGCGCGTTCCAACCGATAGCCGCCGACGAGGTTGCAGGCTTCGTCGCGGAAGTGGCGACCGCTACCGCCGAGAACCGAACGATAGAAGTCGCCGGACCCGAGAAAAAACCGATGAGTGACTTCGTGATCGAATATCTCGCTTCCATCGGCGATAATCGGAAGGTTCTTGTCGATCCTCAGGCGCGGTACTTCGGCACACTGGTCGATGACCGGGCACTGGTGCCGTTAGACATCGCCAAGCTCGGAACGCTCGACTTCAGGACGTGGCACGCGCAACGCTCACAAGCCGCGGCCTGAGTCAGATAAATCCAGCCGCCGGGCGCGTAAGACCGTGACCGACGGCGGCTCCCAACATCCTGACGAACTCCATCAACGCTTTCGATGAGACATTCCGTAGTGGTATAGCCAAGCTGGCGGCCCACTACATGAACCACGGCGTCAGCGACCAAGCCGCTGCGACTCACAAGGCTATCGCGACCATCGCCCTCAGGGGAGCGGCGCTCGTCGCTGCATTGCTAGCGTCGCTCCTGCTGAAGAAGCCGGGCCAGCCTTCCGCGGGTGGTGGAGCACACTGAGACGCCTCGGCCGAAATAAGTCAGCCAGAGGCCAAAACTGCACGAAACGTGATTTCGATGAGCTGCTCGGGGAAGGCGAGCCGTGAAATTCCGATCAAGTTGCTGGCGCACTGCGGCTGCTCTGTCGCGTACACTTCTTTCCGGACCTTTCCGGCAACCGCGAAGGCGGCATCGACGTCCAGAACGAACAGGGTTTCCTCGACCACATTGTCAAGCGTAGCTCCGAATTTTTCGAGGAGTACAGCGGCGTTGGCGTAGGTTTGCCGCATCTGAGGTTCCATATTCGAAAAGTTCAAAGGACGACCGGATGCATCGAGTTTGGCAGGAGCGACGAGGTTGCCGTCGCTGTCGTGGCTGAGCTGCCCGGAAAGATAAACGATATCCTTGACTTGGATCGCTTGGCAGTAGCCATAGGCCGATTCCCAGGGAACTCCGAAGTTGACGGTCTTCTTAGACGGTTTCATGACATCTCCTTCTCATTCCCGGGAATTGGGCCATCGCTTAGAACACTATCTCGCTGGCCCGCCCGACAGAGGCAGGAACAGTGTTGCGCGCGTACCGATGCCCAGCTCGCTGTGAAGATGAAACCGTCCTCCGATTTCATCGGCAAAATGACCGACGATCGTCAGGCCGAGGCCCCCAAGTCCAGTAGCTTTCGTAGTGAAAAACGGCTCGACAGCACGCCGGAGGGTCTCGTGTTCCATGCCAATGCCATTGTCGACAACGCGAAGTTCCACGGCTCTTGCGCCGGAACGATGGTTAGTCGAAGCTTCAATTGAAATCGTTCCGCCCGTTGGCAATGCTTCGCGGGCGTTCGCTAGTAGTTGGATAACGGCGTCGCGAAGTCGGTCGCGCGAGCAACTCACGCGGGGAATGGCTGAGCGTGCAACGATATCCAGGTTGATATCTGGACCCATCATCGTTTCGACCTCCAGCGCGATTTCTGTGAGAAGGTCGGCGACCTCGCACTCCCCTGGTTCGATGCCGGGTAAAGAAGAGATCAGGGAAGCCGAGTTGGCGGGATTGTTGTCCATCTCCATAACCTCTTTCAGGAACCTCCATATCGAGCCGCTTTGAGCGACTGTGATATCCTTCGTACGGCGCGGGCGCGGCCTCAACAAGTAAACTGAAGTTGGGGTATTCTCCTTCCAAGGTTTGGTAGCGGCACACCATAGGACGCTTTTCATGCGGCACGGCTGTAACGTTGAAGATCAGTTCCTTCTGCGTATAATACGCCATCCCTTCAACAAGCCGCCTGATCGCCAAACCGAGCGAAAGGTGGGCTTTAGTGTTTGTTTGACCGGAGGAGCCAATGTCTGAAGGCAAGGCGCTGTCGAGGGTTGATTTATCCGGAAGCGAGCGCGATTTTGCGGAGCTGCGTGACCTTGTGGAAGCGTTGCCTGGCCATGTGTGGTCAACGGATTCGGCTGGCCAGTTCACCTATAGCAACCCCAGTATGCAAGAGTTCTTCGCTGTCGGGTCTTCGAACGAAGAGTTTGACTGGCTGTCTCGGGTCCATCCGGACGACCGCGAAGCCGCGACCGCCAAGTGGCGACATTCGCTGCATACCGGTGACAATTTCGAGAGCGAGCATCGTTTGCGGGGCGCAGACGGTGAATATCGATGGTTTCGTAGCGAGGGACGGCCATCGAGGGACACATACCACCGGGTAACGGCGTGGCACGGTCAGAACGTCGATATCGAGGATCAAAAGGCGGAGCTGAAGGCGCGTACAGTCGAGCTATCCTTACTCGTCGATATGGTTCCAAGTCATTTGTGGCGGTTGACGCCTGACGGAACGACGACCCTGGTCAACAAGCGCATGGCCGATTTTCTTGGCCTTGATTTGTCCAACGTAAGTTCACTCGAGTCCGTTATGGACACAATTTTCCATCCGGATGACGTCGAGGCCGTTGGTACCGAGCTTACCCGCTGCCTGGCATCCGGGGACAGATTCTCAATGCGGTATCGTCTTCTTCGCGCGGACGGCGCTTATCGGTGGATGTCGGGTCGCGCGGAACCCTTGCGGGATCAGGACGGCAATATAGTCCAATGGTTCGGCCTATGCCACGACATCGAGGATCAGATACAGGCGACGGCGGCGCTGCGCCGATCAGCGGAAAAGCTGGCGCAGGCAACGCAAGCTGCCAACCTGTCACAGCTTTCGGCGTCTATCGCCCACGAAATCAATCAGCCGCTTGCAGCGATCGCCGCTGATTCCGAGGCCTGCTGGCGATGGCTGTCGATCGACCCACCGAACGTAGAGAGGGGCAGGCGTGCTGCGGAACGTATCACCGCGGACGTTGGCGCGGTCACGGATGTGGTCGGTCGAATCCGCGCCCTGTTCGAGCACAGGCCCCAAACGCGAACAGTCGAGGACTTGAACCATCTGATCGACGAGGTTTTGAGTCTCATGTCGGACGAAATTGCCGCCACAACAACCCGTATCGATACTGAACTCGATCCAACGCTTCTGCAGGTTTTAGTCGATCGCGTCCAAGTGCAACAGATTTTGGTGAACCTGATCCGGAACGGAATTCAGGCGATGGACAGCACGAACCCCTTGAGGAAGCTGAGGATAAAAACAGATCGAGATGGTCCCAAGGCCGTTGTCATCTCCGTTGAGGATTCCGGGAGCGGCTTCAGCGATCCTGACCGCGTTTTCGAGCCGTTCTTCACGACGAAGAGCACGGGGATGGGGATGGGACTCCCGATTTGCCGCTCAATGGTGGAATCCCACGGGGGCCGTCTTTGGGTAAAAAACAACGAGACGGTGGGCGCGACTGTCGCGTTCACTTTGCCGATCGAGGTGTTCGACTAGACAGGTCTAATGCCACCGAGCTTGGCAGGTGCTCGGGAAGGTTCCGACCGTTGTACCCGCGTCCTATTGTGTACATGGCCAGCACCCAGGCGGCAGCGATCATCGCGCTGGAAACCGCCGCCAAGCTCGCATAGCCGGAAGCCCCGATCACGACACCCGCAACAACAGGACCTGCTGCAAATCCGAGGAGATTTGCAGAACCTGCCGCTGCCGCCCACCGTCCGCTGGGATCGAGCGCGGCAGCCAGGCCGAATAGATACGGCAGCGAGAAGTAGTAAAGGACGGCCGATACAATGACCGCGACACTGTAAGCCACCGGGTCAGGCCAGAGGCAGAGCGCCAAGACGACGAGGATGTAACCAACGCAGAACCCCGTGATGGGAATTGCCCTGCCCCAGCGGACGTGAAGCACCGTGGCCGCACCTGCTCCCACCAGCCCAACGAGTGTGGACGCAGTCAGTATGTATCCGACCGCGCTGGTATCAAGGCCGACCCGTTCGCCCAGTGGTCCGCTAAAAGCGAACAGCCCGGCGGAAACGGCCACGTACAGAACGATTGCGGCAAAAAGCAAAATTCCGAGCAGCGGCTTGGTTGCGGCCACACTGGTACTGCCGTCCTTCACTGCGCGGACGTCGGGGACGAGCAAAAGTAGCGGTGCGAATGCAAGGGATGTTGCCGCAAGGAGAGTGAAAATGCCACGATGTGCGAACGCGGCGGTGACTTCACCTCCGACGCTGAAGAGCGCAGCGCTTCCTATCGCCCAGACGAGTTGGAAATAGCCGAAAATCTTTTCGGGGTTCCGGGAGTGAGAAGCTACGATACTGAGCGAAATCGCGTAGAGAACCCCCTCCCCGATGCCCGCCAATCCACGCAAAAGCAAGAGCCAGCTCCATCCGGCGGCGAAGATCGATGCGCCTTGCGCAGAAAGCGTTAAAACAATCGCGAATAGGCTGGTCCGTCTATAGGAAAACCGCGACAAGAACGGTGCGATCAAGGTCGCGGCAGTCGCGAGAGACAGCAATTCGACGGACGCAACGAAACCCGCATCGCGCTCCGACAGCGAGAGACCGTCGATCAATCCAGCGACAACAAATGGCGACATTTGAGGGACGAGTCCGCCGATGATCTGGGCGGCTGTCGCGCCGGTCACCAGAGAGGCAGAATCGCGAGATTTGGCGGCATCGCCTGAAACATCGCCCATATTCGGCGGTTCCCCGACCGCGTCTGTTGTCGGCCGGCACCCTACCCCGTCATTGGGCAGGTGTAAATTAGACGACCACACCGTTGTCAGCTCGTCGGCGTTTTCCCGATCTGCACATCCATATCACTAGCCTCTATCGCCGCCCCGAATGCCCTTACTAAATGCGCATGCACCGGTTTCATGAATTGACCGGAGGCCGCCGATCGACTATCTCGCAGCCGCCGTGCTCATATGCCCCGAGGCGGCAATTGGAGGGTCCGGCCACCTGTGAAGGTCGGACCCTTGCTACTTGCGCCATTTCGCCTTGATCCGGTCACAAGCCGATGAAGAGGGAACCGACGATGCCCCATCCAGCCATCGAGTGGAGGTGGGAGCGCCGCTACGGCCACGTCTGGGGTAGATCCAGCCTCGACCAGCAGGAACCTGAAACAGCAGCGGAAACCACCAGCCGCGGCCAGTTGGGACTTGCGCCTGCGCGTTGACGTAGATCTGCATGGCCTCGGTCTTGATCCGCTTGCGTGCTCAATCATGGCGTCTGCCGTGATGCCGGCTACCTGCGCCTGACTGAGCGACGGGCAGAAAACGCCAGACGTGCGAGGACGCAGCACGGCGAAGAACTTCGCGCGATCCATTGACTTCTCCGACTTTCAATCAGCGATGGCAGCACGTACCGCTATTGGCGTACGTGTCATCTATGGCCGGTTGTGCTCTTATGAGCACGGCCCAAATTCGGCCGACGAGACCATTGTGCCGACTATAGCCAGGTCGCTGCAACGCGACTGCCTCGGCTCTCTCGAAATAGCTTGGCCGTGAGCAGATACCGGCCCGCAATCAACTCAAGCAACATCAAACTGGAGGGTTATTTGTATGCGTACGTACGAACCATCTGAGTTTATTTCGCAGTTGGCTGCCAACGAGCTCGTTGAGCCATTTGACTTAACGCTTTATGGGCTCGTCAAAGTCGATGAAAAGGACAGCTCTGTTTTGTATTTTTCACCTGCGCGCTCCTGCGAGCAATGGATATCAGTTCCCGTTTCCTTGATCTCGTCCGTATCACATATCCGCAATGTGAAATGCAAAGATCACCAGCATCCACTTGCAAAGATTACGCTCGCTGAACCCGACAAAGATAATGCCCAGGCGGTTCTTTTCATGCAGCTATTTGCTCAGGCCAAAGCGTCCGCGCCCACAAGAGGAATGGCAAAGTCGAGTGCAATGACTCGCCGGGGATGCGAAATCCTCGAATTCGACGACGTGCCGTATCTTTGCTGTGACGGAGAATGTTGGATCCTGCTGTAGAACGAGTTGACTGGGGCGCCTCGCGAGGCACGTCCATAGATTACATCGGCTAATGGCCTCCGGCGATACCGGCCTGACACCCCCGGCAACTCTAGCAGGAAATCGGCCACGTTCGGCTCTTCGCGCACACCTGGACCTTCGCCAACTCAGAATACGCGCACGGCCAAACTCCGTCCCGCCAACGAAGGCTCGCGCCTACGCCGCCCGCGCCGAGACCGTTGAGGTGGCATACGATGCCAATGTTACGTCGTCGTTGCGGAACCTGGCGCCTTCGAAGGGCTGAACAGCAGCGAGGCTATTCGTGACGTAAAAATCGGATTGGGCGGCAACGGACTGACTGCAAAGGTCGATGCTGTTCTTGACAGGCAGAAGGTCGTCGCCGCGTCGTGAGCCCTCTCACGCCCGCGCGCCTGTTGTTATGACGGCGGCCCCGCACTTCAACAATTCATTCGCCAACATGCCGTTTGTCATTTTCGTCAGTCAGCAAGAGGATGCGAAACCCCAGATCACTATGATCGAGCCGCAGCCCGTCCTCCGGGCACGGTGCGTGAAGGGCCTCTCGACGCAATATGAGACCCTGAGCCTAATATGCGCAGCTGATCTTCAAGCATGACATGAGATTTTCACCGGGCGTCACGATCCTGCTGCGGCCGGCGGCACGAACACTCGCGCCGACATTGTGTGCTCCTCCGTCATCACCAGACCTCCGACGATTGCGGCCATCGCGATGAGTATGATGATCAAGGGAAATGCAATTCCGGAAGGTTTGTCTTCGTTGTAAATCATTCATAATCCTCCAGTGGCCCGACGACGCGAAAAAACGCCGCCGGGAACTGCCTGCTAGACCTCAATGACGTAGACGATCGTGAGCGCATCTGGATCGACGATGACGATCCGGCCATCCGCAAGGATGAAGAAGCGATAGCCTTGGTACGCCGGTACGATCTTCACAATTCGCGGGGGCAGCCGTTGGAGATGGACCTTCCTGGGAATTCTGGTTCCGACCGACACCATGAAGTCGACCTCCGTCACCGGCGCGACATGAACTTCCTTGATCACCTGGCGGATCTCGGTCTTCTGCTCGACCGTGACGTTCACGTTGGTCTTGGTGCTGGTCGTGTCGCTGTTCGTCGTCGTATTGTTGTTGACGTTGATCTCGGTCGATTTCTTGTTGGTCGTTGGTCTGTTCTGATCGGTGGGCTGTTTGGCGGCATCGCCACTCGTGCCGGACGTCTTGGAATCCTGCGTTGCGTTCCCCGTGCCTGCCGCAGCGTCGCTGCTGCCAGGCTTGGCCTTCTGCTCGGCGGCGGTGCCGCCGGAGGCGTTTTTCTCACCAGTCTTGGACTTCGTTTCAGTCGAAGATTTACCGGATGCCTTTCCACTGGTGGAGGAATTGTCGTTTGTTTGCTGCGTCGTGCTCTTCTGCATGTCGGAACCTTCGCCGCTCTTTTGCTGCGAAGACTGGCCCTTACCTTGTGAACATGCGCCCGAAGCATCGGGGGTGCAGTCGCCGGTGGCACTGGTGCCGGACTGCGACTGGTCGACCTGGGCGCCTGATGTGGTGTCGGTCGAGCTGGTGCCGGTCTGTGTCTCGGATTGCGATCCCCCTTGGGTTTTAGTGCTGTTCTGGGCCGCCGCAGGTATGGTCGCAAGCGGCGAGACGCTGAGGGAAAGGGCCGCCAGGAGCACGGCAAGATGATTGTGTTTCATGGTGTTTTCCACCTCTTGGGCACTACATGGCATTCCGCGTCTTCGACGCGGCGCATGTGTGCCCTTTGTTTGAGGAATGACGGCGGTCGCCGTCTGCTATTCAGACGATGAGGCCGTTACTGAATGAGCTGGATGACTTTGCGCGACGAAGGTTCAACGATCACGCGCTCGTCGTTGACAATCGCATAGGCGTAATCCGGGTCGTCCGGAATCGGCGTTACCACGACGGTTTCCGGAAGGGGCTGGCCAACCACGATCTTGTCCTTGACGACGACCCGCGTTGTCGGCGCCGGAGCCTTCTGTACGAAGGTGATCACCTTCTCCGGTGCCACTGCCGACTGCGCAAAAGCTCCGCTCGAGGCTATGACCACAGCGGATGCAATTCCTACCATTTTGAGATTCATGAGGTTTTCCTCCTTTGACAGCGGACAATCCCGCTGGGGGATCAACCGCCAACAAAGGCCCCTGTTCCAGCTCCCGGACTTCAGTCCCAGACACCGCAGGACCAAAGTCCGAGATGCGGCAAATCCCGATTACTGAGATGAAAAGCGGCTCAGCATCAGATCGGGCCAGCAGCCTGGAGCAGATTTCCGCAACGCGCCGAACCCACGTTGCGACTGATTTCCATTTGCAATGGACTTTTTGCAAGTCATTCTTATTACTACATAAAATCATTCTCCAGCTGATTGACATTACGTCGCCCCCTTTCTAGATCCGTCCAATGGACGTCAGTCATCGCCTCGTTCGCGTCCTGGCGTCGGCGCATTTCAAATGCATGACTTGATATGAAGCATGAAGCTTCTGTGGCTTGGATCATTGCATGATGCGCCGAAATCCAAGCAGGGAAAAACCATGGATCGCTCGCTCAAAATCGCGTTGGGAAGTCTCGCTGTCAGCCTGTCTGTGCTTGCGATCAAATATGCTGCGTATTCGATGACGGGCAGCGTTGCGCTGTTTTCGGACGCACTTGAAAGTATAATCAACGTGGTGACGGCGCTGGCCGTCATCGTTGCCGTAAAGATCGCATCGCGGCCCCCGGATGAGCAGCATCCCTACGGCCACCACAAGGCGGAGTACCTTTCAGCGGTTATTGTCGGCGCGATGATCGTCGGCGCGGCAGTCGCGATACTTCATGAAGCCTACAACGGGTTCCTCGCACCCAAAGTTATCGAAGCGCCGATGACCGGTATTGCCGTGAGCGGCGTCGCGACGCTAATCAACATCGGTTGGAGCTATATTCTCATTCGTCAAGGCAGGCTCTATCGGTCAGCATCGCTGGTTGCCGACGGCAAGCATCTCCTTGCCGATGTCGTGACCTCCGTCGGCGTCCTGGTCGGAGTCGTCCTCGTGGTTTTCACGGGTATTGTCGTGTTGGACGCTGGAATCGCTGCCTTGGTTGCCCTGCATGTCTTGTGGAGCGGCTGGGGCGTAATCCGGGAGAGCGCGAGTGGACTGCTCGATGAGGCCGCCCCGGCCGAAGAAATCGCTCTGATAAAATCGATCATCTCTCAAAACGCGACGGATGCCATTGAGGCGCACGCTCTCAGAACGCGGCATGCTGGCGTGGCAACGTTCATCGATTTCCATTTGGTTGTCTCCGCTGAGATGACGGTCGGCATCGCCCACGGCATCTGCGACCGCGTTGAGGCGGCACTCAAGAAAGCAATCGAAGGCGCGATCATAAACATACATGTCGAGCCGGAGAGCAAGGCGAAGCACACGGGTATCGTAGTCATCTGATACTCGACGGGAGGGGCTGTTTCGTAGGGGCACCCTGCCCGGCTGCTTGCGGACACCCTGTCAGGGCCATGGCGGAGGCGCTGGACACGCGCCGAACGCCAATTGTCTCACAGCATATGCTGCCGTTCGAAATCTTCACCGCAGCCAATATCTGATGGCTAAACAATCTGCGATTAACGCGTTTCGGATTCCAATGGGCCCGAAGGTTAATCCCCCCGAGGAACGACACGCCTTGAGATCCACCCAGACCCCGAGCCAACGTCTGTCTAAGCGATCGCCGGCCGATTCTGGTCGCAGCCTATGGTCCGCGTTCCGCCGCAGTCATTGCACTCAGCGCTGGGTCCGCTCAACTGCCAGTGAAGCTCCCACCACCAGGGCGCGCAGACCCAAGTAGTCAGGCACGGCCGGCCGGTTCTGGAGGGTCGCACTGTTGGTGTGGGTAATAACAACAACAGAGGCACCAGCAGCCTCCGCGGCATGTATCCCCGCGTCAGCATCCTCGAAGACCAGGCATCGCGTGGGAGAAACGGAAAGAAGTTCGGCGCCGGCAAGAAACGGGTCGGGCTTCGGTTTTCCTCGACTTACATTCTCAGCGGCAATGATGGCCTTCGGTTGCGGCAAGCCGGCGGCTGCAATACGCCTCAATGCGAGCTCCTTCGGAGCAGAGGTCACCACCGCCCATTTCCCACCTGGAAGCGATGTCAGGAACTCGAGCGCTCCGGGGATCGGAACAACGCCGTCGAGATCCGCGAGCTCGCGTTCTGTGATTTCAGCGGCAGCCCTTTCCGGATCAATTCCCGAAGCCCTCAAGTCAGCCATCGTGTCCTCCACCCGCCGACCATGATAGGGCGGCGTCGGAATTCCGTTGTCCCTTGCCCAGCCTCCCCAGACGCGCTCCGACGCAGCGCTGGAATCGAGGATCGTTCCGTCCATGTCGAACAGAAACGCGTCAAAGGATTGGGTTTCGAGCGGACTATACGATAGCATTCTTTCTTCTTCTGCCTGATGGACGAGTAATTGAAAGGAATGTGCCGTTGAGGCGCGGTTCCCATTGACGTGCGCGGACTGGAGTGTTGGGCGTTGCCGTTGCCGGCGCCGCGCTATTCACGGGACGGTGACGCCTGCTCGGATCCCTTTGTCAGACGCCTGGACCGCATAGTGCTGATCGTCCAAACCGTCAATGACCAAGGCGCTTTAAAGGCCCTCAAACTCGGTGGCAGAGCTCGGCAGATCTTGGCGAGACACTTGTTGCGACGCCATTTCGTCGATGAACGTATCGGCACGCCGCGTGTCCGCAGGTCGCAGTTGACACTAAAATTACATCCGTTATTCTGGATATATGGAATCAAAAGTGGCAATCGCGGCGCTTGCCGCCCTGGCGCAGACGACAAGGCTAGAAACCTTCCGCTTGCTTGTGAAGTCCGAGCCGGACGGCATTCCGGCCGGGGAACTGGCGCGAATGATGGATGTCCCCCAGAACACCATGTCCGCCCATCTTGCGACCCTTTCGAGGGCGGGCATCGTCAAGAGCGAGCGACGCAGCAGGTCCATCATCTACCGGGCGGACCTGGAAGGTTTCCGCAAACTCACGCTCTTTCTGCTCAAGGACTGCTGCGGCGGAAACGCCGAGCTGTGCGCACCGCTGATCGCCGACCTCACACCCTGCTGTTTGCCGGAGACCGGGCCGTGCGTGAACTGAAACTCGATCCGATCAGTGTTTCCGACGAGCTGACGACCGGTCTTGCGGCAGCTGGGCTACCGATCGACGACATCGGCGAACCGGGGCGATCATACTTCCGGCTCGCTGACACCGAGAACCAGATCGTTGGCTACTCCGGGATCGAAGCGGCCTCGCGCGATGCTTTTCTCCTGCGGTCTATGGTGATCCTACCGGCATTCAGGTCACAGGGATATGGCCGCCGCCTCGCGGTAATGACGATCGCGCGAACGCCAAACGGATCCGCTGTCTATCTCGCGACCACCAACGCTGCACGGTTTTTCGAGCACCTCGGCTTTGTGGCTGTTGACCGCGATCAAGTTCCCCAAGCGATCCTTTCCACCCGCCAGCTCTCGGGGCTCTGTCCCGCGTCGGCAACGATCATGAAACTGACCAGGCGGCCTGCGACCTAACCACGGAACACGACTATGACCGACAAGACTTACAACGTGCTCTTCCTGTGCACGGGCAATTCCGCACGCTCAATCCTCGCTGAGTCCATCCTCAACAAGGAAGGCGCTGGTCGCTTCAGGGCATTCTCCGCCGGCAGCCAGCCCAAGGGAAAGGTGAACCCGCACGCACTCAAGGAGCTGGACGCCCTCGGCTATCCCTCGACGGGTTTCTCATCGAAAAGCTGGGACGTCTTCGCTAAACCCGGAGCGCCCGAGATGGACTTCATCGTCACCGTCTGCGACAGCGCCGCTGGAGAAGCCTGCCCTGTCTGGATCGGCCACCCGATGACCGCGCACTGGGGTGTCGAGGACCCTGCCGCCGTGATGGGAAGTGAGGTCGACATCCAGCGCGCCTTTGCGCAGGCCGCTCGCTTCCTCAAGAACCGCATTACCGCCTTCATCAGCCTGCCTTTGGGTTCCATCGACCGCATGGCGCTCGAACAGCATGTCCGGCAGATTGGCTCGCTCGAAGGCGCGTCCGTCAAATCCGCAAAGGCTGAGTGATATGTCCACCTTTGAACGATATCTGACCGTCTGGGTCTTCCTCTGCATCGTGGTTGGAATCGCGCTCGGCCATGTCATGCCTGGCGTGTTCCATGGCATCGGCGCGGCCGAAGTCGCCAAGGTGAACATCCCGGTCGCCGTGCTGATCTGGCTGATGGTCATCCCGATGCTGCTGAAGATCGATTTCGGTTCCCTGGCGAAGGTCGGCAGCTATTGGCGCGGGATCGGCGTCACCCTCTTCGTCAACTGGGCCGTCAAGCCATTCTCGATGGCACTTCTCGGCTGGCTGTTCGTCGGATGGCTTTTCCGCCCACTGCTCCCGGCCGACCAGATCGACTCATACATTGCTGGTCTGATCATTCTGGCGGCCGCGCCGTGCACCGCCATGGTGTTCGTGTGGTCGAACCTCACGAAGGGCGAGCCCCACTTTACCCTGTCACAGGTCGCCCTCAATGACGCCATCATGATCGTCGCTTTCGCACCGATCGTCGGACTGCTATTGGGCCTCTCGGCGATCACGGTCCCCTGGGATACTCTGGCGATATCAGTGGTCCTCTATATCCTCATCCCGGTCGCCATCTCCCAGGTCGTTCGTAAGCGCCTGACTGCCGATGGCACGACGCGATCCCTGGACAGTTTGCTGGCAAGGCTGCAACCCCTTTCGCTTCTCTCCCTCCTTGCCACCTTGGTCCTGCTCTTCGGGTTCCAGGGCGAGCAAATCATCGCGCAGCCCGCCGTCATCGGCTTGCTGGCGGTGCCGATCCTGATCCAGGTCTACTTCAACTCCGGACTGGCCTACCTGATGAACCGGATATCGGGCGAACAGCATTGCGTCGCCGGTCCGTCTGCGCTCATCGGAGCCAGCAATTTCTTCGAGCTTGCGGTCGCGGCCGCCATCAGCCTGTTCGGCTTCCAGTCCGGAGCCGCGCTCGCGACTGTTGTCGGGGTCCTCATCGAGGTCCCCGTGATGTTGTCGGTGGTCTGGATCGTGAACCGCACCAAGGGCTGGTACGAGGCCTCACCCGCCGTATCCCGAAACACCATCACAGAAAGGACATGACCATGGACGTCACGATCTACCACAATCCCGCATGCGGGACGTCGCGGAACACGCTTGAGATGATCCGCAATGCGGGCATCGAGCCGAGTGTAATCGAATACCTCAAGACGCCGCCGTCACGAGCCGAACTGGTGAAAATGATCGCAGATGCGGGCCTCACCGTGCGTCAGGCGATCCGCGAGAAAGGAACGCCCTACGAAGAACTTGGTCTCGACAATCCTTCGTTGACCGACGACCAATTGCTCGACGCCATGCTCAAGGACCCGATCCTGATCAACCGTCCGTTCGTCGTCACGCCGCTCGGCACGAGGTTGAGCCGGCCGTCTGAAGCTGTGCTCGATATCCTGCCGGACACCCAAAAAGGTGCCTTCACCAAGGAAGACGGCGAGAAGGTTCTCGACGAGAAGGGAAAGCGCGTTGTCTGAGGAATTTCCCGCTCTCGAGGAGCGGCACCTGCGCCAGCCTGACCTCGAAGCGCTCCGCCCGCGGTTCTCGACACACAAGCCGCGCATCCTGATCCTCTATGGCTCGCTTAGGGAGGTTTCCTACAGCAGGTTTCTCGCTCACGAGGCGCGCCGTCTGCTGGAGCGACTGGGATGCGAGGTTCGGGTGTTCGATCCCAAGGGCCTCCCCCTGCCAGATGAAGCTCCGGTCAGCCATCCCAAGGTGCAGGAACTTCGTGAACTTTCCGAATGGTCCGAAGGCCAGGTATGGGTCAGCCCCGAGCGCCATGGCGCGATGACTGGCGTCATAAAGTCCCAGATCGACTGGATTCCCCTTGCCGTCGGGTCGGTGCGGCCAACGCAGGGAAAGACGCTCGCGGTAATGCAGGTATCTGGCGGCTCGCAGTCATTCAATGCCGTCGGCCAGCTTCGCATCCTTGGCCGCTGGATGCGGATGATCACGATCCCCAATCAGTCTTCTGTCGCCAAGGCATATCAGGAGTTCGACACCGACGGACGGATGAAGCCGTCGTCCTACTACGACCGTGTCGTCGATGTCTGCGAGGAACTGGTGAAGTTCACATTGCTGACCCGCGACGCCACGTCCTACCTCACCGACCGCTACAGCGAGCGGAAGGAAGACGCTGCCAAGCTCGAACAGAGAGTGCAGTTGAAGTCGATCTGACGGCTACCTGTGCCGCCAGACCTTCACGGCGGAAAGAAGCAGGATCACAGCGAGCGCGGGCAGAAGAACCGCGTTCGGAACGATCCCCAGCAGCAAGCCGCCGATGAACGTGCCGACGATCGATCCCGCCGCCATGACCATCACGAACATTTTGTTGCGTCCCAGTACCGAAAAGCTCTGATCACGGCTGTATCGCGTGAAGCCAACGAGCATTGTCGGCAGGCTGACGGAGAGCGACAGCGATCCGGCCAGCTTGATGTCCGCACCGAACAAAAGCACGAGCGTCGGGATCAGCAGTTCGCCGCCCGCTACTCCGAGAAGGGACGCCACGAGACCGATCACGAAGCCTGCAACGACGCCCGCGGCTAGCTGGGCACCACCCGTTAGAAGCGGCTCGCCTGCAGTGGCATTGTGACCGACGATCAGGATCAGAGCGATGGCGACCAGAAGCGCGGCGATGATCTTGTAGAGGGTCTCGGACTTGAGGCGCGTCGCCCATCCGGCCCCGAACCATGCGCCCGCCAAGCTTCCGGCCAGCAGATTTACCAGGATCGGCCAGTGGGAGCCGATTTCGCTGAACGGTACCGTCGCCGCGCGGAACGGAAGCGCCGACGCCACGACAACCAGGCTCATCGCCTTGTTGAGGATGACGGCCTCCAGGGCCGCGAAGTTGAAAGCTCCGATCAGAAGAGGAAGCCTGAACTCCGCCCCTCCGAGTCCAATTAGACCGCCAAGTGCGCCGATTGCCGCCCCACCCGTGAAGGCAGCCGGTTTGCTACGGGATGATGGCACATCGGCAGGAGCGTCCATCTTCATTATGTCTCGAGAAAAATTACGATGAAAACCCTTATGCTTACAGGCAAGATACCCTGCAAGTGATGTTTCACGAAACAGGTTCCATTGGCCGAGGGCGCAGGTGAAGGTAGCGTTGATTGGTCCTGGACAGGCGTATCGCTGACCTGCAATGGTTGCATTGTCTGCGCCCAGGAACGACAGCGTTCATTGGTCACCGTCACCTCGTTGCTCCCTCGTCCTTATACTTTGCGCCAGTCACCAGGTTGAAGAGGTTGTCGATCGCGCTAGATGCCGCCACGCGGACCAAGGCCTGTTGCTGTGGCGACGTCGCGACACGTGGAACCTGGCACAACGAAATCTGAGGAGGGTTCAATGCCGAGCATGCGCTGTGTTGAAGTAAAAGCCGCAAATCAATCATTGCAAATGGTCGAACGCGAGATTCCGACCCCGACCGCTGGCCAGGTCTTGATCAGGGTTCTGGCATGCGGAGTATGGCCTCAGGGTGTGGCTACCATGGTGTGATCCTCCTGTTTCCGTCACAAGGAAGCTCATGAGGATTCAATCAGTTCCGGGAAGCTGAGCTACTCACTCATGTAGCGAGATGAGGAGACCTAGAGAACATTCGCCAGACTGTTTTCGGGGAGTCCGGCGCGCGCGCCCGAAAAAGACAGGGAGCGAAGGTCCGGCTTGCTATTGCTTCGCCAGCTTTACCTTCAAGGCCTCGATCTTCGGGGTGATCGTGTCGCCGCTGGACAGCTTCGGCGTGAACTTCGTCCAGCTTCCGCCCTTGCTCGGCTCCGCGCGGTATAGAACCTTCGGCTTCGCGGTATCGCGCGCCCAGAGCTGACATTCGTCGGAATGGTTCGTTCCCCATGCTCCGGCCCACTGATCCGAGACACAAAGCTTCCCGTCCGCTGTCGACCAAGTGCCTGCGGCATGGGATGGTCCGTTTCCCGTATAGCCCAGCATCTTGCCGTCGGCGCCAAGGTACCAGGAGATCGGTTCTTTCTCGCCCTTGTGGCCTTTCTCGGTGAAACTATATGTCTTCCCGGAGAACATTTCCTTGATCTCGGCCGCTGGAATTGGCGCGGCGCCTTTGGGCGCGGCCTGAGCGAGGACCATGGTGGGAACGGCAGCAAGCACTGCCAAGGCAATGATCGGTCTCATGATAACCTCCAGTTGTCAGCAGAACCAAAATCGCGTTCGACCTGGACCGAAAAACGGCGCCACAATGCGCGCGCAACGGCCACAGCTCGAACGGGCCAGCTCGGGCATTCCTGTCCAAATCGGTGGCCGGACACCTTCTAGCGAAGTCCCTCATCAACGCCGGAAGGACACCCCTCCGGCCACCACAGTGCAGGCTATCAAAAGCTGGGTTGGCGCGCATATATCATTTGATAGACGAACGCTTCAGTCGCCGCACTTGGCGAGACCGAAAATCAGCCGAGCGAGCTCAGCCTGCCGCTTCGAACCCGTCTTGTCGAAGACCGAGTGAAGCTGGGTTCGTATCGTACCCACGGAGACTTGGCGGGCCTTCGCCACTTCGTCGACGCTCTTGCCGAGGCCGATCTCGCGGGCGACGGACGCTTCCGCAGGAGTGAGGTCGTAGAGGCCAGCAAGAATGCCTTCGTCGACCGTTGCATCCTTCGATAGGGGCGTGATGGCCAGCAGCAGATCGGCTGCATTGAAGATGTCGTTTGCGGCTCCGGCTATCGGAAGCGCGTGGACGACCATTGCATGCTGATCCTCCTGTGCGGCGATCGGGAAGGAGCCGCCGTATTTGGTGACGCCCGCTTCGAGCAGCGACTCCCAGCGGGCGTCGGCTGTCTTCTGGTCGATGACCAGCCGATGTCGACAGTCGCGCATGGTACTCGGAATCAGGCGTTGGAAGCTCTGATTGGCTACGACCAGCCGACCGTTCTTGAGGGCACCAGCCCAAATGCCAAGCGCTTCCATTGCGTCGACCGTCGACTTGATCTGCTCGAACTTCAGCCGCGACGCAAGGAGAGCGGCGCGAGCGAGGTGTGGCCTTATCTCCGTCAGCGATGCGGTAACCGTGCTCGGGAGCGGGCCTTCCTCGAAACTGCGATGGATCGAGAGCTTGATGATATCTCCGGAAGGTGAAGTTATGCCCGTTCCGGCATGCCAGAAGCATCCATGCGGTCGCATGAAGCCCTGATAGTACTCGCTCGCCATCATTTCCTCGTAGGTCATGATGTCCGTGTCCATCAGGAATCGCGGTTCAGAGAACCTGCGGGTTCGCTCCTCGCTCAGGAGATATGGGTTCTTTGAGCCCCAGTTCTCTGCGATGTAGACCTTCATCTTCGGAACGGCGGAGTCGTTCCCGATCCAACGGAAATCACCGTCCGGCGAGACGCCCATCAGAACGCCGTCGTGGGCATGGCTGCGGCGTGCCAGTTGATCGAGCAGTCCGCGACCCTTCCACAGCTCGGGAATGACTGCTGCTTCGTATATCGATGCGATGAAATCGTGGTCCATCGGCGCCTCCGGTGCGACATTATCACAACGGTCAGCGCCCGGAAGCAACATGGTCGACGAGCAACAACCTTCGACGGAGGCAGCCTTCCGGCATGTGTGGCTTCAACGTGCTTGATACGGCCATCAGCTCGCCGAAAGCGGTCGTCGTCTGTCGTCATGGCCCTCGACCTACAGGCAATCGCCGCCGTGCGTCGCCGGATGCAGCGGACGGCACGTAAAGACACCCCTTTGAGTGCATTGTACGATCTCGCCTGCACAAGGACGGTCCTCACTAGTGTATCCACTATCTGCTTCCGGAAATGAAAAGGACGACGTGCAATATCGCCTTACCGGGGTTGAAGATCGCCTATTTCTTGACGGCTACTATTTCGAGCTCTACACCCGCTTCAACATTCCAAAGTCTGGGACCAAGGTGGTCAACCAGCGCTATCCTCGGTTCAATCGTCAATGAAGTTTCGTCAACTTGGCGCCTCGCCGCTCAGACTGTCAGAAATCGGCTATGGCGCCAGCCGCATTGGTGACCTCGGCAGTGTTCTGGATTGCGAGGCTGTTCTGGAGGCGGTCTGGGATTGCGGGATCCGCTATTTTGACACAGCTCCCGGATACGGGCTGGGGCTTTCCGAACGGCGGCTCGGCGACTTCCTCAGAGCGCAGGAACGGTCGTCCTACGTCCTGTCCACCAAGGTCGGCAAGATCCTGACGCCGGTCGGCGGGCGTCCTTCGAATGTGATGCCTTTCGACATCGCGTACGACTACTCCTACGAAGGCGTGATGCGCTCCTTCGAGTTCAGCATGGCCAGGTTGGGATTGTCATCAATCGACATTCTATTGGCTGATGATCTCGAGGCCCCTACCCTTGGTCGCGCGGACTATCGACGGCACCTTGCCAAGTTCCTTGAAAGTGGTGTCAAGGCGCTGGACGAACTAAAGGAGAATGGAGACATTGCCGCCTTCGGCATCGGCGTGAACGATGTCGGCGTATGCCTTGACGTAATGCAGAGGGCCAAGCTCGACTGCATCATGCTCACGGGCCGCTACACGTTGATCGATCGGACCGCCGGAACTCGTCTCTTGGGACTGTGCCAGCGAACAGCAACGCCCCTGATCGTTGCAGGGATTCTGAACGGGGGAACGCTTCTTGAGGAGAATGCAGAGCGTGACGTCTCGGATCCTCTGGCGCCTTTTGCGAAGACAGCGCAGGAAATTGCCCGGCAGTCAGGCGTCAACTTGGCAAGCGCCGCCCTGCAATTTCCTCTTGCGAATTCATCAGTCGCTTCCGCTTTGCTTGGAACCACCGATGCCCAACGTATCAAGGGCTTGGTGGCGGCGATCAAGGAGCCGATCCCTGATCACGTCTGGTCAAGATTCAATTCTGTGGCCCTCAACTAGGGAGGCCGGCGTCCAACACTCTGGATGCTTGTGGCGAATGGCCGCAATCGCGGTTCTCATAGATCCGCGACATTCAATTGATTTAATTGCGTTCTTTTACGTTCCTCGCTTGAAATATCGAATTGTCATAACGCTCACCGAGCTTTTCGCAGCTAGCTGGAACTTTTCCCGCCGCCATCAGTTTTCCCCACCGTAGCGAATCCCAACACGCTACAAGGATCAATGCATCGCCCAAATGCTGGTCCAACAGTAGGCCCGGCGGGACCCCCTCCCTGCCGGGCTTTCGCTTTCTCATCACAGGGAACTTAAAGCACGCTCAGCAGTTTTGGGAATGCGATGACCATCCAACCGGTCAGCTCAAGCTGGAATCCAGTCCCAACTCGTGACCAGCCCAATGAAAGGCTCGGCGAATGATGTGCCGGGCCTTTTTATTTCAGATGCGTTCCGGGGCGTCGGGATCTTGCGCTTTGGGCTCTTCACGTCGCGTTCCTAAGGTCTTCGGCAATTTGGAGCGTTACCAATCAAGCGTATGTTTCTTCTGGCCACGGCCCTGGCTTCAGTCACTGCCCTTGCCGTCAGTCGCAGTGCAGTGCCACAAAAGAGTTTGCACGCAATGGTGCCGTGTGATGAGTTCCAGGCTGCGGATAGCGTGCCCATCGAAATTGAGAAGATCGAAGGCAAGCATGAAGACATAGCCGGTATGCAGCTTTCCCTCCGCGACCACCTCGTGAGATCTGTAGTTTAATCGAAGTGGGGTGCCCGGTTACTGGCCCCATGCGCTGAAATATAGGCACAAGGGTGCCCGGTTGGTGGTGGGGCATCTCTCGTGGTGAGCATCCTTTGCAAACCTGGGTCACGGCCGCGGGCACTTGCAAATGAGGGTCGAACCGCGCACCGAACATGACGGGTCTTTCACAGGTGTCCACTGCGATAGTTCTGTAGAAAATGTGGCTTTCAGGAAGTCCTGAATTTCATCCTGAACAGGACTGACGTCGCGTGGAATGCTGAAGCAATTCCTCCCAATTTGACCGGATGTGAAGCCCAGATGGTCAAACGTGGTCCAGCCTCCGGCCTTTTGGAGAAGGGTGTCTCCCTTAAACGCTGGCGAAAGGACAGCGGTTTCAATCTTCCTCAACCTGGCGGGATCCTCGTTGCAAAACCAGTTCGGATTGTCTTCCTCCCAACTCTCCACAGTGCAATTGGCCCCGGCGTATACGCTCGCAATGGTATTGCCCGATGCATCGGCCTCGTTCACATCAATTATCCTAAGTAGATCCGGCCAGGTGGCCTCCAAGCCCGTATCGAAAACTCGCACCATCTTGAGCGTCCCGTTGCGAAACTCTCCCTTAAGATCAATTCCATCGGCGGCCAACTCGTCAACGATGGAAAGAAAATCTGGGCGTGGAAGCCCGTTAACTGAAAGGAGGCTTATGTTCTCTTTCACCCCGCGGATATGTTCGAACTTTTTAGTCCTGAGCGCCCTTATGATCCGGAGCGTAGATTCAGCACCGCGCCTTTTGACTCCCGCGACAGCGACAGCATAGGCACCCGAGGAACGACCGGCGAAATAGTCCCATCCCTCTTGGTTCGCGCCATTCTCCATCAGCAGGTCAATCAAACGATCATCAGCCTGCGTCAGCAAAGCTTCCTTTAAAAAGCTCCGCTTGAACCGCCCGTCAGCATATCCATTTCCGTCAACCTTCCCACGACGTAAGATCGTGCGAGCGACAAGAAAATCATTCTTCCCGATGGCCGCCATCAAAGCGCGACCATCGTCGGTAACAGGATCTGCGACTGCAAGCTTTGGCAATCCGCAATCAAGAAAGAACGCCAAAGCGACTGCGATGAAATGCGGCCATCGTCGCGTGATATGTCGACGAGCGACAATCATGTCCCACCTTGAACTAGCCTCTTTCCCGGCTGTAGCCTGCTCGGCTGTAGACTGCCTCTATGGAAACCGCTGCGGGATTGATTGGGTTCTGGATTGTGCGGACGAATCTACATCAAGGCTACGCCGTAGGAAATGCTACAAAACTCCGCGTTCGCCGGCCCGGGTGACGCCGGAGGCTGAGCCACCCGTTCCCGAGGCATAACGGCGCCCCTCTCATCTACTATCCCATCATCATTTCCGACAAACCGCGCGAGCCGGATATTCCGCGCGTCGGGTTTTGCAGCCGTCTGGATTAAACCCGGGTCGACCGCGGCCAATGTCCAGCAAACTGCGGTCATGGAACCAACAACAGGATCATTCGCTCCAGCGGATGGAACGGCAAGACTTCCAGCCTGTCGTCTCATTTTGAAACTGTAAGCTGCCAAGGGCCCCGCTTGGTCTTCATCCGGCGGGGCACCTATTTCATCCGCGCTAATGGAAAAAACCGACGCCCCGTTGTTGATCACATGAAGCGGCAGCTTCTCTTTTCCCCGCTGTCTCTCTTTCATTGTCTAATTGATCTCCTGCCCCGCTTGTGCCCAGGCAGGGTCTTTTTCGACCTCAGTCAAAAAAGATAAGTGCCGTCGAGGTGCGGTTGCCCATTGATATGCGGGCTGGAGTATTGGGCGCGCTGCCGTCGTGGGGCCTCACGATGACACCTGCTCGGAACCTTTTCTCAGATGCTTGGACCGCATCGTGCTGATCGTCTTACCCGCACCTTAAGGAGGTAACGTGGACGCAATACTCCAGCCTTTCACTCAGCGGCAATGACGTTTCGGGCCGATTGCTGTCACGGCGTAATACGCCACAAGCGGTCATGCCGAGGCCATTCTGATGCTACGCTGCGCTTTCATATTAGGAGGCGCGCCCTATGCGAAAACGAACCTCTGCCCGACTACTGGTTATCGACGAGTTCGAATACCAACCGCCTTTCGCGTGTCAGCCCGCGTTCGATGGTGACAATTGACCCGATCCCGCAAGAAGTGATCCGTGCCCGGCAAGCTTGCGAGATACGAACTCGGTGAAGAGCCGCACACGCTTCGTCTTGCGTGTCTCACCTTGCGTGAGAAGCCAGACCGTGCCGTACATGTGCAGATCAGTCCCTGGCACCCTCGCCAGCGATGGATCGGCATCCCCGACGAAGCAAGGCAGCGTCGTCATCCCCAGACCCTGCCGTACCGCGACGATCTGCGCCTCGGCATCCGTGACCCTAAACGGCACGCCTTCGGTATGTATTCCGACATGGCGAACCCAGTCCGGGATTCCATGAGCACTGATGACGATCCAGCGGTTTGGATCCGGCGCGCCAGTTCTCCATGCGGGTAGCAGATCGCGAGAAATGTAGATTCCGCCGAACACATCTGGCCCTTTTAGGCCGTGAAGGTTGGGCGGCAGGGTCTTACGATCATAGACGACGCGGATCGCGACGTCGGCGTCTCGGTTTGTCAGGTTCGCCAGGTCGCCGGATGACATTATGTCCATCTCAATGTCAGGATGCAATCGCGCGAAATCGGCGAAGTCCGGCATGAGGAGATGTGTTGCGAGGGTAGGAGCCAATGTCACCCGCAAAAGCCCGCGCACGCTTTGGTCGCGGCCGAGGACGCGTGTCTCCAACTGATGCGACGACGCTTCCATCTGCTCCGCGAGTTCGCGCACCTCCTCCCCTGCAGCCGTCACGTGATAGCCGGAAGGCAGCTTCTCGAACATCTGCGCTCCTAGGTGCTCCTCTAGCTGGGCAATGCGGCGCAGGACGGTCGAATGGTTCACTCCGAGAACCAGGGCGGCCGCCAGGACCGATCCAGAGCGCGCGACGGCAAGAAAATAGCGAACGTCATCCCAGTCGATCATGGTGCAATCCGGCACCGCAGTGGTGCGCCTTCGAGGCCAATCAATGAAGCATACTAGCTTCGCGTTCACGAATTTCAAATCAGCGCGACAAGTTGAGCGGATCGTTTTCGCACCACCCTTGTGCGCGCTTCCGCACTGAACGCCGGGGGCCGGCAACCCCATGTCTGTGTCCTCAAGGATTGGAGGAAAGCACTTCCTCATGCCCGCGGAGCCCAACGAAGGATGTATGACATGAACAGACTAGACGGAAAGACCGCCGTGATCACCGGTGGTGCCACGGGCATCGGCCTCGCGGCCGCGAAGCGCTTCGTCGAGGAAGGCGCCTTCGTCTTCATCTTCGGTCGCAGGCAGGAACCACTTGATGCGGCGGTGGCCGACCTAGGAGCCAATGCCCGCGCTGTGAAGGGTTCGGTCTCCGACGAGGCTGACCTCGATCGACTGTACGCGGCAGTGAAGGCCGAGCGCGGGAACCTCGACATCGTCTTTGCCAACGCCGGAACGGGAAGTCCGCTTCCTCTCGGCGAGATCACCGCAAAGCATATCGACGAGACCTTTGAAACCAACGTGAAAGGCACGATCTTCACGGTCCAGAAGGCGCTGCCGCTCATGGGCAAAGGCGGATCAATCGTCCTGACCGGATCAAGCGCAGGCACCACGGGCGCCCCGGCATTCACTGCCTATAGCGCGAGCAAGGCAGCAGTCCGCAATCTTGCGAAAACATGGGCCGAGGATCTGAAGGGCACTGGTATCCGAGTGAACGTGCTCTCTCCCGGGGCGACCGCTACCGAACTCGCTAAGGAGGCTCTGGGCGAGGAAAGCCAGAAGGCATACGGCGCAATGACCCCGCTGCAGCGCATGGCCGATCCGGCGGAGATCGCGGCCGCGGTGGCATTCCTCGCATCATCAGACAGCAGCTTCATGACCGCCAGCGAAGTGGCCGTCGACGGCGGCCTCGCCCAGCTCTGACGCGCGGCCCGCCGCGCCTTCGAAAACGATAGGAGCGCCCGCAGGAATTTCGTGAACCAAGGAGAAGATTATGACCTACGCAATCGTTGGCTTCGGCAAGATCGGCCAGGCCCTCGCCAGGACCTTCGCTCGACGCGGCATTGAAGTATCAGTAGCGACCACTAGCGATCCGGAAAGCCTCGCATCTAGAGCCGCCGCTATAGGGCTCGCGATCAGGCCAGCTACCCTTGCAGACGCGATCAAGGCGGACGTCATCTTTCTGGCCGTCCGTTTCGAGGCCCACTCCGATGTCGCGAAAGCGCTGCCCGACTGGCAGGGGAAGATCATCGTCGACGTTACCAACGCCTATGGCGTCCCGCTCGAGAAGCTGGGAGACCAGGCATCCGCACAGGTCGTCGCAAACGCGTTCGCAGGCGGCAGGGTAGTCAAGGGCTTCAACCATCTGGTCGCGGGTGTTCTTGAGCAAGACCCGGACGTGCACGGCGGCAGGCGGGTCGTTTTCCTGGCGAGCGAGGACGAGGCTGCGGCGACGGAGATTGGCAAGCTTGCCGACAATCTAGGCTTTGCACCGATCAACCTGGGCGGCCTTTCCGCAGGCGGACTGCTTGTGCAGGCCCGCGAGAATAAGTGGGGTCACCTGATCTTCAAGGACTTGGTCAAGTTCGACTGACCGAAGTTTCGCAGACCCACCAAAAGGAAGCGAGAACTCAAATGACCATCGAAGAGAACGTTCAGACTCTGAAAGACTTCTTTGAGGCGATAGGTAGCGGCGACAAGGCTAGTCACACTCGCAAAATCAGGAGCATCCGCGGAAACGCTGATTGAAGTCGGTATCGCCCGATTGCTAGGCATGGTTACCTCCGCTCAGGTCCAGGCTATGCGACGGGTCCTGCCCCGATTATCCGGCGGCGCCGGGGTTTTGGAGAGCGCATTCGATCATCACAGCCCTATCGCGGTCCCGCCTGGCGCTCGCACGGGCGCAAATCCCTTTGATCGCATCAACTATCTGCGAGCGATCCGCTCAGACGCTCGTGGGAGCGGCACCGCACCCACCGCTCGCTTTGATGACAATGTCTCTGGCTCAAGTCGCCAAACGAACGAACACACTCTCGGCGTGAACACTAATTAACCTCGACTTGCTCCCTACGCGGATTTCGGTAGGTTGTATTTTTTCATGAATTACCACTATGATGACGACGTCTGCATTTCCGTCGATGGAGGACATAACCATGTCAACGTTGATTGCGATTGTTTATCCCAACGAAGCCAAGGCCGAGGAAGTGCGCCAGCGCTTGCTTGAGCTGCAGAAGGAATACTTGATAAAAGTCGGAGACGCTGTCATCGCGACCAAGGCCGAAGACGGCAAGATCAAATTGAACCAGCTGGTCAACACCACGATTGCCGGTGCCGCGTCGGGCAGCTTCTGGGGACTGCTGATCGGTGTTCTGTTTCTTAATCCGCTATTGGGTGTGGCAGTAGGTGCCGCTTCCGGTGCCATAGGCGGCGCTCTAACTGATGTCGGCATCAACGATGCTTTCATGAAGGATCTTGCAGCCAATCTCCAGCCGGGCAATGGGGCGTTGTTCGTGCTGATCCAAGAGATGACGGCGGATAAGGTCCTCAAGGAGATCTCCGCCTTTGGCGGCGTGGTGCTCAAAACTTCGCTCGATGAAACGAAGGAACAGGTTTTGCGTGACGCATTACAAAAGGCATCTACGACCAGCTAGACCTCTGGGCGACGGACCCAATTCCCTTTCGGCCAGCGAATACGCCTTTGACGCTTCGATCTTAACCTTCGCTACTTCAACCAAAGCTTCTAACGTCTCGCAAAATAGGGCGAACACGCAGGGGAGCGGACGGCAGCGGGATTTTTCAACGCGACTGCCGAACGGTTCTAACACAGACGTGGACCATGGAAAAAATAAGCCCGAAATCTTCGGCAGGTGCTGATCCCTGATCAGCCGGCGGGTACATCCTTCGCCTGGATATTTGATCGCCGCGCCAGCGGTTTCAATTGGAGGTCGTTAAAATGCTTAAAAGGATTGCCGTAGTATCTGTCTCGATCGGCGCACTGGTGTCTTGCACACCCACCGAGCGAGGAACAGCAATTGGCGCGGGCACAGGGGCCATTGTCGGCGGAGCCGTCACCAACGACTTAGGCGGTGCGGCCGTAGGTGCAGTCGCAGGCGGTGTCGCTGGTGCCTTGATTGGCCGGTCAACAGAGCGCCGCGGATATTGCGTCTACCGAGATCGATTTGGCCGCACCTTCGAAGCACGCTGCCGCTGAATTTCAGGCTCGGTTGAGCGCCTACGGCAAAAACACGATCAAAGCTGTCTGACGCACGGCCGCTTGTCAGCGCAGTTGGTCTCGGCAGACTTTTCCTGTAAGTGTTGGCCGCCCTCGAAATGTTTCCCGAAAATAGGATACTGAATGCTTCGCCTCTCCGAGCTAGCCAAAGGTGATTTCCTGGCTTTGGATATTGAAGGCGACGGTAACAAAAACCAGCGGCCCGTAGAAATTTCCGTTTGCGAGTTTAGTTACGGTGCGTTCGTGCGAGAGCACCATTGGCTGATCAATCCCGAGCGCCCGATTAGCTATTTCGCGAGAGTGAAGCACGGGATAGGAGACCGAAAGGTGCGATCTGCCCCGAAATTCACGGAAGTCAAAGAGGAGATTGCGAACTTGCTGGCCGGAAGGGTCGTTGTCGCCCACGATATGACTGGCGACTTGCTTATGCTCGGCGAAGGTGACCCATCGATTATCGAATTTCCAGGACGGATAGTTTGCACCTACCGTATGGCAAAGCACGCCCTTCCCGCGCGCCAGCCCGTGACGCCTGGCGTCACAAGTCTGAGTGCATGGCTAGGCATCGACCGAGAAATGCCAGACGGCCTAAGGCGGAAAACAGTCCATTCGAGCTCGCTCGACGCGTGGCGGACGGGAAAGATATTTGTTGCGCTGGCGGGCAAGTTGCCCCCTGACGACAGGACACAGGAGATGCTCTGCCGGCAATTTTCGCTCAGCGTCAAATCACTTGAGGCAATCCGGTCGAAGTTGGCAAAGCGCGCGATGGCGGCTTCGAGTGCCCAAATTACCTAGTGGATGGCCAGCGAGGTTGGAGCGTTAACTCTCGTCGAATACAGTCCGACGTAGGTGCCGATCAGCATCGCTGCGATGTCCTCAGCATTACGATAGCCGTCGTTGTAAAACTCTATCGCCGCGCTGGATAGCACGTTCGACGCCCTCTCATCAGGGCTCTCCTCGTAGTAAAGAAACCACGCCCGAACGGCTTTGGACATCGTTCTGAAATCGAGCTCGCCGCTTCGCTGCATTGCACCCTCCTAGGTTAGCCAAAGGCTTTCTTCGCAGTGCACTTTCTGAGACGTCAGGGAGCAGAAGCCATTGACGACGAGAGCGCGCACAGTGCGGTCAAACTCCCTCGGCCGCACCTTCCGGCCAGTCTCATCTTTGAGCAAGTCCACATTAAGGCGGCCGCTGATACCGCAACTAACCTTCCAGTCCTAACAGACCAATCGGACTTGTCCGCGACAGCTCAGAACTACAAGAACACAGTCGTCGAAGTCGCGGGAGGTGTCTTACCGCCTTGGCCTTGCCAGCGACCGTGCGATGTCGACGATATCATCGCGGCCAGCGGTAGATGCGGACATGGGGATTGCGGGCGATCTTGGCAAGGAAGGTCGGCAGCATGCCCATGGTGGCCGGATAGATGCTGCCCTCGCTCGAAACGTTGGAAAAGATTGGCCGCTTGTTCGGATTTGGCGTTGGGTTTGTTCCAAAGCAACCGGGGCCAACTTGATAGTCACGCAGCGCGCTCAAGTGATATTGGTTCAATTGACGGCTTACGGCACGCGCGGCGGAAGGAGCCTGAATACCTACGATGCGGCCAGTAACGGCAACTTCGATGACGACCAGCCGCTGATCGACACTCCGATCACTTTGCGATTTTCACCGCTTGGACCACCGGTCCCTGATCGTCTGCCACCCTTGGGGATTTATGAATCGTGCAACGCTGCGCTCGAGCGGTAACGACAATAAGGGGATGTCGACTTCCACCGAAATCACGGCGAAACATGGAACCGAAACCGCCTCCTGCCGTTTCGTTATCTTGCCGAATTGGAGGCGTCGAAATGGACACTGCCCAACTTCATCGTGGCCGACTAATCGATCACATCCAATTGGTCGTAGCCGATCTTCCGGCAAGCCGCGCCTTTTACCTCCCACTTCTAGAGGTACTCGAAATTCCAATTGGTGGTGAGGCCGATGACTATTTCTGGGCTGACGAACTCTTCATTTCATCCCGAGACAGCGACGCTGCCCTCGGGGAGCTGACTGGGCGGCATCATTTGGCCTTTCAGGCAAAGGATCGTGCCACTGTCGACGCATTCCACAGCGCGGGCATCGCCAACGGCGGTACCGACAACGGTAAACCGGGCGAACGATCATATCACCCGGGATACTACGCCGCCTTCCTGCTTGACCCAGACGGGAACAACATAGAGGCGGTGTATCACGGACCGGCCAACCGCAGCGCTCGGTCAGTCGTAGTTGACTTCTGACGACGATGGTTGGGGGCGAGGACGAAAACGATGGGCAATGCATAGCTGCGCTGCAGTAACTGGTGTTGCCAGACTCGGATTCCGTCGATAGATGGACGACTCAAGCAAGCAACCTGCCACGCAGTTGGTTTTTGTCGCTTGCAAACATATGGGCGCTCCCCAATCGGGTTGAGCGCCCATATTGTTTTGTCCATGTTCAATGGCCTCGTCTTCGGACATTTCCGGAGAGTCAACTCCCCCAAACTAAACCGTGCATCTTGCCAAACGGGCCTTCGTGACTATTTTGCTGATCGCAAATCAACCGAGGACTTACATTGGCTACTGGTACAGTGAAATGGTTCAACTCTGAAAAGGGCTATGGTTTCATCGCTCCCGATAATGGCTCTCCCGATGTGTTCGTGCATATCTCGGCAGTAGAGCGTTCCGGGCTTTCAGGCCTCAAGGACGGTCAGAAAGTCAGTTTCGAACCGACGCAAGATCGGCGTTCCGGTAAAACAGCGGCTGAAGATCTCCGCGCACTTTAATTGAAGGCTGCCGCGCGAGACGCGGCAGCCGAAACAACAACAGCAAAATCTATCCGCAAGCAGCGACTTTCAACGACACGTTTGTCAAGGCGGCGTTCAACAATGAGGCAGCTGAGGCACCCAGGGGCGGGCAAATACGTTCACGGCTTCGCGCTCCGTCGCGACTTTACCCCGGTTTGCCACGTGCTGAACTGCCAAACGCGTGACCAAGGCTTTACCCGCAAAGCCAACGTGGGTTTGCCCATGATCTTCACCAAAAAGCGCTCGTCTTTTGCAATTTCTGCATTCTTACGTTTCAAATGGCTAGCACACGGTCGAGTGAGGCAGTCTAACCCGGCTCAGTTCGATGGACGGCAAGTGAAGCGGTCACCATAACACTTGCGTATGACTGACCAACGTGGCGTTCTCAGGTATGTTAGCTGAGATCCAACGACAGGATAGGATTTCAAATGACGCGTTGCAGCCATCAGAACTCCGTTCGATCCGTCAAGCCCAAGACCATGGGGTGTGAAGAATGCCTGGCAATCGGACAATCTTGGGTCCACTTGCGACTGTGCCGTGAATGCGGACACGTTGGATGCTGCGATCAATCAGTCGGCAAGCATGCGACGGCGCATTTCCGGAGCACCGGCCATCCCATCATCGAAGGCTACGATCCGCCGGAAGGCTGGGGTTGGTGCTACGTGGATGAGACAATGATTGACCTTCCTGATCAGACCCCTCAGGTCGGACCGATTCCGCAGTTTTATTAGACAGGAGGTTGAGTGAATGGACGTCCACTCTCGCCAAGCCCAGCTGTTTCCCGTCCTGACCCCATTGCAGATAGAAGTAGCCAAAAGATTCGCCAGCGGGGAGCCAAAGACGTTTGGTCCTGGAGAACAGGTCTCATCGATTGGTGACCGGCAAGTCCCGGCTTGGCTGGTCCTTTCTGGGCGGCTTGATGTCTTCGGGAAAATTGGCTCCCACTCGGAGACCGCAATCGTGTCGCATGGGGTGGGCCACTTCTCAGGGGAACTCAATCAATTGTCGGGACGGCCTGCTATGGCGGGTTCACGGGCTGGCCACCATGGTTGCGTCGCCATCCCCTTTGACGCCACGCACGTCAAGGCGCTCATCATCGGCTCGGCCGAGGTCGGCGAAATCATCATGCGGGCCTACATTCTTCGACGCGTCGCGCTCATCGACACCGGGAATTCCGGCACCGTGCTGATTGGACACGATGGAAACTCGGATTTGCGTGCCCTTCAAATCTTCCTCTCCCGGAACGGATACCCCTACGTTGTGGTCGATGCGTCCAGTTCGGGCGAGGGTCACGATCTGGTGGAGCGCCTGGGTATGCGGGACAGCGATCTACCGGTCATGGTTTGCCCAAATGGGACCGTCCTGAAAAAGCCCACCGACGCGGAGGTAGCATGCTGTCTGGGGATTACACCGGAACTGGACCCGGAGATGGTGTACGACACTGCGATCGTCGGGGCGGGTCCCTCGGGACTGGCTGCGGCGGTCTATGCCGCCTCTGAAGGCCTGAGCGTTATTGTCCTGGACGAACGTTCCGCAGGAGGACAAGCAGGTAGTTCTTCCCGCATCGAAAACTACTTGGGCTTTCCGACCGGCATCTCGGGCCAGGCCCTGGCCGGTCGAGCACTCAATCAGGCCCTGAAGTTTGGCGCTGAAGTAGCCCTGCCCTTGAGAATTTCTGAGATGTCACCGCCCGTTCCCGGCAGTCGGCGCGATGGTCTAATCAATCTTCGCACGACCGACCGGCGAGCAATAATGGCGAGAACGGTCGTGGTTGCATCTGGAGCACGATATCGCAGACCGAGTATCTCGAATGTCTCGGACTTCGAGGGTGCCGGCGTGTCGTACTGGGCAACGCCCATCGAAGCAAAGTGGTGTGAGAACCGGGATATTGTCGTCGTCGGTGGGGGCAACTCTGCTGGTCAGGCAATCGCCTATTTGGCCCCCAAGGTCAGCCGTCTCCATCTGGTGATCCGAAGGGACCTCGCGGATACGATGTCGACCTACCTGATTGAGCGGATTGCTGCCCTCCCGAATGTCGTGATGCACGTCGGATGCGAGGTAGCCTCCTTATCGGGGGATGCGTCGCTTCTGGCAGTGAAGATCAGAAACTTGAAGTCCGCAAGAGAGACGGAATTCGAAGTCCGCCAGCTTTTCATGTTCATTGGTGCTGATCCTAACACCGGCTGGCTATGCCCGCATATTATTACGGACCGCGCCGGATTCATCGTAACGGGAGCTGCTTTCGATCCCTTCGTCGAACAAGAGGTGGGCCGAGCAGCTCTGGCCCTCGAAACCAGCATACCGAACATTTTTGCCATTGGAGATGTAAGAGCAGGCTCCACCAAGCGGGTGGCAGCAGCTGTGGGCGAAGGCGCGGCGGTAGTCAGCCAGATTCACACAGCTTTGGGATTTCGAGATGGCGACCGCAATCCACCTGCATTCCTTGTGCCTTCACCCCCGCCGAACTGAGCCTGAACCCCGGAAAATTCCAGCTCCCGCTGACCCAAAATCGGGGTGCACTTCACGGGCCGACCCCGACAGCGTTAAGTCGCCCGCGCGACCCCATAGCGTGCCAATTAAGAAGACGCAGCGTTGAAATCCACGATTGTAGCGACCGTCGACTTATGTTGCTGTCTGCACCTTCGGGACGAGCGACGGTAGATCCGCCTATTCAATCTAAATCCAACAGACATTCCCATGTGCATCGGAAGCAGCGAGGAAGACGTCATCAAAGACCATCGGATGTCGTCGATATTCCTGAGGCGACTGAGTAATCCGAGTTAAACAGCCGGAATGCCTTAAAAGGCGATTGACTACGGGATTATCTTCAAGAGGACTAGGCCGGATATCCCAACGAGAATCCTCCACCAGCCGAACACCGCATATCCGCGTCGGGATACGAACTCCAGAAGTCGGCGGACGACGAACAGGGCGACGACAAAAGCCGCAACGAACTCAACGACCACCAAAAGCCCCTGATCGGAGGTTAGCTCATGGCGACTCTTGTAGAGGTCAAGGGTGAACGCGCCGAGCATCGTAGGCATGGCAAGAAAGAACGAGAACTCGGCGGCGGCGCGCTTGTCGGCACCAAGCAACAACGCACCCACAATCGTCGCTCCTGAGCGCGACGTCCCCGGGACCATCGCCAGGCACTGAAAGACCCCGATCCCGAAGCAATTCTCTCGGCCCTGTCGCCAAACGCCGACGAGAACCATGACTTTTTCTCCGGATCGGGCTCGTCCTATGTCATCGGCAAGGCAGTCGCGACCGAAGACGACGATTGGGACTTTTAAAAAGGCATTGCATCAGCGTACATAGCCGGGGGCGCCTCAAGTGGGACGGACTACGAGTCTCAAAAAAATCTCAAACAAGCCGATCGACAACGATCAACGCTGCAATACTGAGTGGATGCCAAAACTCTTATTCATTCGTCGAGTACAAAGGTAGCCTGAGGGGTGCTACAGTCAGGGTGCCCCGCCAGGAATTGGCCACCAGTAGGACGATAAGCATCAGAAGTAGGCCAAGGAGCACGGTGGACCACAATGAGATGCCCCTGTGCTCGGATGAAATGGGCGTATGACGACCTTGGTACTGCGTCCGCTCGCGCTCTCTATCGAACTGATCTGGTTCCCTCATGTTCGTTCTCCCATGCCATCATGGACCGATTACGCACGGATATGGTGCTGCATTCGAGCAGACAAGCAGTGTCACTCCGGCCCCCCCCGTAAGAGGGGCAGGAATTCAATCCGTCATTCTGTGCCCAAGCAAGCGAACGGATCGAACAACGAAACGTGCAATTTCGATCCCTGCCCGATACGGGAGAACGGTTGGCGGCCTGCGCCAGCCCAACTTGTAGGTCGAGATTTTCTTTTGGATTTCGGATCCGGGCTCGGCATCTTGGCTGGCAGGTGGTGGATCAACGAAGAACGCCCTTAGCCCAACCAAATACTCCCGATCGAATGCCAGATCATACGGCAGATGCATTGGCAAAAGACTTTGCGTTATCCACTCGGCGGCTCGGCGATTTATCAGATATGCCCCCGATCCTTTCTCCCGTGTAAGGGCGATCGCCAGAGAATGCCGCGCCGTGAGGCGACGGACTCTATGCTTCTTTCCAATGTTGACCGTTGATAGCCTAACGATGTCCCATTGATCTCCTCTAGCAAGGACCTCGCTGACGACAGCCACAAAATCCCGGTCGAAATTGAGATCGTCTTCGAGAACTAAGGCATGCTCGTCGGCTGACGCCAGGAGTCGCCGCGCGCACTCGACGTGGCTGAGAAAACAGCCGATTTCGTAGGGATTTGGTCTGCGTCCGTGTCGCAGGAGATAGCCGCGCCCGTCGAATTCATCGATTGGCAGCTGGAGCTTGGCCCCGTCTATCGCTGATACCCTTTCGAAATCGAGTCCGATGTGGCTGAGAAGAAATGCCATGCGTTTTCCTCGATCCGTTGACCGATCGAGGTTGATCAGAAAGGTTCGGGGCTGGGCCGGCACATGCCGGACTTGCAAGGGTTTCTGGGCGGGAACGAAATTCATCGAGGGCTCGGGGGTCGTGGCGATCCCAAAGAACTTCGGCCCTTAAAATCTCCGCACTCTGTCCGCGATTATACGCTTTCGTAAGTTTGTGCTTTTCTACGAAGGCCCTATCGAGCTAGCAGAACCACTGAAAGCTAGTTGAAAGCTTCGAGCGGCTACCAACGAGCTGCATCGTGGAGGAAGCACATGTATCGTGATGACAGGCGATGCGTAACTCATACTGGAGGAGACCTAAATGCGTTCGTCACGCAGTCTTTTTAATAGCATCGCTGTTTCCGCAATGGTCGCCGCCGCGTCGTTCGGTGCATCCACGGCCCGCGCCGCTGACAAGATCACCATCATGGTTGGTGGTTACGAGAAGCAAATCTACCTGCCCGCAAAGCTCGCCGAGTCCCTCGGATACTTCAAGGATGAAGGCCTGGACGTCGAGCTTCTGAATGAAGCAGCAGGCGTCGACGCCGAGAACCAATTGCTCGCCGGTGCCGTCCAGGGCGTTGTTGGTTTCTACGACCACTGTGTCGACCTTCAGGCCAAGGGCAAGTTTGTCGAGTCCATCGTCCAGTTCAGTCAGGCACCAGGTGAAGTTGAACTCGTCTCCACGAAGCAGCCGGACATCAAGTCGCCGGCAGACTTCAAAGGTAAGAGCCTTGGCGTAACGGGCCTTGGCTCGTCCACCAATTTCTTGACCCTCTACATGGCCTCGAAGGCTGGGTTGCAGCCCGGCGACGTCGTCACCATCCCCGTAGGCGCAGGCGCGACGTTCATCGCCGCCATGCAGCAGGATCAGATCCAGGGTGGGATGACGACCGAGCCGACGATCTCGCGCATGCTGAAAACCGGAGAAGCGACGGTTCTGGTGGATATGCGCACAGTAGAGGCTACTCGACAGGCGCTTGGCGGCACCTACCCGGCGGCATCCTTTTACGTTGAAACCTCCTGGGCGGATGCTCACAAGGACGAGGCCCAGAAGCTGGCCAATGCTTTCGTGAAGACGCTCCGCTACATCAACACGCACTCGGCGGCCGAGATCGCTGACAAGATGCCTAAGGACTTCTACGTCGGCGACAAGGACGGGTATGTCAAGGCACTCGATCAGGGCAAGGGAATGTTCACGCCAGATGGCGTGATGCCGGAAGACGGTCCCAAGACAGTCCTCGCGGTCCTTTCGGAATTCTCGAAGAACGTCAAAGGCAAGCAGATCGACTTGTCAAAGACTTACACGACTGAGTTCGTAAAGAACGTAAAGTAAATCACGTTGCGCCACTTCCGTCCAGTCGGAAGTGGCTCCCACCCTGGGCATCGCGCGTGCGCCCCCAAAACCACGCACAGGTATCACAATGAATCAGGACAACAAGCAGATCCCGGCGATCGAGCTGATCAATGTTAGCCGTCGCTTTGTTTCCCCGACCGGAAAGTCATTGACGGCACTGCGCGAATTCAACATGACGGTTGGCCGCGGAGAGTTCGTTGCGGTCGTCGGCCCAACGGGTTGCGGCAAGTCGACCACTCTCAATCTGGTCACAGGTCTCGCCAAGCCCAGTGCAGGTGAAGTTCGCTTGATGGGCGGCCCAATCAACGGCATAGACCCTCGTGTTGGCTTCGTTTTCCAGACCGACGCTCTCTTCCCCTGGAAAAATGTCCTCGACAACGTCATGTCCGGCCCGCTCTTCCGTGGCAAGTCGCGGGCTGAAGCCGAGAAAGGCGCAAAGGATTGGCTCGCACGCGTCGGGCTATCCAAGTTCATCCATCACTATCCCCATCAGTTGTCCGGTGGAATGCGCAAGCGCGTTTCGCTCGCGCAGACGTTCATCAACGAACCTGAAATCCTGCTGATGGACGAGCCGTTCTCGGCCTTGGATGTGCAGACGCGCACTGTGATGCACGAAGAACTTCTCAAGCTTTGGGCGGATCGGAAAGCATCAGTCATTTTCGTCACGCATGACCTCGAAGAAGCCATAGCACTTGCCGACAGGGTTTACGTATTGACTGCTGGTCCGGCGACCGTGAAGTCGGTTTACACGATCGACCTGCCCCGCCCGCGCGTCGTGTCCGAGATCCGTTACGACCAGGCCTTCATCGACTACTGCAAGACGATTTGGGACGACCTGCGGCAAGAGGTCGAAACCAGCTATCGGCGCGCAAGCGAAGCCGCGTAAAGGAGGAAATCAGACATGGCTCATACGACTTTCGAGGCCGGAACCGCGCCGATTTTTTCCGCAGGCACTTCTGACGCCGAAATTGAAGCTTCTGCCGTGAAGGCGATCAAACGCCGGAAGAACCTCGTTCTCTTCTGGCAGGTATTCATTCTGGTAGCTGTCGTCGGCATGTGGGAGCTCTCCTCCAATATGCACTGGATCGATCCGTTCTTCTATTCGAGCCCAAGCGACGTGATGGCGAGGCTCTACGAATGGGCGACGCAGGGGACCACCGAAGGCTCGCTCTGGTACAATCTCTGGGTCACAATGGAAGAGGCCCTGATCGGGTTCTTCGCGGGATCGATCACCGGCGTGTTCGTCGGCATCGGACTTGGCCGCAACAAGTTCCTGTCGGACATTTTCTCGGTCTACATCAAGGCGATCAACTCGATCCCGCGTGTTGTTCTCGCGCCGATCTTCATCATGATCATGGGCCTTGGGCTGCCGTCCAAGGTCGCTCTCGCCTTCATCATGGTGTTCTTCGTGGTGTTCGCCAACGCCTTCCAGGGCGTCCGCGAAGCAGACCGGAACATGATTGCAAACGCTCGCATCCTCGGCGCGTCCGACTGGCAGGTAACGCGGACGGTCGTCATCCCGTCTGCCATGAGCTGGATTTTCGCCAGCCTGCACGTATCATTCGGCTTCGCAATCATCGGTGCAATCGTCGGCGAGTTTGTCGGTGCGCGGTTCGGCATCGGCCAGCTGATTTCGATTGCGAAGGGAACGTTTGACGCCGCCGGGATGTACGCCGCGATCCTCCTTGTGATGGTCGTTACGCTTTTCGCGGAATTCATCATGACGTTGATCGAAAACAGGCTCGCCAAATGGCGTCCGCAACAACACATCGACACGCAATGAGTAGCAAGTCCTCCCAAGGGCCATGGGGCTGGGTTCGAAAGGACCCGGCCCCACGGAAGGGCCACGCCTTGAAAGCGGGAATGGGCCGAAGCTTACCTATACGTGTTCACGAATGCGAATAGATGGCCCTGGATCATTGCTAGCTCAAAGAAATGCGCGTATATGTTGTGCGGTCAGTGATGAATGTGGCGTAACACCTCCCATCCCACACACTGATCGTTCCCCTCTGGAGGTTTCGGACCTCCAACCTTGGGCCTCGGCTATCGATGGCCCTATTTTTTTGGTGCTAGCCGTTCCCCTATTGCTCACGCGTTGAGATCCGGTCCCAGCGTGCAACGCTGCAGCTGTTAAGCGCCCCTATCCGCTGTTTACATTGCTGTCCCCCGAAAGGTAACAGCGATAGTCTGGCAGCATACAATTCTAATTGGACCAATCGGTTCTCTGCGCTCGCTCGGTAGCTCCGGCGCTGCGCATACCGATTCGACATTTAACTGACCACCTTCAAATGTGAGGCGTAAGCGGTGTGCCGCACACACATGCGGCCGACCATTGACGTCCAGGATTTCCGCACCGGCGCTATTTATGTGAATGACGATGGTGCAGATCAGGGTAATGTGCGTGCTTGTGCCTAAGCGGTTCGTGCCTGTGCCAGTGTGAATGCGGTTCAGTGAATGGTCCGTCATGGACATGCTGGTGATGCTCGTCATGGACATGCGCGTGCTCGTGCTCCAGCACGTCGTGCAAGTGTTCGTGATCGTGGCGCTCGGCCAAATGAAGCCACAAGCCAATCCCCATGAGGGTTCCCGCACCAATAAGCTGAATCGTGATAGATTCGCCCAAAACAGGCACTGCAAGAGCCGCGCCGATGAAGGGAGCCAGCGAGAAGTAGGCTCCTGTCCGAGCGGTCCCAAGATGTCGAAGCCCGAGCATGAACATCACAAGGCTGACACCCACGCCGAGGAAGCCAACGAAAGCACCGGCCAAGACAAGAGCGGGGCCAGGCAGGGATGCGCCAAACAGGATGGCTAACACAAGATTGGTCGCACCGGCGACAAGCCCTTTGATCATCGCGATTTGAACTGGATCAGCCGATGACAGCTTGCGCGTGAGGTTGTTGTCGATACCCCATGACAAGCATGCTGCCGCGATAAGCAGGCCACCAACATCGAGTTGGAGTTTGCCGCCGTTCCATGACAGAAGCAGAGCGCCTGCGAGAATGGCGGCTGCACCCAGCAATAGTCGCCGATCAACGTTCTCACGGAAGACAAGCCACGCAATGCCCATGGTCGCCAATCCCTCAAGATTGAGCAGCAGCGAACCCGACGATGCCGAGGTGCGAGCAAGTCCCAGCATCAAAAGCAGCGGACCGAGCACGCCACCAAAAAGGACGACCAGGAACAACCAGGGAGTATCTGTTCCTTGGAGTGGAGCCTCGACATTTGGCAGTCCGATCACGCGGCGGCCTGAACTGAGGATGGCGAGGCCAAATCCGGCTCCCAAGTATAGAATTCCTGCCAACAGCCAGGGATCGATTGACCCCATCAGCAGCTTGGAGAGTGGCGCGGAGGCCCCAAACAGAACGGCTGAACCCAAAGCGAGCGGGACGCCGGGCCAAAGGTGGTGTCTCTTGTTGATCATGCCCATGAACTACCACAGGTCATGATGCTACAACCACCATCTTCTTACCGACAGGACTTTCCGGCTGTCTGTGTCGGATAGTTCCACGGCAAAAGTTCATCGATCCTGCTCTGCTTGTGGTCGTTGACGATGGCCCTCAGCGTCGCTGTCAGATAGGCGAATGGGTTAACGGCATTGAGCTTACAGGTCTCGATGAGAGAGGCGATTGTCGCCCAGTTCTCGGCCCCGGCATCGTGTCCGGCAAAGAGTGCATTCTTGCGATTGAGGGCAATTGGTCTGATGGTCCGCTCGACGCTGTTGTTGTCGATCTCGATGCGACCGTCTGTCAGGTAGAGCTGGAGACCATCCCAGTATTTGGCGATGTAAGCCAGGGCTTCGCCGAGTGGGGACTTTGTCGCTACACGAGCGCGGTGATGGATGAGCCAGGTCTGCATGTCGGCGACGAGCGGCGCAGATCGTTCGCGCCGTCCAGCCAGCCGGGCCTGGGGATCGAGGCCGCGCAATTCCGCCTCGATCCGATAGAGTTCGCCAATCCGCTTCACGCCATCTTCGGCAATCGGTGCTGATCCGTTGCGCGTGATCTCGATGAGTTTGCGCCGAGCGTGGGCCCAACAATAGGCAAGACGAATGTCGAGACCGGTCCGCTCTGGCGCAATCAATCTGTTGTATCCGGCATAGCCATCGACCTGCAGAATGCCGGAGAAGCCCTGCAATATCGGTTCGGCATGGTGCCCGCCGCGACCGGATGCGTAGGTAAAGGCCACGCCCGGTGGTGCGCCGCCGTTCCACGGTCGATCATCCCGCGCCAATGCCCAGAAGTATCCAGTCTTCGTCTTGCGAGAGCCGGGATCGAGAACCGGAGCACGCGTCTCGTCCATGAAGAGCTTGGTTGACCGCTTCAGGTCCGCCATCAGAACGTCAAAGACAGGCCGCAGTTCGTAGGTGGCCCGTCAGACCCAATCGGCGAGCGTGGAGCGGTCGAGATCGATGCCCTGGCGGCTCATGATCTGTGCCTGCCGATAAAGCGGCAGATGATCGGCATATTTGGAAACCAGCACGTGGGCGACCGTGGCCTCCGTCGGCAGACCCGCCTGGATCAGCCGTGCCGGAGCCGGAGCTTGAACGACACCGTCGGTGCAGGCACGGCACGCATATTTAGGACGGCGCGTGACGATGACGCGGAACTGAGCCGGGACCACATCCAGTCGCTCTGAGACATCCTCGCCAATGCAATGCAGGCCGCCGCCGCAGGCACAGACCAGGCTGTCCGGCTCGATGACCTCTTCAATACGGGGAAGATGTTTTGGGAGCGAACCGCGATTGGCCGCGCGGGGCTTGGCAATCCTGCTTCCGCCAGCCAAGCTAGCATCGGCCTCATCCTCGGCATGGATCGCGGCCATGGCCGTTTCCAGGTCTTCCAGTGCCAGATCGAATTGATCGGGGTCGGTCTTCTCGGATTTGCGCCCGAAGGCTGCCTGCTTGAAGGCGGCGACCAGCTTCTCAAGCCGTTCGATCCGCTCATCCTTGCGGGCGATCTGCGCAACCGTCTCCGCTTCGCGTGCTGTCGCCGCAATCAGCATCGCCTTCAGGGCGGCAATGTCATCGGGAAGATCAGCGGCGTTCAGCATGACCGGAAACTACCAAATTCCAGTCCATGTTGCCTTCAGAATCTGGAGCCGTGAGTCATCGTGCCGCAGCTATTCGACGGTCTCCGGCGTTCTCGTCTCCACAGCACGGACGCGTCGCCAACGAGCCCCGCAAACAGCGCCTCGAACTGGGCATGCGTCAGTGTCATCAGCCCATCCTTGATACCGGGCCAGGTGAACGTGTGCTCTTCCAGCCTTTTGTAGGCCAACACGATACCGCTGCCATCCCAGTAAATCAGCTTCAAACGATCTGCCTTGCGCGACCGGAACACGAAGACGGTTCCGGTAAAAGGGTCCTTGTGCAGCTCGTTCTTCACCAGCGCCGCCAACCCATCGTGCCCCTTGCGGAAGTCCACGGGCTTGGTCGCCACCATGATCCGGACGCGGTTCGACGGAAAGATCATGTCGCCGCCGCCAATGCGCGGGCAACAGCGGCAATTCTGGCCACAGACGCACCTTCCTCAAGGCGGATCGTCACCGGGCCGAGGACGATCTCGGCGCGGGATACCGTTTTGACCGGCTGAGGTTCTTGCACGGGCTTTTCGACAACTATGGCGGCGAATTCGACCGCATCCTCCGGCGCAGGTAAAACCAGCTTGCCCTGACGAGCCATGGTTCTCCAGGACGATAGATGGTTGGCCTTCAGCCCGTGGCGCGCCGCGATCTCATTCACCGTCACACCCGGCCGCAAGCTCTCCGACACGATCTGCGCCTTGATCTCGTCAGGCCATTGGCGATTGAAATCACGCCGTCCACGACGCGCTGTGAGAACCTCCAATGTAGTCTCCATGGAGAAACTCCTTCCCGCTCACCCATGGGATGTCGATCACAGATCAGGCCGCAAAGGGCAACGTGGGGAGAGAACAGCGGTTACTGTGAGGCTCACTCTTGATGTTGGTCATCGCATGCCCCCACATCAGCGCCGCGGACCCAGACCATCAAGCCGCACGAAGCTCCTCGGATTCTTACCGATTTGTAAAGTATCCCGAAAGCTTGCTGAAAGGTTCGTCGCGATACGCACATACTGCATCGTGGAGGAGACATGATCAACGTGAGCGGAAGCGATGTATTCACCCATCAGGAGGAGAGACTATAATGCGTATAGCACGCGGACTTATTCACACCATTGCGTTCTCAGTACTCGTCGCCGGAACATCGTTTGGGGTGCGCGCCGCCAGTGCGGCCGACAAGATCACCCTTATGGTCGGCGGTTACGAAAAGCAGATATACCTGCCCGCCAAGCTCGCGGAGTCGCTTGGATACTTCAAGGACGAAGGGCTCGACGTTGAACTCCTCAACGAGCCAGCCGGCGTCGACGCGGAAAACCAGCTGCTGGCGGGAGCAGTCCAAGGCGTCGTGGGCTTCTACGACCACTGCATCGACCTCCAGGGCAAAGGCAAGTTTGTGGAATCCGTCGTCCAGTTCAGCCAGGCGCCCGGAGAAGTCGAACTCGTTTCCACGAAGCATGCCGAAATCAAGTCAGTCGCCGACTTCAAGGGGAAGAGCCTCGGCGTGACCGGACTGGGATCCTCGACCAACTTCCTGACGCAGTATCTTGCCGTCAAGAATGGATTGGACCTCTCGGAGATCACATCCGTCCCGGTCGGCGCGGGTGCCACTTTCATTGCCGCCATGCAGCAGGACAAAATCCAGGCCGGCATGACAACGGAACCGACGATCACGCGTCTCCTGAAGACCGGTGAAGCCAGCATTCTGGTTGACATGCGCACAATGGAGAATACCCGTGCGGCCCTTGGCGGCACCTATCCCGCAGCATCTCTCTATATGGAAACCTCTTGGGTCGAAGAACACAAAGACGAGGCACAGAAGCTTGCCAACGCCTTCGTGAAGACTCTGAAGTTCATCAACACCCATAGCGGGGCTGAGATCACCGAGAAAATGCCGAAGGACTTCTATGTCAGCGACAAGGACGGGTACATCAAGGCTCTTGACGGGGGAAAGGCCATGTTCACGGCTGACGGCGTGATGCCGAAGGACGGTCCGGAAACCGTTCTCGCCGTGCTTAAGGGCTTTTCGAAATCGCTGAAGGACAAGCAGATCGATCTGTCAAAGACCTACACCACGGAGTTCGTGCAAAACGTGAAGTAAAGAACGCCGCCGCTTCCACGCCAATGGGGAGCGGCGGCTGCCTGCAAGCTTGCCGGAACAGCCTCGAGCACCATAGCGCAGTTCCAACACGGACCGAGACGCCCTTGCCTTGCAGGTGCGCCTGTCACGAGGCAGGGGGCTCAAGCTAACTGCAAGAAACTCAGTTTTCTGTGCTCACAGGCAGTCGAACGGTGACCACCAATCCTCTACCCTTCGCTTCGTCGAGCGAAACGGTACCACCAGCGCCTGCCGCAACCTCAAGCACGATGGCTAGCCCTAAACCGCTGCCCTCCCCTTGAGTGCCAATAATCCGATAGAAGCGCTCAAAGACATGCTCATGCTCCATTGGATGAATTCCGGGTCCGTTGTCCTCGACACGAAGTACAGCTGTATCTCCCTCGCGCGTTACAGACACGGTCACCTGACCTGGCGCTGGTGTATATCGGATGGCGTTGTCCACGAGGTTTACCAACATCTCCCGTAACATGGTGCCGTCGCCTTCAACTTTGACGGAGCCGTTCTCCTCCAGCCCTATGTCGATGCCACGGCGAAGCGCTTCCTCTGCGTGCACCCCAAGCACCTCCCTTGCCGCCACACTGAGATCGACAACGTCAGCACGCGGCCGTCGACTTCCTGGTTCTGCCCGCGACAGGGTTAGCAACTGACTGGCAAGCCGCGATATCTGTCGGGTGCTGTTGCGAAGCGCCTGCAGCGCCTCATCCCGGTGCTTCGGGTCTTGTTCCCTTGCCGCAACGCTGGCCTGCGTCGAAATAAGCGCCAGGGGCGTACGGAGTTGATGTGCTGCATTCGAGACAAATCGCCGTTGAGCGGCCATTTGATTCTGGACCCGCTCCATATGGTCATTGAGGGCGACAACGAGCGGGCGAAGCTCGGACTGCACCATCGACGGTGACAAAGGGTCGAGCCGATCTCGCCCTCGTCCTCGAACGGCATCACGCAACCTAAGCACCGGGGCGAGTCCACGCTGGAGACCAACAATCGTGACAACGCCGGCGAGCAGCACAAGAACAACCTGCTTCGTGAAATCCGAGAGCCATAGACGGCGCCGCAACGCATATTGAGCATTGTGAGTAACCGCGACTGTCACGGCGATTTCGCCGTCTTTGGGGAGCCCAACAACCGGATGGTTCAGCGTGAGCGCTCGTACCCCGGCATTGCGAAAGGCGCGATCCTGCCCTACCCGTTCAATAGTCGGCAATGGCAGTTCGGGATATCCCGCGACTAGATTTCCCCAGGCCGTAATGACTTGGTAGAAGACTTGATCCCCGTATCCGGTATCGAACATTTCGATTGCCGCAGGCGGGACATCAACCTCTACGGTACCTCCTGCGTCAACGCGCACTGCTTCTGCGATGACGCGTGCGGAAGCAAGTAGGGTATGGTCTGTCACCAGCTTTGATGCCGCATCGGCGGTTCGAAAGCTGTCGTAAAGATTGAAGCAGATCGCGCCAAAAAGAGTAAGAACCACCCAAGCGAGCAGCTGCGCACGTAGACTCTCGCGAAGCCGCCTGAAAACCGACCACGGATGGTTGTACGACGCCAGCCGCATGTCACTGTGCATTTCGGAGCAGATAGCCGAGCCCACGCAACGTCGCGATCTGCGCCGAGCTCCTATCAAGCTTCTTGCGCAGACGGTGAACATAAATCTCGATCGCCGTGGGGTCGGCTTCGTCGTCGAAACCGAACACGCTTTCGGACAGCCTGGCTTTAGACACCGTGGTTCCCGCCTTCATAATCAAATATTCCAGCACAGCGTGTTCGCGCGGGGTAAGGACTAGCAGTTCATCGCCGACGAAGAATTGACGAGTTGCACCAGCAAATCTGAGATCGCCCACGATGATTTCCGGCGCGGCCCTATCTTGCCCGCGTCGTACGACCGCTCTGATCCTGGCCTCCAGTTCCGCGATTTCGAAGGGTTTCGCGAGGTAATCGTCGGCGCCGCTATCAAGCCCGGCCACCCGACCGTCGAGGCTGGCGTTGGCCGTCAAGATAATAACGGGCACCTTCTCGCCATTTTGACGGATGCGTTTCAACAGTGTCATGCCATCGATCTTCGGAAGCGAGAGATCAAGAATGACCGCCGAATAACTCGCGACCCTGAGCATCAACTCGGCATCTTCGCCGTCGAAGGCGATGTCCACTGCATATTGGGCTTGCCGAAGCGCCTTGCCGAGCCAATCGGCAAGTTCTTTATTGTCTTCAACGATCAGGATTTTCATACGAGATTACTATCACAGGCTGACTGGCTGTTGAAGTTGATCGGATGGCAAAGGTCGGTGCCGCTTGCCGCGTTGTCCCAGCCCCGAAGGTTCACCTTGTTTCAGGCTTGGCGCACTCTTCGCTTTAGGTATCTTGAATAGACTATCGTTTCCAGTATCTCTTTAATGGAAGGACCGCCGATGAGAGTAATAGTATCCGTCGCCCCGACCATGCAATTCTTCTCGATCTACCAACGTTCAACGGTCAAACCATGCGAGCATTTCATTTAGGCGAGCTTCGGCGACTAGCAAGCCCATGAAGAGTATGATTGGCAACAGCCAGCCCAGCAACACATCAGAAGCGTAGTGCGATCCCACGGCGACCCGCAGCCCCGCCATTGTCAACGAGGTCGCAACCAGCGGCGGTCCGACCCAAATTCGCATTCGGACGGGGAGCAGGAAGAGAAGACAGAGCAGCCACCCGGCCCCAGAGGCCTCGCCAGAGACGAACGAACAGTTCTTCGTACATTCGCCAGCGAACGTCCCGGCGGCAGTAAAATCGAAGGGGCCGCCGAAGAGATTCGTCTGCACCGGCCGCGGCCTGCCCGAATAGGATTTCAGAAGTCCGTTTACAATCAGGCCCGGCCCCACGCATAGGGTTATCAGGGCCAGCAGCAGCCTACCCATTGGAAGATGCCTGCGTAAGTCCCTAGAAAAAACGCCAGCTGCGGCCAAAGCGACAATGAGCGCCGCTGCCGCGTAGGGAAGCATGTACAGCGTCTGCCGTACCTGTTCGAGGGCCTGCAGTCGACGAAGTGGAAAGTACCCGCAGACAAAATCTGGAAGAGCTGCCTCACATAGCGGACCGGCGAAAAAGAATGAGGACACCTCGACATCAACAGAAGGATGGAGATAGAACGCGGCTAACAACGCGAACCATGCGACGATCAATGCAAGTACCACCGTGACCGATGGGGCTGGCGTATAGGACGACTGGCTCATGTGCGCCATTATCAAATCTCAACGAATGAAGCCTGAGGCTGTTCCAATTTCATCAAAGCCTGACAAACACCTGAACCGGCAATCAGTCCGACGATGTGTTTTTGCGACAGCTATGGGGTAGCCTGCGTTGGCTCTCTCGAGCTTTGAGACAGTGTCATGTAGATGACGATCGCAACGATCAGCCCGAGAAAGAGCAAGCTCGTGTAGACTGTTCCGAAGCCCAACCCGCCATACTCGACTGGTTGTGACAGAAGGTCACCCAGAGAGGCACCCAATGGGCGGGTAAATATATAGGCAAGCCAGAACGCCACGATCGAGTTAAGGCCCGCAAGAGCATACGCCACCGCCATAACGCAGATGACCGCCATGAAGAGAAAGGCTGTAGTCAGGTAGCCAAAGTCGAAAGTCTCGGCGATCAGGTCCCCCGCCGCAGTGCCTAGCGCAAAGGTGAAGAGGATAGCCAGCCAATAGAACGCCTCGCGTTGCGTCGTATAGATCGTATGGATTGACAAGGTTCGTTCGAACGCAAACCAGACGGCGAACGTCACAGCAAGGGCGATCGAAAATCCGATCGTGGTTGCCTCCAGTGGCACACCGAAATTATCAACCAGATTGTCGGTGATCAGCGTACCGACAATGCTGATCAGCACCACTGCAGCCCAATAACTCGCAGGCACATAGCGCTTCTGCGCGAATTGGATCGCCACGACCACGACAAGGATCGCCGTCATGATTATCGACGTCACCGTCAGGCCTAGACCGAGGTTTACCGCGAGATAGTCCGCTGCCGTCTCGCCCATCGTTACGGCCATGAGCTTGATCAACCAGAAATCGACGGTGACCTCCGGGACCCGGTTTATGGGGGCAGTCTGTGCCAATGCTTTCATCTGCCCGCTCCTTTACTTGCCCATGATCTTCATAGCTTCTGCAAGGAACTTGTCCGATCGGGTGTCATCGTCGGCATTGCAGCGTTCAACGGCTTTCGTTTCGAGGTCGTCGACCTTTTGAACGTCTGTGTCACTGAGCTTCGCCCCGGCCTTGGCAGCGCGCATATCCTTCAGCATTTCTTCACAGGGAACGGCCGAATATGCAGGATTGGAGAGTGCGAGGAAGCCAAGCGCGGCGACCCCGTTGAGAACAGCGGCGGCGACAATCGTTTTCATGGTGAGTGTCCTTTGAAGTTTTCCACTGCCCAGAGCGACAGCAGGCGGACACTATGAGGCGCTATATACGGACGCCTTGCCATAACCATACCGTTTCGTAAGGTCGCTGGATCGGTCACGTTACGGATCTGTATAGTTTCCGAAAGAGTGTCGAAAGGCCAATGGGTTCAGATAGCGGTCAGGAAACTGTGGCACGCGGATCTCATGCGGATTTTACTTATCGAAGACGATCGCAAGACGGCTGACTTCGTCGCCAAGGGCTTCGGAGAAGTGGGGCATGTTTGCGATGTCATGAAAGACGGGAGAGACGGCCTGTTCCAAGCGCAACGGGAGGAATACGACGTCGTCGTCGTAGATCGCATGCTTCCGGGATTGGACGGTTTGTCGATCGTCCGGTCACTGCGCGCTGCCAAGGTCAGCACCCCTGCCCTCTTTCTCACGTCGGTCGGCGGCGTTGATGATCGGGTCGAAGGGCTGGAAGCGGGCGGCGACGACTATCTGGTGAAGCCGTTCGCCTTCTCGGAGTTGCTCGCAAGGGTCAATGCGCTCTCGCGACGTCCTCCGGTGCAAGAGCAGAAGACGGTCCTAAAGGTGGCCGATCTTGAACTCGACCTGATCCGACGGCAGGCAAGGCGCGCTGGACAGGCTATCGAGCTTCAACCAAGGGAATTCACACTGCTCGAAGTCCTGATGCGAGGAGAAGGTCGCGTGCTCACCAAGACCATGCTTCTCGAAAAGGTCTGGGATTTCCACTTCGATCCCAAAACCAGCGTCGTTGAAACGCACATCAGCCGCCTTCGGGCAAAAATTGACAAGCCGTTTCAAGCGCAGTTGCTGCATACGGTCCGCCATACCGGATATAGCCTGCATGCGCCTAACTAGCCTCAGACGAAGCACGCCGTTTCGCCTGGCGCTATCATTCGCGCTGCTGTTCATCCTGACAGTCGTAGCAACTGGTGGCGTCATGTATCACCTGCTCCGCAGCGGACTTAACGCCCAGCTCGACACCGCGTTGAACGACACGTTCCAGGTCGTTTCGTCCACCTATGCGGCGGATGACATTGAGGACTTGGTCACGACCCTCGACAGCTACGCAAATCTCAAACCGGCCGACGGGGTTTACTCCTTGATTGACGGGTCCGGAAAGAAACTGGCCGGCAACTTCAAAACGCCCATACTGCCTGAGGGCGTCTTTACCGTGAAATCGGCCGACATCGGCTTGAAGGGCGACACAGTCTACCGGCTCCAGACGGCCAAGCTGGGCGAGAATACGCTCGTTGTCGGCAGGAGCTTCGCCCAGATGGACTCGATGCTGAGGACCGTGCTCGTCAGCCTCATCTGGGCTGCGATCCTCGCTGTCCTTGCCGCGATTGGCGGCGGCATTTTCCTTGCGAGACGTGCCCAAAGACGCCTGGATGGCGTTACCCGGACGATGCTGGACGTGTCAAACGGGCGATTGGAAAGTCGGATACCATTGCGAAACGCCGACGACGATCTCGACCACGTCTTCAAGCAGATCAATAACGCGCTCAGTCGGCTTGCAGGACTGGTCGAAGGAATGCGCCAAGTCAGCGCCGACATAGCACATGAACTCAAAACGCCACTCAATCGCCTGCGGCTGACGCTCGAGGAAGCACGTAGAGCCCATGACGAACAAGACGACGTTGCCAGGCTTCTTGATGAGGCCAATGACGAAAGCGATCAGATAAATGCAACGTTTGAAGCGTTGTTGCGCATTTCGCAGATTGAAGCAGGAGCGCGGAGGCTCCGGTTCAACTCGATCGATCTCGGCGAAATCCTCGATCTCATTGAGGATGTCTATGCAGAAGTCGCTGAGGACAATCACCAAAGGCTGATCGTCGAGCCATACCAGCAGACATATGTCAATGGAGACCGCGAGCTGCTGGTTCAAATGGTCGTAAATCTCGTTGAGAATGCAATTACGCATTGTCCGCCTGACACCGTTATCAGCGTTTCCCTGCGGCGCGAGGGCCAGGCTGCGATTGTCTCGGTCGCCGACACTGGTCCAGGCATACCCGCCGCCGAGCGCGACAAGGTATTCCGACGGCTCTACCGTCTCGATAAGAGCCGGACAGCACCGGGCAGTGGTCTGGGGCTCAGCCTTGTGAAGGCGATTGCCGATCTTCATGCGGCCCGCATCGAGATCGATGACAACGATCCTGGCGTCAAAATTTCGGTCCGGCTCCCGGCGCTCTAGCCGCACTCTTCAGGTCTCTGTCAGCCTCGACTGGCATTAAGCCGCAAGTTCTCAAAGCCTGCGGAAATAAATGTCGAAACGTACTTCGTTGATTTTTGCCTGCGTGTTTACTCTGGGAACGGCGATCGGCGTCTATCCGCTGTATCTTCAACTTGCCGGCAATTTTCACACGGTGATCGAAGGTCAGTTATATCGCTCGGCTCAACCGACGCCTCGGCAATTGGAAAGATATGTCGCCAAACACGGCATCAAATCGATCATCAATTTGCGGTCAAGTGGCGACAAGGGAACATGGTATTCGGCGGAACTGGCGACCGCGGGCAAACTTGGCGTCGATCACGTCGACTTCCCGATGTCTGCTTCCAATGTTCTCCCACCCGAGCGGGCCGATCAGCTTGTTGCACTGATGGCAAGCCTTCCGAAGCCCATCCTCATTCATTGCCAAGCGGGCTCCGATCGGACCGGACTTGCGTCCGCCCTGTATATCAATCGGATTGCCGGACGTGACGAAGAGGCAGCCGAGCGGCAACTCTCGTACTATTTTGGCCATATCGGCATTCCCCGCCTTTCCGCTGCTTACGCCATGGATGAGAGCTGGGAAAACCTGGAAGTTCATTTCGGTATACAAGGTTAGGCAAGCTTCGACTGTACCCGAATTGCCAATCAGTCCCCGACATGTCGACGTGCCATTGTGCCGTCTGCTACACAGGCACTCATGATTCCGGGGCATCCGCCACGGATATCATGAGATTGAGAGGTGATCATGAGCAATTACTGGCCGTACGCCGCTATGATTTGCTTTTGGTTAGCTATTTTCCTCGGCTGGGAAGCCTGGGTGCTTTGGTTCGAGTGTGAGAGCACAAACAGCTCCGTTCGGTAGATATGCTTCCCGGGACGGCACTCTCGCGTGCAAGTCACTTATTGCACTGGAGGGGTGCGACTGTCAGGATATGCGGCGACTGCTGTGGCGGGCAGCGGATCGGTGAAAATGTCGTAGAGGTTGGACTGAGGCTGGGCAAAGTCCCAGGCCAACCCGCAAACCATCCGCTGCATCTCTCCATAGAACGGGACAGAGCGGCTGACCATGTCATCGAAGACATTCGCGACGGTGGAGTTGAATGAGAAATCCGCAACAGCATTGCCTTCGTCGGCAAACACCTCGTCACGTGAATTCGTATGCAGCACAAGACGGCTAGACTGGTCGGTCATATCCGCTCCAAATATATAGCAATGTCAAAAGGGCTTGCTTTTCCCCAAGCGCGCCCAGCGCGTGGCGATCTAATCACAGTTGCCTGACGGCTACCTGAAAGGAGTTGCTAGTCACGCTTGTGATGGAAGAAATCGCCTGAATAAGAGCCAAGACCCGAAGGTCCAGAGGGAGCCCGCGCACCATCCGAAGAGGACGTCGGTCGGATAGTGGACGCCGAGGTAAATTCGGCTGAGGCCTATGGTGCCTATCAGGGAGCCGGCAATGACGAAGACATATGCCTTTTGAGCCGGCGCACGCAGAAACCGGCACGCGACAATTGCCAGTGCCAGATAGGTTGCCGCCGAAACCATCGCGTGGCCGCTTGGAAAACTCGCGTCGCCGACCGCAACCAAATGGGTAACTACGTCCGGGCGGGGCCGCGCGGCCCATAACTTGAGGGTGTTGCTGGAAAGCCAGCCGCCGACAAGCGCAACACAGAGGAACAGGGCTTCCACAGGTCGGCGTGAAATCAAGAGTAGACCGATGGTGGTGAGCGTGATGAACAGAAGAACGGTCACTCCACCGAGGCTCGTAAAATTCACCATCGCCGTGGTGATCCAGGCGGGTCCGAGCGGCAGGGCAACATCGTCCGCGTGCCTCAAAGATAGAAGGAACGCCTGGTCCCAAGCCAGCGTGTCGCCCTCACCTACCTCAACTGAGAAGTGGAAGAGAGCCGCGGCGGCCAATAGCAGCAACGCAAAGGGTATCGCCCGATGGGCGACTTTCCAGCTCAATCGTCCACGTGCATTCTCATTCGCACGCATCATTACTTAACCCGCCTCATACGTGATGAAAGCTCGTCAAGGTCGAAAGGTTTGACGAGGAAATCGTCCGCCCCTCCCTTCATTCCAGCCAGCCGATCGCTGTATTGGTCCTGCGCCGTCATGATGATAACTCGGGTCTTGTCATCTTCCCTTCGGATATCTTGAAGGAGCGACAGGCCATTGCCATCCGGCAGGCGTAGGTCGAGAAGCACTAGGTCATACTTCTTCGATATGAGCCGACGGGCAGCGTCCTTGAGGTTCATGCACCAGTCAACGCGATGGCCATCAGCCACCACATGGGCCGATACCGCGTCCCCGATGTCGAAGTTGTCTTCGACGACAAGCACATTCACCGGATCGCGTTCCCATATTTTTGTTGCGGTTGCATGGCAACGATGTTCAAGAGTTTCCACTCCTGCACTTTGCGAACACGTCGAGCCGTTTGTCGTAGACGGACGTTCCAACATTCATCATGCCCAGCACGCTGTGAAACAGGTTGTCGTGAGACGTCGCGGTCGTTGCCTCTTTTCGGAGGCACGCGGTGTCCAGATCCATCGATTTGGTGAAGTCGTTATCAAACCATGTCAGGAACGGCACGTGCGTCTGCTGCGAGGGAGCGAACATGTATGGTGTTCCATGAAGGTACAGCCCCTTTTCGCCGAGCGACTCCCCGTGGTCGGACATGTAGATCAGGCCGCTGGCCATCTTGTCCGAACGAGCCTTGAGACGATCGATGACGGTCGAAATGAAGTAGTCGGTGTAAAGGATCGAGTTGTCATAGGCGTTGACGATTTCCCCGGTCGAGCATTTGCCAAGCTCCGGAGTGCGGCAGTCGGGAACGAACTTGCCCTGGTGTTCGGGGTACCGAAGATAGTATGCGGGACCGTGGCTGCCCAGCTGATGGAGTACCAGAACGCTATCGCCTTTCACGTGGTCCAGCCAGTCGTCAAGCTTGTCCAGGAATATGCCGTCCAGGCACTCGCCGTCCTGACAGAAGCGTGGATCCGTCGAACTCGCTAAATCGACGTATTTGATCCGGCTGGCGACTCCCTTGTCCCCGGTATTGTTGTCAAACCACGCAACGTCAATGCCAGCGTGAGCTAACACGTCTACAAGCGTCTCGTTGGCCATGCCCTTGGAGTGAGTAAATTCCGATCGGGTAAACCGCGAGAACATGCACGGAATTGACGTCGCAGTAGCCGTGCCGCAACTTGTTGTGTTAGGGAAGTAGATAACGTTTGCGGCCTTCAGCCGCGGATTGGTTTCCCTTTGGTATCCGCCTAGCGAGAAATTCTCTGCACGGGCGGTCTCCCCCGCCACGATAATCGTAACCCTCGGCTTGTTGATGGGTGCCGTGGATGGCTTGACCGTGGCATCTGCTCCGACGGTCTCAACAACGAGCGATGCCTCTTTTCCCGCACTCATGAAGTAGCGGGCAGTGCTCACAATCGGCGTAACCGGATTGAAGCTCTTCGTGATGTCCCGTCGTTCCCTGACGGCTGCAGTGTATTCCCGCGAGTAGGTTACACCACAGATCCCAAATATGGCGAGAGAGGTGAGGATCGCGGCAAGGTTCCAGAAGACCTTTCGCATGAAAGGACGGTGATCGACCTTTGCCCAGATTATGAGTAGCGACGGCACGATACCGAAAACCGCTACATGCACAACGAAGTCGGAGTTAATCAGATGGTGCGCTTCCGCAGGAGTTGTTTCCATCGCGTTGCGGATCATGTCACTGTCGATGACCACCCCGAATGTGTCGGTGAAGTGGGAAGCCACCGCGGCGACAAGGACAAGGAAGATTAGAAAGGGCTTGATGAGGTACTTGGTCGAAAAGGGCGTGATTGCGGCCACAAACAGTGCCAGCATCGCGAGATACAACGCCCAAAGCGGACCGCTGCCGCTCCCGAGATAGTCCGTCGCCTTTTGCCAGAATGTGTTGTTGCAGAAAACAAGGATGTAGCAGCTTGTAAGTATGCAGAGCGGGATGCTGCCGATTTTCGGCCGCAAGGAGCTCATGTATGCAGGCATTTTCGTCAATTTTACCTCTCCAACGCAAACGTGCTTTTTGGAGAGGATTACTGACAGCTACCTGAAACAGAAGAAGGCGATGGCGCCGTGGTCTTGTGGGAAGTACGACCAGCCTGGCATTTGACACGCCAGGCTGGTCGAACCAAGACCACGCAAGCAGCACCGCCCCAATTCTGCTGGTTCAATTGCCAGTCGGCATGGGTAGCTTGAAGCCTTCTTTGCCCAGTTCGTCTCTCAACCACTGGAACTGCTGGTACTTCAAAATTTCCAGCGGTCCCGTGTTCGGGCCTTTCCAGCCAAGATTGCTGTCAACGGCTAGGCCGCCGCCAGTCGCCTGTCCATCGCCGCCACGCAGATTGAAAACCGCCTTATAATTGCCAACACGGGCAGCTCCCGGCGATAGCTCATTCTCGGTGAAATCGAGCCATGAAGTACGTTCCGACGCCGACGGTTTCGGGCCGTTCCGCTGGTTACGCGCGCCTAAGGGACCGCATGGAAAGCTGTCACCAACAATTTTCCCGCCTTGCCCGAATAGACGACCTTAACCTTTTCCCCAACCGTAAGCGTTTCGGCCTCGATGCCCTCAGGCAAAGTGAAGGTCTTGCCATCCGTCATCGTAATCGAGTCATGGCTCTTGTCGATCGCCTTGACGGTGCCCGTCAGTTCCTTCGCGAAGCCCGCTATTGTCGACGCCGCCAGAATCAATGCTGTGGCGATGATGTGTTTCTTCATATCTCAACTCCTCGACGGGTCCGGGTTTCCTTGGGCGGCCACCAACACCGCCCTCTCAGGCGCCCCCGTATAGAGACGACTGACACAGCTTGGTCCGCTTTGCTTACGGGCGCATTTCTGGAAGCTTACAGATCGGTAAGTGCGGCGACGGAGGGGTTGGGGCACACAGCCAGAGGCTCAAAAATCCCTGAGATACTCTACGTCATGCCCTTGTGGCGGTCTTGCGGCGATCACCGCCACGACGACAGCCGCGACCACCAGGAAAAGGACGATCCCCAGATAGCCGTACGGTATCGATAGAGCATCGGGTGGTGGATCAAATACGCCCGTCAGCAGTTTCACCAGCATCAAGGCTGCTGCAAGGCCAGACAGCAGCCCGAAAGTAATCCCCCCAACCACAACGAGGAGCCCTTCGCTCCACAGAAAAGCCGACAGCTGCGAACGTGTGGCGCCGATGGCGCTCAGAATGGCGAAGTTCCTCCGCTGCTCGTAGAGCCCAAGCGCCAACATCAAACCGCCAGCTGCGGCGGCCATCACCACGGCGAATGCCAGCTCGATCGTCGTCAAGCCGGCGAGATCGACAGCCGTCAGGCTCGAACCGATTAGGTGCGTGGCCTGACTGATATCGGTGATTTTCATGGTCGGATCGTTTGCAAGGAGGGACGAAGCCCGCGAGGCCAGAATTGCCGGGTCGCCCTTGGCACGCATCAATACATATTCTGACGCTTTCGAGCCCGTGCTTTCCGCAAGGTAGCGGGCATTGGCCACAAGGAAAGAGTCTTTCGGCGCGGTCGGAAACTCGCGTGCCACTCCGATGAACCTGAATGGTACCGGATGATACTGACGATCTCGGGCATCCATCAGCCGAAGGTTGATCACGTCGCCCTGCTGCAGTTGGAAATCCTGAACCGTTTCCTCGGACACGAGCACCCCGTCTGGTGTCGCGGCCAGTTTGGCGAGCATCGTTGCGGCGTTGCTACCGCTGAAAAAGGCGTCCGACAGACTCGTTGCACGCCCAACGCGCTGAGGATCTACACCAAAGAGATCCTGAAGATCGGTGCCGACATAGGCGAAGCGATGCTGCATCGGTTCGGCCGCCGCAGTGTCCGGCAAGGCGGCGAGCGCGGCCAGATGCGTGTCGGCAGGCTTTTCTGACGTGCCGAATACGGTGACATCGGCACCGTTGGTGAGCTCTGCATCAACACGCGCCTGCGCATTGTAAGTGAAATTGAAGGTCGATGTCGAAACCGCAAACGAGATTGCCAGCGTGGTCATCGCGATACCTGCGTTGAGCCGGCGGGCTTGCCTCGACAATGAGGCGGCTACGATTGGCGCGAGCGCACCACAGGCCGGCCTTATTAGGGTTCGAAGAAGCGAACCGTTGCCCGCTATCACGTTGTTTGACAGCCGCAGCGCCAGGAGTGCCAGCCCCAGCCAGAACAAGGCGGGCGAGACGAACGCATTGTAGTCCACGGCGGTCGTTGCGACGCCCTCTGGCGCGAGCACGATCTGGTATCCGGTGCTTTCCGCTTGCCAGAAGAACAGACCTGCGGCCACAAGCAGCAGCCCGTCCAACCACAGCAGTTGCCAAAGTGGCTGTCCGGGCTTGTCCACCACGCGTCGAGCCTCGCTGACGGTACTCATTCGCATATCGCGCCAGGCAGGATAAAGATAGGCCCCAAATCCTGAAAGGAGTCCGGCAATGGCTACAAGACCCAGGATAGAATCGCTCACTCCCGGAGCCATACCCTGCCCAAACATTAAGGGTCCAAGCCATAAAGCTACGGCAATTCCAAGTACGGTGCCCGCGACTGTGGCGACCGACGCCTCGGCGGCGGATAAGATGAGGATCGTACGGGAGCCGGCGCCACGAACACGCAACAGCGCCTGCTCAACGCGACGGCGTGCAGCTCCTGATGACGTTATCGCGAAGGTCAGAACCAGAGCCAGCGCGATACCCGGCAGGCCAAGAAACAGAAACAACACGGAAACGAAGCGCGCATCCTCGCGCACCGCCCCGAGGCGCGAGCCCAGATTGTCTGCGACGAGCGCCCGCCCCGCGACTTTTGCTTCCAGGTTTCTTGCGGCACCGGTGACGAACGTGAAGGCCGACACGGGATCCGCTTGCAGGCCGTCGTGAGCGAGCTTCACATGCAACTGTTGACGGATGGTATCAGGACGCGCTGCCGCCTGGAGATGGAACGCTTGCTCCCACTCGACCCGCGCCAGCACCAGCACGTTGTCCGGAGGCGCCTGCGGAGCCGCCTGCGGCGGCAGCCCCACGGCCTGGAACAGCGAATCCGCATCTGGGAGGTCGATCACCCCGGCGACCTGCACCGTCAGCGGGGGAAGCCCTATCCGCTTGATCACGACGCTGTCACCAGGCCGTACATGCAGGTTTGCTGCGGTCTGCTGCGCGACGAGGACGCCGTCGCGATTGCCGGACAGGAAGCGAATTTCCACCGGGAAATCGTGCAGATAGTTGTCGTCGAAGGCGATCACTTGTCCCGGCCCGGTCGTCTGGACAGTGCCGCCGGTGCTGGCTTCGAATCCGGCGACATCGGCATAGCTGGCCAGGTGCGCCACCCGGGCGTGCGTCGCTTGATCCATTGCCTTTCGTATCAGGTCCGGATTCGCGCCCGTAACAACTTGAACCTGCCAGTCGATCGGCACGGTCGATATCGCACGGGAGGTCATGGATGCCCCTGCATTGACCAGGAACAGCGCCAACATGGCAAGAAGCGCCACCGTCAGCGCGATTCCTAACGCTGAGCCCACAACGCGGGTGGGCCGGTGGCCGAGTACGCCTCTGATCCACAGAGCAAACATCACGCCACGGCTTTCATTTCGCTGCGAGTAAGCCGGCCATGCTGTATCGTCCAACGAAACCGCATCCGCGCGGCAATCGCTTCGTCATGTGTAGCAACGACGAGAGTTGCCCCGATCGCCTCAAGGTACTCCAGCACCTTGTCCATGAAGAGCTGCGCCGTGACACCGTCCAACTGTCCGGTCGGCTCATCGGCCAGGACGAGTTTCGGTCGAAGGGCCAGGGCGCGCACCATCGCGACCCTTTGCGCCTGGCCGCCCGACAGGTCCTCCGGCAGCTTGTCTGCAAGCCCGCCAAGACCGAAGGAGGACAAAAGCGCGTCGCTGCGGCCGGATACGGAAAGCTGTCCTGCGAGGATCGCCGGCAGATCGAGATTCTGTGCCACCGTCAAGGCCGGAAAAAGGCTGGGCGACTGGAACACGACGCCAATCCGGCGTGGACGAAGCTGTTCGACAGGGCCTAAACCCGGCCATTCAATCTCGCCACTCGTCGGGTGGTCCAGTCCGCCAAGAATATGCAGCAAGGTGGTCTTGCCCGAACCGGAAGGGCCCGCCAGAACGATACGATCACCTTCACGGATCTCGCAGTCCACATCGCACAACACGGACAGGCGCTCGCCGCCGCTTGAAAAGGTCCGGCAGATTTTCCGGCAGATCGTCAGGATGTCAGTCACCCTCCACCCTCCCATCGTGCAACCGGATGATCCTGTCAGCCTTTCGTGCCAATGCGCTGCTATGGGTCGCAAGCAAGGTAGTGAGGCCGTTGCGGCGTCTGGTTTCGAAATGTGAGATCAGTCGCGATTCCGTGTCGGCGTCGACTTCGGCCGTGGGCTCGTCGGCGACAAGGATCGGCGGATCGGCGGCTAGCGCAACGGCAAGACCGGCCCGCGCCATTTCACCACCGGAAAGCTGCAGGACGTAGGAATGCGCACGATGCTGCAGCCCTACCATCTCGAGCAACTGACCAACGCGCGCACGATCGGCCTTATCGGCCAGTTGCATCTGTAGGTGAATGTTTTGCGACACGTTGAGGTGCGCGAACAGATTGCCCGACTGAAGCAAGATTCCAAAACTCGTGGCGCGGATGCGCGCCCGTACGGCCTCGGATTGTCGGGTCAGGCGCATGCCGCACACCTCAACATGCCCTCCATCGGGCTCGTCCAATCCCGTCAGACATGACAGTAGTGTGGACTTGCCGCTTCCGGAGGGGCCCATCAAGGCTACAAACTCGCCCGGTGACAGGCATAGGGAAACGCCGCGCAGCGCGAACGTCTCGTCCTCGCCTGTGTGGAAGAAGCGGTAAAGTTCATGCGCAACCAGCAAGGACATCCAAGCTCCCTACTTCCACTGGAACGACTGGGACATCAATTGCCACTGATCGACATTGTCCGCGCCCTTCGGTGCGTAGAGTTCGAGTGTGACCAGCTTTCCGTCCTTGAAGTAGAGATAGCGCTCGTTCTCCAACCGAATCTGCTTGTTGGTCACGGCGTTGGGTTCCGAGTTCGACGTATAGACGATGCGGATCGCTGAGCCCGCCGGCAGCTTCACGGCATTGACCGATGCTACCGTCACAGCTCGCTCGGTGGTCTTGAGATTGGGCACTTCATTTGCCTTGACGTTCTCGACGGTCGGTGCGACGGCGGCCTTCGAAATCTTGACGATCACACCATCCAGCTTATCGACGAAACTCGCGCCGTCGGCGCGATCGGAACGCGCCCAACCTTCAGGGACCTTCATGGCAAAGCCTTGGGACGACGCGTAGTCGATGAAAACCTGCGTATCGGGAATGTCACCCGGGGGGTTCTTCTCCGCCTGAACGGCCTTTTCGGCGGACAAGGCTTGCGAACCGGTGGCAAAGGGTAGAACAAAGCCAAGGCAAGCAGCCGAGAAAAGCACGGCCGCAAGGATCGTCCGGGCCCTATTGGTAGCGATGTTGTTCATGGATGCGATCTTTCATATCAAGGGACGGCCCATTTTAGGATCGCTAGTTTACGGACGGTTCGCTGTATTTTTACGAATCCGTAAGCTCTCGTGATAACGCCCCGCGACCTTGATACGCCGCCTGCCTTCGCAGCGCCGGAAAATCGTTACGACCGCAAACCAGCTCTGCCTTCTGCCGGCCCTGTCGTTATGCAATTCATCTAAGCAATGGAACGCATGACACTGAACCCAAACCGTAGCAGAGAGAAACAGCAAGATCAGGATCGCTTCACGACGTTGCACGGTCGGTGATGCCGGTCAAAATTTACGAATCCGTATAGTTGCCGACAGCTTATCGAAAGGCCTAGGATCCAATATCAAGAAACCATGATAACTTGGAGCTACTGTGGAATGCTTATTGCCGCCTTACACTGAGTTTACGAATTTGTAAGCTTGAGGGCATTGAGAGCGCCGCGCAAGCTTCGCGGCGAGCCCTCTTCGCCAATGATATCAACAAGCTCCGCGACGAATAATCCGCCGATAGAGAAGCCTCGGGCAACCAATGCGCAAACGCAGGCCGTGGCGCGGCCTATGATTGCGCTTGTGAACAGCACCCTTGCGGTAATATGCTGAAACTAAACGATGAAGCGGGTCACAGTTTTGCGTAAGACAGCCACCGGCTTATTCACGGGTGCAACGGCCTTTTGGGCCGTCGTCTCGCAAAATGTTTTTGCCGCCGATACTTCAGCGCCAATCGCCTCGTCTCCATCGACTTTTGTCATCACGCTTGGTGGCGCCGTCGAGTATGGCCCCAAGTATCCGGGTTCTGGTCACAACGCCTTCAGCGCCCTTCCTTCCTTCGACATAAGGCGGTTCGACGAGCCGGACGAAAACAGTGCTCCCGACGACAGCATCAGCTATGGCCTCATCGATCTCGGCGGTATTGAAATCGGCCCTGCCATCGGTTTTCGCGACGGTCGCTCCCAATCCGACGACAGAAGACTTGCCGGACTTCATGATGTTCGTTGGGACGTGGATCTTGGGCTCTTTGCGCAGTATTGGGCGGTGCCCGACCAGTTGCGTTTCAGGACGGAAGCGCGGCAGGCGGTTTCGAACGGAAGCGGCCTAGAGCTCGACCTTGGGGTGGACTGGTTCCAGCCGCTGAACGAAAAATGGACACTGTCGGTGGGCCCACGCGTCTCCTATGGCAACGGGGCGTTCATGCGAAAGTACTTCTCTGTCACCTCCGACGAAGCGGCGCGAAGCGGCAGGTTGGCATCGTTTGATGCAAGCAGTGGCTTCAAGTCCGTAGGGCTGTCTGTCTCGGCCACCTACGACTTCAGCCCCACGTGGAGCCTCCAGGTCTACGACCGCTTCGATCGGCTTGTAGGGGATGCGGCGGCAAGCCCAATCACGTCGGATTTGGGCAGCAGCAACCAAAACATCATTGGCGTTTCTCTCAGCAAGTCGTTCAGTGTGAGTTTCTGACAGCGCCGGCAAGTGCTTTCACCGAACGCGACCTGGGTGCGCAACAATGCACCATATTCCCGACAATATTAGACAACTTCCGATGAGTTGCATCGAAGAAACATTCTCCGAGAAAACAAAGAAAGCAACGGCCATGATCAGGACGTAGCTCAAGGCCGAAAGCGGAAATGCCTTGCTGAGCTCCAACTCTGCCAAGACCCGCAGCCACACGAAAAAACACAGAGCTTCAGCGATGACTGCTGCGACAAGCCAGTGCGAAGACAGCATTCCGATGATCCAGTTTGAGGTTGACGCCTGCAAATCTTCGGCCCCTCGCTTGATGAAAATCTGCTGAAGCACGTTCAGGATCGGAACGACAAGCCAGATGGGCCGTACGCTCTTCAACCGCCACCTCCCGCTTCGCCCGGACTAAGAAGCGGAGCAACAAGCTGAAGGATCGATTGAACGGCCCGGTTGCGGTGGCGAAACAGCATGACGTTGGACGTTAGCTTGCTGCCCAAACGAACTTTGTTTGCATAATAGGCCTGACCGCTTTGATACCGCCGGATTCCGTGGCGAAGGCAGTATTCGATATTGGTGAACCAGCTTAGATAATAGAGATTGAACGACCTTCCCCGATCCGCATCCATGCAGAAGAACTTGTCCACGAGGGCGTGTCCATTGTGGATCAGGAGATTAGCGGCCAGTAGTTCGTCGCCGACAAAATATAGTGCGCAGAATGAGCGTCCTCTCATCTTTGTCAGAACCCCCCGGAAGTAATCCGGCGTAAGCTCTTCGAATTGCCATTCGCTTCGCTCGCGCGTCTGTCGATAAAGGGTAGCCACTCGTTCCTGCACGCCGTCGAGCTCGCTGCGATATTCGATCCGGACGTGTTCGCGCATGCGCAGCTTTCGGCGCATGTCCTTGCGTGTCCCCGAGGAAAGCCGTGCGAGATAGACATCGGTACTGTCGAAATCGATATCGAGGTGTGCCGTTGCCATCCCGCCGGCCATCGCGTAGCCGTGCCCCTTGAGCACATCGTCGACAACAGGATCGAGTGGTTGGGGAATGTCTTTCAGCGCGGTCAAGGAACACTGCTGGGACGCCGCATGGTCATGGAAAGCCTTGAGCAATCGTTGGAGCAGCTCTTCGCGCCCGACTGTCGGGACGCGCGGGCTGAATCCAATGGCACCCGTCTCCGTGCAGGGTGAACCGAGGCAGGCAAGGCGCAGTTTCAGGAAGCCGGGGTAGACCTTGCGGACACGCTCGATAGCTGCATGGAAGACACCCACCGGCAACGTCGTTTCCAAGCCGTAATTGCATAGGAACGCCGGCATCGTGGCCATGACATCCGGCCCGTCGTAAACAACGACATAGCACCATGAGAAGCCTTCGATACCAGCGTTCTCGACCGCCTCAAGATAGTCGTATGTTTCGACCTCGTGGGGAAAGCAGGCATTCCAGGCGTCGCGCCCGATTTCGCGAATGCTGTGCGCAACAGTCGCTTTGTATGGATCGCCAGGGTTCGCAGCCACGATTGGGTTAGACGCCAGCATGATTGGCCTCGAAGAAATCAGCGGTCATGGTTACGACCTCGCGGTGTTGCCGATCGACATGAATCATGTGGTAGCTGTCATCCAGCCAGCGCAGCTCGGATGGCCCTCCAAGATGAGCTGCGATATAGCGCGCGTGATCGGGGCCGCTTAGATCGTCCTGCAGCGAATGAAGGACGAGTGTGGGCGTTTTCATCTTGGGCAGCCTTGCCTTGAGGCTTCGCCCAAGCTCATGCATTTCGATGAGCCCGCGGCCGGGAAATGTTTCCAGCATCCCCTCGCCGATCATGTTGGAGACCATTCGACGCATGCGCTCGTCCTTAATGCCGAGCGACGTGGTTTCACGGAAATTCAGACGATCGATAAACGGAATCAGCGAGATCCACCTGATATGCGGGGAAAAGAGCGCGTAGTAGCGCGGAACATCCCAACCGTCGTAGTGAAAGCAGGGCGAATAAACCGCGACTGCGTCGATCGATCCAGGGTTACGATCTGCAGCCATCATGGCCAGTTTTCCGCCTACGCAGATACCTGCAGCGAAAACCGTGTCCACGGTGGACGCGAGCCAACTTGCGCTTGCCTGGACACTTTCCAGCCAATCTTCCCATCGCGACCGGCGCAGTGCGGCTTCGCTGTCGCCGTGACCGGCCAGCAAAGGTGCAAAGACGCTGTAGCCTTTCTTGTGGAACTGACGGGCCACGAGCCGCATCTCGGCGGGTGCGCCGGTCAATCCATGGATCAGCAACACCCCCTTGCCGTTGGTGCCTTCGAGATGAAAGCTTAACCGATCAGCTGACATGCGTGGTCTCCACGCGGCGATTTTCCCGGGCCATGAAGCCGAGTGCATGACAGGTCCCGATTACGTGCGTTCCTGCCGCGACCTGTTCTGCTCTGATCCGCTCGTGCAGCTCTTTCAGCTTCGTCCAATGTGTCTTGGGCCGATAATGATGCTCGGCGTGATAGCCGTTCCCGAACCAGAGCCAGTTGTAGAAGCCCTTGTGGCTACTGACCCCCCAGGCGATCGGCTCGTCGGGATCACCATTCAGATGCTCGTAATAGCCGTTTAGAGACGAAAGGCAGTTGCCGAGATAGTAGAAGGGCACGAAGAAGAATGTCGCCCGCCAGTCGTAAATCAGCGCGAGCACTACCATCAAGACGAATGCTGCCAGTTCAAATCTAGCCCATCGGGCAAACCCCGGCCGTTTGCTGGCAATGGCTCGGTGAATCTCACCGAGATCGTCCCGAAAGAAGCTCAGGAATGTATAGGAAAGCACGTTTTCGGGCTGACCATTCTTGCCGTATTTGTAGATCGAAAGCAGGTCGACAGTGTCGCCCGCATGGTCCGGCCTATCGCTGTTGCCGGAATGATGACGCATGTGTACCCAGTGATAATAGGACTGGGAGAAGCCGATCGTGACCGACTCCAACAGACTGAAACCATAGTTTATCCATTTAGGTTTGAAGTACGGGGTATGGATGAAGTTGTGCGATATGCTGTTGATGTTCCAGGAAATGGAGACGGCATAAAGTACACCCAACACAACGGACATCCACAACGGGCGACTCTCGAAACCAATAATGAGATAGAGGTTGAATGCCAGATGACCGATTGCCGCGAGAACCGGCATCAGGTCCCACTTCGAATGCGCAAAGATCTTCATAGCCCAGTCACTCCAACGCAAATCACGCCGGCGGTCACAAGAACAAGCCCAACCGCGTGATGACTACTGATCGGTTCCTTGAAGATGAGCGCCCCCGCCAAGGCAATCGATGCGTAGCTGGACGCCATCAGGGGGAACGCAGTGGACAACGACACGTGCCCAAGCACGATCGTCCACACGCCGAGCTCAACAGCCCACAACACGAGGCCAAGCCATATGACCGGCTTCTTCAAGGCAGTCGTCAGTTCAGCTGCCGCACCGTATTTGAAGCAGATTTCCCTGCCCGTCTCTGCCACGACGCAGAATGCAATGGCACCGACCATTGGTAGGCTTAGATCGCCCCTCATTGCATTCCCTCCTCTAGGACTTCCATCAGAGCAAGGTTTGCCGAGCTGTTGATATTCCTGCTCGACCGAAGGTCCGAACGCTGGAGGGGTTGATCAATCAGCGCTTCGGCGCGCTTGATCGATCGCGCCCACAGGCTACCCCCGTATTGGGGCGCCGAGTAGTCCCCGGTAACGTCCGCGCCAATGATGCGATGGCGCTCAGCAATGTTGCTTATCAACCAGAGGACATACGGCAGCCGCATGGAGCCCTGGTCCCAATTTGTCACCGCGTCGGCCGCTGAAAGAACGTCCTTGTCGATCGTTACATACACGGCCTCGGTCTTGATGCGGGCGAGCAGCCGATCAAGGAAGTTGGCCTCGCCAAACTCGACGATCGACTTCCAGTGCAGTGAACCACATAGCTGTTCGAAGCTTGGTCCCGATCCATATACGGCTCTCACGCGGCTTGGCGGGTGCGCAAATGGGTATAGCTCGAGACGCCCATTTGCCAAGGGCAAGAGGTTGGCTCCCTTTCGCTCAGGTGAGCGAAGATCGCTGCTGCAGACACCGACGGTTATGACCTTGGCGACCAACGGGTTAGCCAGAGCGCTGTTGACCCACGAACCACAATGGATGCCGCCTTCGAAACGAACCCAATCCGGATGGTTGTCGAGATGAATGACCGTAACCGGCTTTGATTGCTGCTCAAGCGCAAGCCCGAGCAGCAATGCCGACACATGATGAAAATCACCCGACCCCATGATACACAGCCGCGGTTTCCTGCGGCTGTGCGGATGCCCTATGGCGATGTCACGCCACAGCGCGTCAAGCGACGACTGGCGCCCCCAAAGCCGGACTTCACGCCCGATAGCCTTGTCGGTGAATTCGCGCGCTCCCGCACTCACGCAGCAATCGACAAAATCCGGTTGCAACTCCAGGGCATCGTCGAGATGAAGGAGGAGGAGCTGCAAGACGCTATCTCCGCTCTGCACGTGAGAGGAGCTGTCCCAGCAATTCGATCGCCAATTCAATTTCCTCATGCGAGATCAGCAGGCTCGGTGCGAGCGTGATGACGTTCTTGTGGTAACCGCCGACATCAAGAACGAGCCCGTATTTCCTTCCGTTGGTGATGAGGTCTCCCTTCATGCCTTCGTCGCACATCCAGTCGAGGGTGGCCTTGTCAGGAGTGAACCCATCGGGTCTGCAGATCTCCATACGCAACGCAAGACCAAGTCCGTCGACTTCACCGACGATCGGGTGCTGCGACTGGAGATCCTTCAGTCCCTCCAGGAAATGAGCGCCCTTTTGCATCACGCTCGTACCGAAATCGGTCTCTTCGACCATCCTCAGTGTTTCCAATGCTACGGACGTTCCCATAGGATTGCTTGCAAAGGTCGAATGAGTGGATCCCGGCGGGAAGATTGTGGGATTGATCAACGCCTCCTTTGCCCAGATTCCAGACAATGGGTTCAGACCATTCGTAATGGCCTTGCCAAAAACCAGAACATCTGGCGCGACGTCAAAATGTTCGATCGACCAGAGCTTGCCGGTTCGGTAAACGCCCATCTGAATTTCATCGACCACCAGCAGAATGCCATGTTCGTCCAGGACCTTCTTCAATTCGCTAAAGAAGTTCATCGGCGGAATGACGTAACCGCCAGTGCCCTGAATCGGCTCTATGTAGAACGCCGCATACTCGGACTTTCCCGCCTTCGGATCCCACACACCATTGTATTCGCTCTCAAAAAGGCGTGCGAATTTGCGCACGCAATAATGTCCGTACTCCTCCTTCGACATCCCCTTCGGGCCCCGAAAGTGATATGGAAACTCGATGAACTGCGCACGTTCGCCAAAGTGGCCATACCGGCGGCGATAGCGGTAGCTTGATGTGATCGAAGTCGCCCCCAACGTCCGACCGTGATATCCGCCTTCGAAAGCGAACATCAGGCTCTTGCCGCCCGTGAAATTGCGCACGATCTTCAGCGAATCCTCTACCGCTTGCGAGCCACCAACATTGAAATGGACGCGGCCCTTGTGCCCGAATTTTCGTTCGGCATCCTGACCAATGAGTGTCGCCAGTTCGACCTTTTCGCGGTGCAGATATTGAGAGGCGACCTGCGGCAGGCGATCAAGCTGCCGATGTGCCACTGTATTGAGGCGTTCGTTGCGGTATCCAAAATTGACCGCCGAATACCACATTTGAAGATCAAGAAACGGCGTTTCAGCCGCGTCGAAGACAAACGACCCCTCACAGGATTCGAAGAACTTGGGCTTGTCCGTGTAATGTACGGTATCGCCGTGGGAGCAATATGTTGCCTCCAGTTCCCTTAGCTGTTCCTCTGATGAAACGGCATCGGAATTGGCGGCGAGCTTCAGAGATGAGCGCATAGGTATCCTCTTGTCATGCAGATTGCGTCACCGGCATCCAGAATGGCTGCCTTGACGGGTTTTTGACGATGGCTTCGACAGCGGTGAGAACGTCAGCGAAGTTGTCGTAGGCGGTAAAGGGAATGCGGTTCTGTTCGCAGTAGGTGGCAAGTTTCGCCTTGGCGAAGACGAGAGGCGTTTGTTGCACCGCACAGAAATCGCTGCGGCCGTCGCCCACGTAAAAACAGCTGCCGGCCCCATCCAGCACGGCGCATTTGCATACGCCCGCACCGGCTTCACAGCGCGGGCTTGCAAACGGTGAGGCAAGGGAAAAGGACGCCGGTCCCGCTTCGGCGTGGATGACCAGTCGGTTTGCCACAACCTTGACATCGGACAGACCGTTGTTGGCCAAGACACGCTTGATGAAGTAATCGACGCCGTCGCTCACGATCGTGAGGCGAATGCCGTTAGCGTCGCAGAAGTGTTTGAATGAAGCAAAGTCCGGGTCCACTTCCACGTCGTCGAGCAGCCTGTTGAGACCACTGATTGTCGTACGGACCAGCGCGATCTGGCGGCGCATGCACTCGGCGGAGCTTATGTGCCCCTCTACCCACTTTTTCTCGATGTCCCGCCACTGGGGAAGCGCAAAGCGCTCAAGTACTAAGTCTGTTACGTCTTCACTCGAAATGGTCCCGTCGAAATCGCAGAATGCCTGCATCAGGCTCTCCTTCTATCGTGTGAAGGAGCGTGTAGCGTCGCAAGCTGAAGGCAGGATTAGACCAGGATGAAGCCAAACTGAAATCTGCAGAATTTGCGATTCCCGTAAGATTTTTATGCTTATAGTGCGTGCCTAGGGCTTTGGGATCGCCATCTCGAATCGTAATCCGGTACCCCAGGTGGGGACGAGCAGCCTGATCTCAATTTCTAGCCGGCGTGCGATATCGGCGACAATAGGTAGTCCGAGTCCGGCGCCATCTCGATCGCTGGCATGCAGGCGGTTGAAGCGTTGGAATGCCGCCTGGCGTTGCTCGGGGGCAATCCCCGGGCCCTGGTCGCTTACGGAAAGAAGCCAGCGCTTTGGTTGGTCCTCGATCCTTACGTCGATCTTGCTGCCCGTGGGCGAATACTTGATGGCATTGTCGAGCACGTTGTCGATCATCACGCGAAGCAGCGACGCATCGGTATGAACGAAGGCATGATCGTTGCCGTCCAACTCGAGCGCGAAGCCGCGACTGTCGAGGACACCTCCGAAGTCCGCGACTGAGGAGGCAGTGACGTTTTGAAGGTTGACCGTTTCCAATTGAACCGGCTGATGGCTTACACGCGCGAGCCCCAGCAGTTGCTCGGTCATATGCATGGCGCGCTCATTGCTGGACGTTAGGTCCTTCAGCAGCGCTTGCCGCTCTTCGTTCGAGTCGGCACGCGCAAGCAGCTGAAGCAGCAGCTTGATGCCTGCCTGCGGGGTTCGGAGCTGGTGAGCGGCAAGGTCAGAGAACCTACGTTCCATGGTGAGCGACCGACCGAGCTTCTCCAGGAGGTTGTTCAAGGCCGTTGCCAGTGGCACAAGGTCCTTTGGAAGACGTTGCGTCGAAATGGTGGAAAGATCATCCGGCGTGCGAGATCTGATCTGACGGACAAGACCGCGAATATTGCTCAGTCCGCTGGCAATACCCAACCAAATCAGAACCGCGATGACGGGGATCAGAACCAGCAGCGGAAACGAGAGGTTCAACAGGATTTTTTCGACGAGCCCTTGCCTGAGACCAATCTTCTCCGCGACCTCGATCGTGATTTTCGCGTCTGGAATTGGCAATGAATAGACGCGCCACAGCTCATTATCGTACTGGTAGTCTGAGAACCCCTCCTCGAACCGTTTGACGGTCTTGGGGAAGGCATTGCTGCTGACAATAGCCAGATCATCCCCTCTCCATGAGCGAAAGGAATGAGCATCGGCGTAGTCGTCCGCATCCTCATTCAGCGCGAGCTGATTATCCATGTTGAAATCAAGATCAGGGATCTGGAACGTCGGCTGCTGAGCTGATCGCGTTAACGGACGATTGAGCAACGACCAGATGACATTGGCGTCGTTGATCAGTTGTGCGTCATAGATGTTGCTGATTTCGCGTGTGGCGCTTCTGTATGCAAATACCCCGACAATAGCGATCGTTATGATCACGGTGGGTAGAATTCTCAAGAAAAGTCTGAGGCTTAGCGTCACGGCGTCGTCCGCTCGATCATATAACCCACGCCGCGAATCGATTTGATAAAATCTGCGCCGAGTTTCTTTCGAAGACTGTAGATAGTCACTTCGATCGTATTGCTCTCGACCGCCGATTCGGCGTCATAGAGCGCGTATTCGATATCGGCCTTCGTGACATATCGACCGCTGCGCTCCATAAGAAGTCGAAGCAGATGAAATTCCTTCGCCGGCATGTGCAAGTGCGTTCCGTTCCGTCGGGCAACCATGGCCGCGGGATCGAGCTCAACGTCCGCACATCGGATCGTCGACTCCACCCGACCGTCTCGCCGTCGAATGAGCGCGCGCAGCCGCGCGAGCAATTCGTCAAGGTCGAAGGGCTTTATGAGATAGTCGTCGGCCCCCTCGTCCAAACCTTCGACACGATGTTTGACGCCGTCCAGAGCCGTCAGCAGCAGAATGGGAATTCCGTCGCCTCGCGCACGAAGTGAACGCACGACGTCAAAGCCGCTCATCGCCGGAAGATTCACATCGAGCACCATGGCGGCGTACTCGTTGTCGCGCCGCGACAAAAGGCCGGCTTCGCCGTCGCGAAACCAATCGACACCGTAGGCGTGCTTTTCAAACGCACGTGTCAATGACGAGCCGAGAATCTGGTCGTCTTCCACCAGCAATATGCGCAATGTCGTGCTCTCGTGTTGATCTCTGGTCTACTTGTTCGCCCAGATCTGGGCCGAAATCGGACGAAGCACCCAATCCGGGAGCGGCAGACTGGGCGGCTGGCTCAAACCTCCACATCGCCGAACAATGAATGCTCGTCTCGAAGATCCCAGTAGGCCAGAAACGAGGGTGGATGACGGCGGATGGGGCGCGCTTTGCGGGGTCGTGTCCTGCAAGTCTGTGGGACTTTGACAAGGACACGGAGTGAGCTGGCACGAACCCGAATTCTCCCACCTGATCGCGGGCGCCGCGGAACTGATGACGAACTGCGCGTATCCGCGCGATCAGGTCGCGCCGCTGGCCTGTTTATCCACCTGCCAACTGATGCTCGATCGACTGAATTGCTGGTGCGAGTCAGCGGCGCTATCGACAAGATCATGACCGATGCATGCCGATTAATGGCGTCTTGGCAGCAGCAGTCAATTTGAGAACCCGGCCCGCTCAGATTCTCAGCTTCAAATGCCAAGCGCAGCCAAAACAGCTATATTCTCAAATTTGGCCGCCAAGCGACAGTTCTATTCGGAGTTGCGAGAAGGCCGTTGCGGGGATAGGGTCGCGGCGCAAAGCAGTTTCGCACGCGACGGGAGCAACAATGGCAATCGGCACAGTAAAGTTTTTCAACCAGGACAAGGGTTTTGGCTTCATTACGCCCGAGAATGGGGGCGCAGATGTGTTCGTCCATGTATCCGCTCTCCAAGGAGCGACCTCACTAAGGGACGGGCAAAAGGTCAGCTACGACCTCGGCCAGGACCGCAAGACCGGCAAGTCAAAGGCAGAAAACGTCAGAACCGTCTGAATCACGGTTTCAGGGCACGTTCAATCGGTACAAAGTGTCCGTCGTCCAAGGACAGCGGACACCGCTATCAATCCCACGGCCTGGCCGACTGATGCTGATCAGCCTGACACGGAGCATCTCTACAAAGCGGCTACGAGTTCACGTCGCGGTCGGGCTTTTCAGCTGACATGGGAGGAACGGCCGTTCGGGAACTGCAGGCACTCTCAATCTAATTGGCCATCGAGCGGTTCAACCAGTCAACGTACCTCATCGAAGCGACCCGAGCGTCACTACGTGGCAGCAGCGTGTCGTCGTTCAGTCGGACGCCGTAGTAGCGGGCGTTGTCATTCGTAACAACGGCGCGGTGTCTTCGTTTGCAGTCATGTGCATGCGGGCGATTTCGTCGAGGCCGAATTGCTCGGGGCCACCGATTTCGACCGTATCGTTCAAAGCGCCTCCCGTCGCTAATCGAGAAAGCGCTTCGCAGGCAGGCGACGGCGAGTACGATGCTGAACCATAATCCGTGTGCGAGCCCGAAGGAAGGCGAGGCGTCCTCCCGGAAGCTAGGCAGCGCCACGGGGCGATGAATGAACGGGAGCGTCGCCAGTCCGGCTACCGTGAAGGGCACAAGGAACCGGACATGCTCCCAGCCACGCGCATAAAGGCTACCCGAGAACCACTGCATGACGATCTCGATGCGAGCACTGCCCCATCCGACAATGATGCCCATGGACAACGCATGCAGGAATGCACCGATGGCTATTCCGCTGATCGTGAGCTGCAATGAACTCAACTGCCTGCGAAGCGTTAGCGCGTACACCGCCAGCCCACTGACCAGTCCGCCCGCGCAGCCGATCAGCGGCAACCACCGGATCGGGAGGGCGCACAGGGTGTTGGAATCCGAATTGAAGCGGTAGACCGCGAAAAAGAGGAAGACAGTGATGGCGAGCGTCGCCCCTTAGGGAGGCGATTGGGGTGGAATTGTCACCAACCAGATCGCCGTCCAGGCTCCGCCGGAATTGCTCGGCATCCACACCAACTTCCCTGAAACAGTTCCCCCGGAGCTTGACCAAGCGGCTTTCGCTGGCCGACCAGCTCCCGCAGGTCTGTCTGACGAGGAGAAGGCGACCTACGAACAGCTCTCATTCTTCTATAAGCATGTCTACTACGCCTTCGAAATGGGAACTCGACCACAAACCCGGTCGCGTTGACGGACTCGCCTATGGGTCTCGCAACCTTCATGCTTGACCACGACGCACGAAGCTTGGAGATGATCTCCCGCTCCTTTGACGGCAAACCGGAAGGATTGACGCCCGACGACACGTGCTCGACAATGTAACGTTGTTCTGCCTGACGAACACCGGCGTTTCCGCTGCTCGTCTCCTATTGGGAGAACAAGATCGCATTCTTTTCGCGAAGGGCATCAAGTTGCCCGTCGCGTTGAGTGTTTTCCCGGATGAGCTATTTGTAACGCTGCGGACGTGGGCCGAGAGGGCGTACCCTAACCTCATTCACTATAACAAACTCCCCAAGGGGGCATTTCGCAGCTTGGGAACAGCCGAAGCTCTTCACAGACGAGGTTCGGACAGGGTTGCGAAGCCTGAGGAAAGCTAGCTGAAAACTCTCTGCGCGCAGCGGCCCATAACCGCTGCGCGCAGAACGAAGAGGTCAGCCTTCGCGGCTCGGGGTGCCTTCCGATTGGCAAGGTAACCCCAGCGGCGACAATGACCGTGCCAACGATGAGTGGAGGGGTTAGTGGCTCGCCGAACGCGTGCGAGCCTGGATCGCCACCGTAGGCGGGCAGAGATAGATCAGGGATGCAGCGCGCGAGACCTGACCTCGGCGGATCAAATAAAGAAGCAGCGCAACACCCCCACAGATATCCCGAATACCGACCAGGCAAGAGCGGCGTAGGTCTCGAATGTGCCATCGAAGCGGAACGTCTCGAAGGCGAGCGCGAATGGAGCGGTCAAGGCCAACGCACCAAGATATTGCAACGTCGCAATTGCGGTCAGGTCACCATCTTGAAGGTGCTTCTTCTGATAAATCGTCCCGTAGGTGACAGCGAACATGGCCACCAGATTGACGGCGAGCGGAATGCCAGCATGAAGGAGATCGGACACACCTGGTTGCATGAGCTTCGGTGAAATGGCGACAGCGATGCCGACGAAGCCGAATGCCAGGCCCGCCGTCTGTGAAGGGCGCAGCCGTTCGCCGATGAGGACGCTGGCCGCCAGTGCCGTGAGAAGAGGCTGCATGGCGGCAATGATGCCTGAGATGCCAGCCGGAACTCCGTACGCCACCGCCCGCCAGACACCCCAAGGTCGCCAGTAGTGGCGGCGGCCAGCAAGTTGTTAGGTTACTTCACGTTTTGAGATGTTCGGTCACTTTAAATGACTTTCCAACGAAGCTGGCTTTGTACAATTAGAGTCCGACGACGCTGACGATTGAAGAAATGAACTCATGAACAATCCAATCTCGCTGGAAACCATCTCCGAAAACACGGTGTTTCGAAACGGCGATATCTTCGTCCTGTTTGGCGAACTGTTCGGCCGTGGCTATGCAACTGGTCTCGTCGATCAGGCTCGGCAAGCGGGAATGCGGATCGTTGGGATCACGGTCGGGCGTCGAGACGAGAACAATGGCCTGCGGCCCCTGACGGATCAAGAGCTTTCGGAAGCCGAGGCGCGGCTGGGCGGCGAGATTATCAACATCCCCTTGATGGCTGGTTTCGACCTCGATGCTCCCGGGGGCGGCCCCACTCCTACCGACCTTCTGGCAGGCCTGACGCTGGAAAGCTGGGAGCGTGAAAAACTTGACTGGGATTGCATCGAAACGTGTCAGGCCGTCGCCACGGAACGGTTCACGGATGCGCTGGCACAGGTAATGACAATCCTCGACGGTATGATCCCCGAAGGTAGCAACGTATTCTTCGCGCACACGATGGCCGGGGGCATTCCGAAGGCGAAGGTGTTCCTTGTTGTCGCAAACCGTATCTACAAGGGAACGGGTCCGCGCCACATGTCATCGCAGGCACTGCTCGACAGTGATATGGGCAAGTTGATTCTTCGGAATTTCGACGAAGTCTCGGCCAACACGTTCCGACATCTGATCGATTTCAGCGGGGCGATCCGCGAGCGTATCGAAGCCTCGGGCGGCCAAGTTCGATATACGGCATACGGTTACCACGGAACGGGCATCCTGATCGACGGCGAGTATCGTTGGCAGACCTATACCAACTACACCCAGGGCTATGCCAAAATGCGCCTCGAAGGCATTGCCGAAGATGCGTGGTCCAAGGGTGTGAAGGCGACCGTCTATAACTGCCCCGAAATCCGGACGAATTCCTCGGACGTGTTCACGGGCATCGAGCTGCCTCTCATTCCGCTCCTGCTGGCGTTGAGAAAAGAGAACGGCGGCCAGTGGGCCGACGAACAATGGCGGGCATGCGAGGAGCTGCTGTCAGACGGGTTCACGTTGGAAGACGTCATTGCGAAGATCAGAGACCTGCAAGGGAGCGACGTCATGGTTCCATTCTACGACTTCTCAGCATGGCCAATGCCCAACAGTCAGGCACAGGCTGATTTGACGATCGGCACCTCGAATGACGTCACCGCAATGCACCGCAGCGGTAAGGTCCTCATCAGCGATCTACTGAGCGCGCTTGTGGTCGAAGCGACGGGTCAGCTGATCTTCGGTGCATCGTCATCACCGGGCGGCCCAATCCAGTGGTTGAACCACGATGTCGTGGCCCGTCGCCTGAATGCTACCTACGAGGTTCCTACAAGCAGTTCGATATCGGCAACAATGCAGGTGTCGCACAGCGCCTCGTTGTCTGCATTGTCGGAAATCAGCCTTGCATCAAGTTAGAATCCGCTGGCGCCGGCAGACTGCCCCTTGCGCGCAATTGCGGCCCGCCCGACCAACGGGCAGAGTGGCGACAACGGAGTCCCGCGTTACGTCCTCGAGACGAAAACTCGTCCAATATGACGGACAAAGCCGAAATCCATCCACCAGGAATCGCTGATCACTGCAAATTCAGGCGCAGGAGTTCTCCATCCTTCAGTAGCGGCAGGGCCTTCTGCCGGTGAAGAGCGTGCCCTTCACGTTGATGTCGAAGGTGCGATCATAATCTTCCTCCGATATCGAGCCGAACGGTGCGAACCCTGCCGCCGTCTGCGTTGGCGAAGACGATGTCCAGATGATCGGCCTCAGCCTTCACGACTTCGTAAAGCCGATCGAGGTCTTCCAGGCGGGCGATATCGCCCTGAACGCCCCGGGCGTTTCGGCCGACCTCACGCACAGCTTCATCGAGCTGCTCTTTGCGTCGCCCCGTCATAAACACTCGGGCGCCTTCCTCTGCAAAGCGCTTGGCCGAGGCAAGGCCGATGCCGCTATTCGCTCCGGTGACAACGGCTACCTTTCCTTCAAGTCGCATCTCCAACTCCTATGGCAGCTAGAAAGATCCACGATAACGACCGTACCCCGAGCGTTTCAGCATGGCTAAGAAGTTGGAGGGAAAGGCTGTGAGTTCCTGCGAGATCGGACGCGGGCTTTGTAACGGGCAACCGGGAGACGCGACTGATAGCTCTTGGAAAGTCGGGTGACGCCTTGACGAACGCCAGAATGTCCGGATTCAGGACTTCTGGATGAGTGGACAGCATTCCGTGAGGGCATCCATCCTATAGCTTCAACGTACCGTGCTTCAGGAGCTTCAAGGAAAGCTCGGCAGCATCCTTGTAGGGGACGATTTGATGGTCAGGCCCGTAAATCACGCAGACAGGGACGTCGATTTTCTTCGAGTCCTCAGTGAAGTCCGTTTCGGAGAAGGCCTTGATGCATTCGTATGCGCGTTCCCAGCGCCCATCATGCTCTGGCGCACCAGCCGGCTCCATCAGTGTTGACAGTCTCAATGAAGAGAGCGCCCCCACGCAGGGAGGCGTGCGTGGTGGCTAGACCTCGATCTAGTTTCGGCTGAGCTTCCGATCGAGGAAATCATGGATCAGAGGCGCCATCTCGGGAAGCTTGTCTTCGAGCGCGAAATGCCCGGTGTCGAGGAGGTGCATCTCGGCGTGGGGCAGATCTCGAAGATATGGCGACGCGCCGTCAGCCGGGAAGATCTTGTCGTTCTTGCCCCAGATGATAAGGGTCGGCGGCTTGTTCTCGCGGAAGAATTCCTGGAATTTCGGATACAGGGGGACGTTCGTCCCATAGTCGTGGAACAGGTCCAGTTGAATGTCGTTGTTTCCGGGACGATCAAGAAGCGCCTGGTCGTGCCCCCAGTTGTCGGGGTCGATATGAGTGATATCGCTCATCCCATCGGTGTACTGGAACTTCGTCGTTTCAGGCTTGAACAGGACCATCAATGCCTGGCGGTTCTCCGGCGTGTCGTTCTTCCAGTATGCTTTGATCGGATCCCAGAATTCCTTGAGGCCTTCCTCGTAGGCGTTGCCGTTCTGGACAATCAGCGCCGACACGCGATCGGGGTGCTTCAATGCGAGCCGATAGCCGACGGGGGCGCCGTAATCCATGACATACATTGCATATTGCTTGACATCCAGCTTGCCCATCAGGCTGTCGACGATGTCCGCATAGTGCTGGAAGCTGTAGTCAAACTTGGTGTGATCGGGCGCGTCGCTCTGACCGAAGCCGGGATAGTCGGGCGCGATCACATGGTAGTTGTCAGCAAGGATCGGAATCAGATTCCTGAACATGTGCGACGACGTCGGGAAGCCGTGCAGCAGGAGCACGACCGGAGCGTCGGCTGGCCCCGCCTCACGGTAGAACACCTTGGTGCCGTCAATATCAACCGTGTGGTAGGCGACCTGAGGCACGATAAGTTCGTGGGCGGCTGCGGACTTCTTGGCGGCAAGGGATGTCGTTGGAATGGCTGTGGACGCGGAGAGTGCGAACACCAACACAAGCGTTGCCCGGCTCAGCATCAATCTGTTCATTTCAACCTCCAAAGTGACGGCGAAACTGATGGATCGTGGGCATGGTCGGCCGTCGGATGCCTAGATTGCTACCCCAGACGAAGCTCTAGGACGAGTTAATTGTCGTAAGTCGTCGTGAATTCGCGTGAGGTATCTCCGGAGGCAGCCGAGCTGCCTGAACCCCCGACCTAGGTCTGGTTTCACTCGACCATGTCCGGTCCCGGATGGCCATAAGGCGAATTGTCGAGCTCCCGCACCGGGATAGTCTTGTCACCGCAATCGGCAATGCATTGTTGTGAGGCTTGAAGCTCTCTGAGCGGGCGACCCTCCTCAGGTCTCTGAGTTCAGAACACTCGTTGAATTCACGCCGATCGCGACAGAAAGGAACAGGCCCTCGCGTCGGGGATTACGCGAGGCCCCGCCTCCGGAGCGCCCTGAGCTCCGCGAGGCCCCGCCTCCGGAGCGCCCTGAGCTGGATCAAGTAATGCGGGCATGGCGCGGTCCGCGAACGATCGCTTTCGTTTCGGTTCTCAGATGTGCGACCTTGCGGGATTACAAATGGATGAGCCCGTCAGATCGCCCGCTAGGTTGCGCATCACGTCGTTGATTGTAGTCGAATGAGATGGCGTGAGCCGCTATGGGATTTTCGGGACAGAAGGCTGTGGACGAGACTGCCAAATCCGAGTGCGCACAAAGGCCGTCGTCCATGAACCCAGCCCCGAAATCAGTCAGGCGGATCGGCCGCCAGCGCGTCCCTTATTGTGTCTAGCAAATCTGCAGGGCTGACGGGTTTTACGAAAATCTTCAATGCGCCTGAGTTCCTCGCCCGGTCGCCGGTCGCGACATCGGAATGGGCGGTGATGAGTATCGAAGGCATCGAAATTGCCATCCCGGAGAGCCTGTCCAAGAGGTCCAGTCCTGAGATGCCGCCAAGCTGCACATCTGTCACGAGACAGGCCGCGGTTCGCAGATCCGGGGAATTGAGGAATTCTTCTGCAGAAGCGAATGCAGCAACGCGGATGCCCGATGCACGAAGGAGTCCCCGGAGAGCGTCGCGAACTAGTTCGTCATCCTCGACGCACACGACCAGAGAGAGCTTCGAAGCGTCAACCATCGATCGATCCTATTTCGATGATCCTATGATTGTATCGACCCGCTCACAATGCGACTTATGTCTGTAAAAATTGCGAGGAACCTAGCCTTTGGTCGAGGAATCCCGCTGCTCGTCGAAGTCGAGCAGATCGTAGCAACGAGCTCGGGTAGTGGTTTAGCGTGCATCTTCCGCATGACATTTCCACGGCGCAGCTTGACTGTCGCCTCTGTCATGCCCAGTGTCGCTGAAATCTGCTTATGCGCCTCCCTTCCACCACGACGGCCAACACTTCCTGTTCGCGCCTGGTGAGATTTTCGAAGTCGGTCCGAACGTTTGCGGCCGCCTTAGCGCCCCAGAGGAGCCCTCGTGGAAAGGTACGAGGAACGAGATGGGTGGCAGCGTGATCATGCGGGTTGCTGTCCGAAGTTCGGCGGTGATGCACCGGTGCCGTCTCTACGATCGCAGAGATCGCTATGAATGGCGCGAGTTTCTGAGAGCCGTGCGCCGGAAGAGACCTCGCTCGGGTTCCTCGTCCGTGTGCCATGGGACGCAGCGCACGACGGATCCGAAGGATCACAAATGGCGATGCGTGATCAAGGCGGCAACTTTTCCTCGGGAAGATTCACGGCCTGAGACTCGGGAGCGACGGTCCAGATGACGGACCTCCGTGGTGCTCTGACGATCCTGAAGTGGAACAGCGATTACATTCCATACCTAAGTGCAATTACACGTTTTCCGCCGTCTAGCTAACGTTATTCGATCACCTCGGATGCCGCGGATGTTGTTCGGACATCACGAAATTCCCGACCGCCGCGCGAGCAAACGTCCATGGCGCAATATCGGAGACACATAATGAAATTCCGTTTTGCAATCTCTCAAGCCCTTTGCCTCGCGGTCTTTGCAACGGCACACCCCCCGCAACTGTCGGCGACGGATGCAAAAAGCTCGGCTGCAACGATCGATCGGCTCTACCGGATCGACTGCGGCCATTCTCTCGCCAATGACGAGTCTGTCTGGACGCCCGGCGAGAATAAGGGCAAGGCGATTGAATTCTCCTCAACATGTTATCTCATCCAGCACGAGAACGAGTACGTCATGTGGGATACTGGGGTACCTGAGACCGCCGTCGGCGATCCAAAGGGCTGGTCGACACTTCCCAGTCTAATCGTCTACCATCTCGACAGGACGATCTCCTCGCAGCTGGCTCAAATTGGACTGAAGCCAGCCGATATCGACTATGTAGTTTTGTCGCATACACACGGCGATCACATCGGAAACGTCGGTCTTTTTCCGGCGGCTACAGTCGTGATGCAGAAGGCAGAATACGAATGGATCAATTCGCCACCACCTTCAGACCCGAACCTCAATACCCTCGTGCAACTTGCTTGGAAGCTGCTCGGACATCCTCGCCGTCTCGAACTCGTGACTGGCGACGTCGACTTGTTCCGCGACGGCAGTGTCAGATTGATGTCCACGCCGGGGCATACCCCAGGAAGCCAGTCACTGATGGTCCATTTAGCCAAGACTGGTTACGTCATCCTGTCCGGCGATGTAGCGCATCTCGAGGACAACTTCGAGCGAGACATTGTTCCCGCGCTGAATGTCGACAAGCTCGAATCCATCTCGTCCATGGACCGGATCAAGAAAATAATGAGCGACTACGATGCGCAGCTTTTTATCAACCACGACAAGCACCAAGCAGATGGGCTCAAGCTTTTGCCGGATTTCTACGACTGAGACAGAACCGAGAGTTTCGCTGTCGACGCGCGAGGACGCATCACTCCTAAGCGTTCGCTCCATCCGACTGTCTCCATGCCCTCGCACAGGGATTGAGAAGTTGAAGACTGCTCCGTGTGGATCATTTGCTTCAGCCCAAAGACGGCCGGTCCTCTCGACGATTGCGCGGCTGACATACACTCCCACGCCCATCCCATTCGACTTTGTGGTGAAGTTTTACGGACTGAACAGTTTTTCTGACATGTTCGGATTAATGACATGCCCTGTGTTCATCGCCGAAGCTTACATAGCTCGCACTTCCAAGCGGTGACAATTTGCGGTCCCCTCGGCACCCAACTGCGCTATGTGATGGAAACGAACGCCGCCGTCGTGGTGGGCGGCGCCTCCATTTGCTTGAAACGCCATGCAAGGAGCCAGTGATGACGAAGCGACGTCCAGACGGAATCGAAGAATACGATCACCCAGCTGGAGGCTGGGATGCCTTGAAGGCGGTCGCGAAGACACTGGCGCGTCAGCAGATTGTTGCTCAGGGCAGCCGAACGCTGCTGAAGGCAAACCAACCCGAGGGCTTTGACTGCCCGGGATGTGCCTGGCCAGATCCCAAGCACACCTCGTCCTTCGAATTCTGCGAGAATGGTGCCAAAGCCATCACGTGGGAGTCCACCGCGAAGCGGACGGATGCAGACTTTTTCCGGCAACATACAGTTTCAGAACTATGGGAGTGGTCCGATCATCAGCTCGAAGATGCGGGCCGATTGACCCTGCCGCTACGGTATAATGCCAAGACGGACCACTATGAGCCGATCGCCTGGGACGAGGCATTTGCGCTGGTAGCTGCCGGACTCAACAAACTTGATGATCCCGACAGAGCGGAATTCTACACGTCTGGACGAGCTTCCAACGAGGCAGCGTTCCTCTACCAGCTTTTCGTGCGTGCCTTCGGCACCAACAACTTTCCGGACTGCTCGAACATGTGCCATGAAGCCACCAGCGTCGGCTTGCCCGAATCCATCGGGGTGGGCAAGGGCACTGTAACCCTCGAAGATTTCGACCATGCCGACGCCATTTTCAGCTTTGGGCACAATCCCGGCACAAATCACCCACGCATGATGTCCACTCTTCATGAAGCATCCCGCCGCGGTGTGCCAATCATCGTTTTCAACCCGTTAAAGGAGCGGGCACTGGAGCGCTTTGCGGCGCCGCAGGATCCGATCGAGATGGTCACGCTTTCCTCAACCCGCATCGCTTCTGCCTATCATCAGCTGCGGGTTGGCGGCGACCTTGCTGCACTCAAGGGCATCATGAAGGCTGTCTTCGCCCTTGACGCTGAAAGTCTGAACCGCGGGGGGGCCAGGCGTATTGGATCGCGGATTCATCGCAGAACACACGATCGGCATAGAGGACCTCGCGGCTGATATCGAAGCTACCAGTTGGGAAGAAATCGTCTCGGCAAGCGGATTGTCACAAAAGGCAATCGAAAGCGCTGCGGCGGTCTACGCTCACGCCAGAAATGTCATTGTTTGCTACGGAATGGGCATCACACAGCACGCTAGGGGTACGTCGAACGTTCAGCAGATCGCCAATTTGCTCCTGCTGCGAGGGAACATCGGCCGCCAAGGGGCTGGCATTGCTCCAATCCGTGGCCACTCAAACGTCCAGGGCGACCGCACCGTTGGTATCACAGAGATCCCGAACGATGCTCTTCTGGACGGCATGGAAAGGGCCTTCGGGTTCCGGCCCCGCGAAACCAAGGGGCACAACGCTGTTGAGGCTATGGAAGCGATCATCGCTGGGCACTCTAAAGCGTTGATTTGCCTTGGAGGAAATCTTCCAGTCGCGATGTCAGATCACAAGGTCACCTTCGCGGCAATGCGAAAACTTGATCTCGTCGTCCATATCGCAACGAAACTGAACCGCTCCCACCTGCTTGCAGCAAAGACGTCCCTTATTCTGCCGTGTCTTGGCAGGACAGACCTCGATACCCAGGCTTCGGGTCCTCAGGCAGTCACTGTCGAGGATTCCATGTCGATGGTGCATGCATCACGAGGGTTCCTAAAGCCACCGGGCGACATGGTTAGATCTGAACCTGCTATCATCGCCGGAATCGCCAAGGCCACGCTCGGCACTCGGCACGGGATAGCCTGGGACGGTCTTAAGGGCGATTATGATCGCATCCGCGACAAGATCGAGGCAGTGTTCCCAGATTTCTTCGATTTCAACACCCGCGTCCGCAAACATGGTGGATTCCGGCTGGATGTTGCGGCCTCGTTTCGTCGCTGGAACACGACGAGCGGCAAGGCGAATTTGTTGGTCGCCCCCGGACTGCGAGAAGATCCGGCGCTTGCCGGAAAGCACGCCCTAATACTAACGACAATCCGCAGCCACGATCAATACAACACGACGGTCTACGGCCTCGACGATCGTTATCGTGGGGTTTTCGGTCGCCGCGACGTCGTCTTCATGAGCGTGGAGGACCTGGCCCGCCGCAGCCTTGCCGATGGAGATCGGATTGACATCCGGGGCCTCATCGGCGACGAGCCGTCGCATTTGATCAGTGGTCTGACAGCCGTGGCGTACGACATTCCAATTGGCTGTGTTGCGGGCTATTACCCCGAAATGAACGCGCTGATGTCGCTTTCTCATTTCGATCGGCAATCGGGTACACCCTCATATAAGGGGGTTCCGGTGGTGGTGACACCGGAAACTCGGGTTCCTGTATCAAGCCCCGAAACCCAGTAGGGAAATTCGACGATGACCATCAATGGAAACCTGCTCATCGCGGGATCGGAAAAACGCGGCACCGGTGGCGACTTCCAAGGGGTTGAGGCTTCCACTGGCACGCCGCTTCCCGTCTCGTTCGGCGGCCGACATCCGGGGACGTCGAGCAAAATTCGTTACTGCCCCCACTGATACTCTGCGATCGAAGCCTTTCCAGACTTCTTGTCGTACAGGCAGATGACGTTGACCATCTTCTTCGTCTTCTGGCTCTTCTCCCGAAGGAGGACTGCGATCTTCCCCGTGGCGTCGTCGAAAACGACTGGCGCAGTCGCTTCCGGCGACAACATGCGCGACTGGCCGATGCACGTGCCGTTGGCCTTTGCAAACAACGCGTTCCAGGCCCCATCGCTTGAGGCATTGGCCAGCGGTGCAAGGGAAAGAAGGCCAATGGCTGTGGCAATCGCGTTCTTCAGCATCAGAAATTCCTCGTGTCGTTTCGAATCGGGCCGGATGTCGGCGACACGTTGTTCGCGGCAAACGATGGCAACTTCAGGACACCGGCCAAGGATACGGGGTTCGGCCAGCAGCACTGATGTTCAGCACGCGTCAGAGCACTTGGCACGGCCCGATCCCCTCGCCCCCTGCATGTAGCAGAGCTGATAAGCATCCTTGTATTGCCGATTTCGCCGGCAAACCGTCCCCCTCGCCTTTCGAGACGCTCGATCATGTCTTCGAGGTCGGCCACCGCAAACATTGCGTAGAGATATCCCAAGGAATTCGCGGGAGCCGTCCGATGTCTGCAACGACGATGGGGTCGAGAGACCGGGCAAGTTCGACTCTGGCGTTGCCATCTGCCGACCGCATCATCGCGGCGTCGATCCGCTGATTGCCTGCCCCGTGAGTTTTTCCGGCCAATTCGCCTTATGGCCGTCTGCTTCTCGAGTTCTAGCCCGAGTTCCAGGAAGAACTCGATGCCCGCTTCAAGGTCTTCGACGACAATCGCGATATTGAGGATTTTCCGTCGTTGGCATCGAGTCCAAGTCTACGTTCGAAAGCCTTGGTCGGGGCCGTCCTTTTCAGAGCAACTTCAGCCGATACGCCATGACGACTGCCTGAATGCGGGTTGTCACGTCCAGCTTCTTCATCGCGGTCTTCAGGTAGGCGGTAACCGTGTGGCTGCTCAGGCTGAGGATGATGGCGATCTCTTCGCTGCTCTTGCCTGCCGCCGACCAGCGGAGGCACTCGATTTCCCTTCGCGAGAGAAGCTTGAGGTCGCTGCCCCCGCGCGTGAGATTGTCCAAGGCGGTCATCAGGTCGAAAACCAGATCGGCGAGTTCCGCTTCCGAGCAGTTCGATCCCGAGAGCATGAAAAGATATTGTCGGCCCTTGGCGTCATGCAGGGAAATCCCAAGATTGCAGGCGAAACCGTCGTCGTAGAAGACCCCGGCGATCTTGCTGACCACGCCTTGCTTCTCCGCACGGGCGAAGAGCAATTCCTCCGACGAAACCGGGAGCACGCTTTCCTTCAGCTTCGCAACGACCGTGCTCTGGCTGAACATATCGGTCGACCGATAGCTTTGCAGGAGATCGTCTGGCCAATTGGTCGTGATCAGGTTCTCGAGAAGGCAGCCACGATCGGCCTCCGGAAACACGGAAGCCAGGTAGAAGTGGAGACCGAACTTCCCCACCAGTTCGCCTACCGCGCTTTTGAAAGTCGCCAGTCGGCGGGGTTCCCTATCCCAGATGTGATGATCGTGATGGCCCATGACCTACCCCTAGCCGTCTCTATCACGATTTGCGCAGTCTCGCTGTGAGTTTGCGTTAGACGGCTTCGTTCCGATCCGCTGCATACGCCAAATTTGGGGCATTGGCGCCGTCCCGACCAGCACCTACCTCCGCAACAACAGCGGACCTGGGTGAACACCCCCCTCCTGAGTTCGACGTTGGCTTCCGTCACGAGGCGGAAGCCGTTTTCGCAATTGTGCCGCATGGGGATAAATCCATCCGACGTAATCGAAAGCCGCGCAGCTTTGAGCCAGCTATATTCGGGTCATCGTCGAGCGGCGGTGTTTCATAAGGATGAGAGCGCCCCGGTTGCTCCCCAACTTCATCATGCCCTCAACAGCCCGAGTGTGCTCTGGCCGAACGCCTTTGCACGTCCTCATTATGGAGAAACGAATGACCAAAAGACTTGAAAACAAGGTCGCCATCGTGACCGGCGCCAACAGCGGGATCGGATTGGCAACCGCCAAGCTGTTCGCCGCCGAGGGCGCGCACGTCTACATCACTGGACGCCGGAAAGAATTGCTCGACGCGGCGGCAGCCGAGATCGGCGGCAAGGTAACCGCTGTCAACGCCGACTCCACAAACATGGACGATCTTGACCGCCTGTACGCACAGGTGAAGGCCGACCATGGCCGACTGGACGCCCTCGTCGTCAACGCCGGTGGCGGAAGCGTGCTGCCGCTTGGGCAGATCACGGAAGAGCAAGTGGACGACACCTTCGGGCGCAACGTCAAGGCGGTGATCTTCACCGTGCAGAAGGCGCTCCCCCTTCTCGGCAAGGGCGCGTCGGTCGTCCTCATCGGCTCCACGACCAGTGTCGAGGGCACGGAAGCCTTCTCCGTCTACTCGGCTTCGAAGGCGGCTGTCCGCAACCTGGCACGCTCTTGGGCGCTTGATCTCAAGGGCACGGGTGTACGCGTCAACGTGCTGTCGCCCGGACCGACCCGCACTCCCGGCCTCGTGGAACTCGTCGGTGACGACAAGACCGTGCAGCAGGGCTTCCTGGATTCCTTCTCTTCGTCAATTCCGCTTGGCCGTGTTGGCGAACCTGAGGAGATTGCCAAGGCGGCGCTCTTCCTAGCATCCGACGACTCCAGCTTCGTGAACGGCGTCGAGCTTTTCGCCGATGGCGGCAAAGCGCAGGTCTGAGTTTCCATGGGCGGTCGTCCCTCGGCCGCCCATCCAACTCTCGTCACAACCCTCCTTGACGAGAGCAACCCTTGCACTGTCAATTGCGCGGATCGAAACCTACCACATGAAGTGACGCCATGAATCCAGGCGATGCCCTCCGCCTTGTACTCGATCCGATCACGCAGTTCGCGGCGTTGGTCATTGTGCTCGTCGTGGCGAGAACCCTTGTTCGGGGTCACCCAACCCACCGCTTCATCGTCCACATAGCGTTCTTTGCCCTCCTGACCGTGCTGCTCGTCGGTCACGACGTGGCTCCATGGACGACGGTCACTGTTGACGAGGATCTCACCCACAAGATGTTCATCGGAGTCGCCAAGGCCACCTGGTGGGTGGGCGGGGCGATGGTGCTCGCGAGTTCGGTACGCGTCTTCCTGATCTTCGAGCGAAAGCCTCGGGAGGGACGCCTGATCCAGGACTTGCTGGTCGCGTTTATCTATCTCGGCGCCGCTCTTTCGATCATCGCCTTCGTATTCGATCTTCCAGTGCGGACCCTTGTCGCAACTTCCGGCGTCTTCGCCATCGTGCTCGGTCTCGCGCTCCAAAGTACGCTGAACGACGTCTTTTCGGGGATCGCTCTCAATCTCGGGCGGCCCTATACAGTGGGTGATTGGATTGAGGTGGAAGGTGGCGTCCGTGGCCAAGTGGTCGAGACGAACTGGCGGTCTACCCATCTGCTCAATGACACAAACGACCTCGTGATCGTGCCCAACAGCACTCTCGCCAAGGCCACGCTGACGAACCTTACTGGTACTGACTCCGTTCATGGGTCCAAGGTGGTCATCAGGGCACTTCCGACACGAACGCCGGCAGCAATCGAGGAGACAATGAAAACGGTGCTCCTCAGCGCGAACTCGATCCTGAAGTTCCCTCCGCCGTCCGTGTCGGTAACAGGTCTCGACGGTTCCGCCGTCGAAGTCGAATTGTCATTCAAGGTCGCCAGCCTCGGCCAGACCAGAACTGCCAAGAACGAGATCTTCGACCTGGTTTATCGGCATGCAAAGGCGGCAGGCATCCAGCTCTCGACGGCGGCGAGCGTTCCAATGGAAGCAGCGTCGTCAGACTCCTCCAAACATCCCGGCACGCCTTGGCGGCTCCTGACATCGATCCCGCTGTTTTCGGCCCTCACGGAAGACGAGATGGAGACGGTCGCAAATAGCATGAGGCGGTGCACGTTCAAGCAGGGGGTGGTGATCGCACCGCAGAATGCCTCCATGACGTCCCTGATGATCGTGCGCAGCGGAGTCGTGTCGGTCGAGCTGGACGACGACAATGGAGGGCGGGAAGAGCTGACCCGACTGGCCCCTGGAGATCTGTTCGGCGAACGTGGGGTTCTGATGGGGGCGCCGGAGCCCGCAACGATGCGCGCCCTCACCTTCGTCGTCGTCTACGAGATTTCGAAGGATCATCTCGCGAGCGTGATGCACGAGCGCCCGGCGCTTGTGGAGGAACTGAGCCAGCTCTTGGCCAAGCGCGTCGAGACTGAAGAGCACCTAAGGGCGGATGGCAGCGCTGGTGCGGAGGCTCATCCGGTTTCGCTGGCTGCCAAGATACGGCACCTGTTCAGGCTTCCGCATTGAGCTACTCGGCCGCCCGAATGTGTGAAGAGGGCAACAGTCTTCCCTGTGCCAGCAGTGCTATCGTTCCCACCGCAATTGCCCCCACCAGAATATTGGCGAAGAAGAACAGGTACGGCGCAAGCTGGGCGCCGATGCTGTCGCCCCCGCGGGACACCATTCTCATGGAAGCGGATGCGAGCGCTGTCGTGCCGAGAGTGGCCGCCCAGTAGGAGGGAGCAAATGGCTGCTTCATGATCCACGGGGAAGCCCGGATCAGAAGTGCGACCTGAAGCAGAGAGTAGCCCAACAACCCGTTGGCGAAGAGATCCGGGGGGCCGGACGTCAGGCTCAGATACGCGGCACAGGCCACAGCAGGTGGCGCCAGAAGGATGCCCAGGGTGGGCCGAAGTGGCAACGCCATCTCGGGAGCGGTGAGAAGCCGCTGGAGAAGCACAGACTCCGTTGCAGCCCATGTGAACATTCCGGCGCCGAACAGAAGCTGCGCAAGCGCCGTGTATCCGAAAGAACCGAGCACGAGGGCCGATACAAGCGACCCAGCCACCGTCGGCAAGTATAGGATCGCCGTGGTGGCTTCGTGATCGCGTCCACCGCGCCACATGATGCCCGTCCGCCAGGTGGCGAAGACGATCGAGAACCCCATTCCGAGGGCTAGAAGAACGACCGCCATCGAGTGCGAATACGGAAGGACAGCGCGCGCGACCAGCATCGTCGCGACGCCCGCAAGGCCGATGAAGCAACAATGGACGGGATGCTCGGCCTCCTCCATGGCTTCTTCTCGGGCGAAGATCCACTTGGCGGCGAAAAAGGCGCTGATGATAGCCCAGACGCAGAGGGCAACGGCGTTGACCGCCTCGCCGATCATGGCAGGAAGCCCCCAGAGCTCGTGCGCCAGCCTCCAGTCGCCGCCAAGTCCGGCGAGGCCCAGCACAATGCCGTACATACCCGCGGGCACTCTCGGGAAACCCCGATGATCTCCAGCATGCATGTCTCTAGCCCTCCACAAACCTGTAGGCGCTTCCGTATCGATCGACATAACCGACACCAGGGTAGGTCCAGTGATAACCGAGCACGCGAAGCTTCTCATTGGCGGCCTTGTCCAGAAGCACCGCGCGGTTCGCCAGGGCTATTTCCGGCTCTGTGTCGAAGCCGAAGTGCCAGGTGGGGTTTTCGAAAGAAACGATATTGTTCGGGATGACATCTCCTGCGATGAGCAAGTTGCCGTCCCCGGCAAGCTCCAGCGAAATGTGGCCAGGTGTGTGCCCTCGCGTGCTGACCACGCTCATGCCGGAGACGATTTCGTCTCCCGGCTTGACGAGAGTAAGTCTATCCTTGACCGCGAATAGATCCCTCTGGGCGCCACGGGCAAATTCATGCAAAGCCTTCGGCATCGCGGCTTCGTAGTCCTGATCCGTCCAGAATGACCATTCGACCTCGCTGACGTAGTAATGCGCGTTGGGAAACAGGAGCGAACCGTCCGGTCGCGTCGTGCCGCCGGAATGATCGGGATGGGCATGGGTGAAGACGACCTTGGTGATGGATGCCGGATCTGCGCCGATAGAGTGTAGATTGGTGGCAAGGCGGCCGTCGCTTGGCTGGAAGTTGGCTCCGGCCCCGGTGTCGACCAAGATGAGATCAGTGCCTTTCCGGATCAGCGGAACGTTGGTCTGCAAAGGGGCGCTGTCCGAGCCCCCGCCAAGCCGCCGGAGGGTGGCCACGCGCTCCTCGCGTCCGGCTTCAGGCATGAGAACCTCGCCTGGCAGCGTGATGTAGCCGTCGCTTAAGACCTTAATGTCAAACAGGCCGTGCCGGAGCGTGTGGAAGCCGTTGAAGGAGCCTGGCGGAAGCATTTCGCGTTCTGGACTCATGATCAAATCCCTAGCTCGCACGCGGACGAAAACTCCCGCGGTCAAGCCGAAGTTTGTCGCGTCGAAGCCGTCATTGCGAATGCGTTGTTGTGAATTGTTGTGAGCCTTCGCAGAGCCGATCTGAAGCCTGTTCATCTCTGTGAGTTCTGGTTAGAAGCCCACGGAAAGGACCGCCTCATAGTTGCAAAAAATATGACGCGGCAGTACCGGATTGAGGCACGTTGTTTTGAGCAGGAGCCGTCAATGATCTTCGATCTTCAGTCGATCGACGCGTTGGAACTGGAAGAGGCAGGCATTTTCACCTGGAACGTAGGGACGGATCTCGTTTTTGGCGACAGCTCTGTGGCCCTGCTCTTCGGCTTTCCTTTCGAGGTCTCGATGACCGGGCAAAAAATGTCCGCCTACCTGGCTCGCATACACCCGGACGACCTCCCGGCAGTGGCGCTCCAGATGCACAATGCCATCGCATCGTGCGGGACCTACAGCGTCGAGTACCGGGTTCGAGGCGCACTCGATATATACCGTCTCGTCGCATCCCGCGGTCGGTGTTTCAGGGGCGTCGAGCGCGACATGACGCAGTTCGCCGGGATCATCTATCCAGTCGGCCCAGTACAACCCGTACAGTAGCGAGTGTCTCCGTCAGGTTAAGTCTGGACAACGGCCCCTCCCTTCAGCGTGAACGAGAACACGCTGCCCGTCGGATCGTTCGGCGCGACCCAGAGGGTCCCCCCGTGGGCTTCGACGATCGAGCGGCATATCGACAGGCCCATGCCCAGACCCGCTTCCTTCGTCGTGAAGAATGCGTCGAATATCTGGTCGCTCTTCAGTGGATCGACCCCCGTCCCACTGTCGGCCACCACGACCAGTGTCGTGCCATCATCCCGCCGTTCGGTGCGCAGATGAAGCTGTCGCTTTCCGCGCTGTGCCGATGCCATGGCCTCGGCAGCGTTCAAGATCAGATTGAGGACGACCTGCTGCAGCTGAATACGATCCCCAACCACCGCCCCTGCACTGGGATCGAGCTCCGTCGAAAGCGCAATGCCCTGCCGTTGCAATTCCCCTCTTGTCAAGACGATCACGCTCTCAATCATCGAGTTGACTTCGAGGATCTCCATGGACAACGGTGCCTTCCTTGCCAGCGCCCGGATGCTGGCGATGACATCCCCTGCTCTGTGACCGTCACGGATGATCCGTTCCGCCGCCACCCGTGCCTCCCCGACGTCGATCTGATCCTCGCTGAGCCACTTCAGACAGGTTGCCGCGTTCATGACGATCGCCATCAAGGGCTGATTGACTTCGTGGGCGATGGAGGCCGTCAGTTCGCCCAGCGCCGTCAGCCTGCCTGCTCGCGCGAGCAGGCTTTGGGCCTCTTCCATTCTCTTAAGGTCATCGATGTCGATGTTGGTACCATACCACTTGATGATGGCGCCGTGCTCGTCCCGCATGGGAGTCGCCCGGATAAGAAAAGTGCGGACGGCGCCGTCAAAGCGGCGCATGCGCGCCTCGATTTCACCTGCCTCGCCTAGATGAAGCACCTCCGACCACTTCCGCTGGACCTTGCCGATGTCTTCAGGATGTATGGCCTTTGCCCAGCCTTCGCCCATCGACTGCTCCCGCGTCAGTCCCGTGAAGTCGTACCACCGCTTGTTGAAGCTCAGAAGCGTGCCATCGATGTCGCTGGTCCAAGCAAGCGCTGGGATCATGTCGTATGCGAGCCGAAGTTCCTCGGCGGTGCGCCGGGCTTTTTCCTGCGTGTCTCTTGCAGCCTGGTACAGCCCGGCGTTTTCGAGGGAGATCGCGGCTTGCGACGCCAGAAGCTCCAGGACAGCCACCTGTTCCTGCGTGAAGAGGTTGGTGGAAAGCCCGTTTTCGAGAAAGAGGACGCCGACCAGTTGTTTCAGCTTGACGATCGGGACGCAAAGTATCGAAGTCGACGGAGCATCCCGGAAGTAGGGATCGCTGGCAAAGGAGTCGTTCAGGACCCCGTCGAGGATCACGACTTCCTGCGTCCTCGTCACATACGCCAGCACCGTTTCCGGAAGGCTCCGCATAAAATTCTCGAGCCTCACCGAAATCCGGTCGTCGTCGGTAACGGCTTCGGCGACGATCTGCATCTGACCATCCTTGGGAAGCAACAACAGCCCTCGGACGGCGCCGGAGTGCTCCAGGACTGTGATCATGAGACGTTCGATCAGGCGGTCGAGCAGAATTTCTCCCGAGACCGCCTGGGACATAGTGAACACTGCTGCCATATTCAGTGGCTGGGAATCTGCCAGAACGCCGTTGGCCTTCTCTGTTTGATCAATCAGACCGGGACACTCTGCGTCCAGCTGCCGTACCTTCACGAGCGCACCCCAGCGCACGTAGCAGGATCGAGCGTTCCTGAGGAAATTATCCGCAGTAGCCCTCAGTCCGAGGTGAGCGCAGAACCGCGCGGCCAGCTCGTTTGCCAGCCCTTCATTTTGAACGAACCCATATCGGCGGGCTGAACCAGCCGCCTCCTCGTAGAGTCTGAGAGCCTCGACCTGCCTTTCCTCGAGGCGCGCGGTTTCGGCTGCTAAAAGGAGGCTTCTGTTGGTGAAGTTTTCAGGGCTGCTGCGTGCCCAAGCATCGATCTGGACCTGATGGCTGCGGATGGCTTCAAGATGCGATACCCGATCCCCATTGTCGGCCTCGGTGGCCAAGGTCGCGTGGGCCAGCGCCTTGTAGAAATGGAACTCCGCTATCTCGATGAAAGACCGAACATGAATGGCGCCTCCCGTCTGGCGGGCCGCCTCTAAAACACCGTGATAGTCGCCCGACAGGAACCGGGTCTGCATGCGATAGATCCAGTGCCATTCAGACACGATCTTCAGCCGATCACCCGCTTCTTGGAGATAAGCTTCGAAGGAGGTCATCTCCGGCAGAGCGTCGCCTGTTTCCGTTCGGTCAAAACCGCGGAGTTCTCGTATCAGGAGCAGCTGTGCGACCGCCCCGTCTGCCGCGAGCGAGAAACCGGTTCTTCTCGCGCCAACGAGGAAGCTCTGCGCATCCCTCTGCACCATGTCCAAGGGTACACCGCCTATAAGAAGGTGTGAAACGAGGGCCTGCGCCGGAGCGACACTGAACACCATATCCGCCGCGGCAATCGCAACGGCCATCGCCTGGCGGGAATAATGCTCCGAGGCCGGGAGATGTTGGGTCCATGGAACTACAAAGCAGCCGTAGCAGGAGTAGACGCGAGCCTTAAAGCGATCCAGCCCATGACCGTCGACGAGTTCCAGACCCAGCTTTCCGAAATGCTTCCCAGTTTGGTAATCCCCGAACCTCAGCCCCAGCGGAATGATGACTGAGACGTAGGCATAGCAGGATGCATCGCAGTTGCCGTGCCGAAGGCTGAGGGAAACCATCTTTGCATAAATGAGATCTTCGAGGTTTCTGTCCGTGACGATCGCCGGGAGGATCGTGTAGGCAAGGACCTCCATGGCGGCGAGCCAATCCGGATCTGTGATTTTCGGCAGTTCGACAAGCTCATTTACGGGCCGCCCTGCCAACTGCCGATAGAGCTCTTCGACGCCAGCCCGCACTTCATCGTCCGCTGGATGGGCCGTCCATTCGATCCCGAAATCACGAAGGTATTCCAACGCCACTTCTACAGCCTTGTCCTGATCGCCGAGCGTAAGGTACAGCGAGGAGCGGAGCCCGACGACTGCCCCACGATCGACTCGGTCGCGGGCATGCGAGGCCAATCTGACGAGGTGTTTTTCGGCGACACCGTGTTCGCCCGTAAGGAACTCGCATTCGGCCTGCTGCAGTTCGAGGGAGAACCTCAGATCGTATAGTTCCCAGGCCTCGTCCCCGAGAAGGCTTAAGCCCGTCTGAAGGTACTTCGAGGCTGCGTGATAGGCCACGGAGGCCTTGGCGAGCCTGCCCGCATCGAGGAATGCTTCGGCTATTTGCACGCTTTCCTCGCCGGACAACACTCGCCCAAGTCCCCGTGCAAGCTGGTCTGCGACTTGGAAAATGCGGGTCTTCAATGCACCCGGCGGAAGGTTGGATAAAAGCGCCTGGCCGATCCGGAAATGAATTTCTGGTCTCTCGGCCTGCGGTATCATCCGGTAAGCCTCTTCCTGAACCCTGTCGTGAACAAGGACGAAGTCGTCTTCAGACCGGAAGAGCAGCCCTCCAGCTTCAGCCTCCTGGAGGATTTCGGAGATCTGCTGCTGCGTCTTGCCCGTGACCACCGCGAGGATCGCCGCCGGGGCGCCACTGCCGAGACATGACATCAACTTTACGATTTCGAGCGCCCGGGAAGGAAGCCTCCCAAGCTTGGAAACGACCAAATCTGCGACGTTGTCGGTGATCCTGGTCGCGCTGATCCGGCTCTCGTCCCAAGTCCACTCGCCGCGCTTCCGGTCGAAAGTGAGCTGCCCCTCTAACTCGAGAGCCTCAAGGAAGTGCAGGACAAAGAATGGATTTCCTCCGGTTTTTTGTCCTACGAGCTGCGCCAGGAAATCAACTGATCCGATCTCCCTTCCGAGCATGTCGGCAAGAAGCTGGGAGATCTCGGCCTCGTTCAGCGGGCCGAGCTTCACCTCCTCGAAACGGCAGGTCCCATTTCTCAGCACTTCCCGCGCAGCAAGCAACGGGTGTCCGGCCTGAACCTCATCGTCGCGGTAAGCGCAAATCAAGAACAGATGCCGGACGTGGTCGTCGAGGGTGATCGTCCTGATGAGCTCGATGGTCGCGACATCCAGCCACTGGACGTCATCGATGAAGAGCACCAGGGGGTGCTCCGCGCGCGCGAATACCTCGATGAATCGCTGGAAGACCAGATTGAAGCGCGCTTTGGCTTCGTGCGGCTGCAATTCCGGTGCGGGCGGCTGCTCGCCAATGACCAGGGCCAGCTCCGGGATGAGGTTGATCATGAGCTGGGCGTTTCTACCGAGGGAGGCCAGCAGGGTCGTGCGCCAGCGGCCCAGCTCGCTTTCCCCTAAAGCAAGGATCTGGCGCACCAGACCGCGGAACGCCTGCACGATGGTCGCATACGGTATGTCGCGGGTGTACTGATCGAACTTCCCCGACGCGAACATGCATTCACTTTTGGAGATCAGCTTGTGGAGTTCGCGGATCAGTGACGATTTGCCAACCCCTGTCGGACCCGATACGAGCGCCACGGCCTTGCCGCCTTCCGATCTGACAAAATCGAATGCGGAGGCGATGGTCTCCATTTCAGAGGAGCGACCATAAAGCCGATCCGGAACATGCAGCCGATCGGCCCCGTCGGCGGTGCCGATTTCGAAGTCTTCGAGAGCACCGGTCGAATTCCAGCTATCCTGACAGCGCCTCAGATCGCTGACCAGCCCCGCAGCGGTTTGATATCGGTCGTCGGAATTCTTGCTCAGAAGTTTGAGTACGATCAACTCAAGAACAGGAGGGATCGCCTCGTTTCGCTCACGCGGCGGGATTGGCCGTCGCGCGACATGTGAGTGGATCCATTCCGTCGCATCAGTTGCCATGAACGGCAGTCCGCCGGTCAGCATCTGATAGAAGACGACACCCAGTGAATAGAGGTCACTACGACTGTCGACGGGCCACTTCATCCTGCCCGTTTGCTCGGGCGACACGTAAGGGAGGGAATCCGCCATGCCACGGGCGGTGGCAGGCAGTTCGCTAACGTTTGTCTGCGGACCAGACTTTCCGAAGCCGAGCAGCCAAACCCTTCCCAAGTCGTCTGCAAGAATGCGGTCCGGGCGAAGATCCCTGTGGATCAATCCTCTTTCGTGAACCTGTCTCACGGCCACGGCCGCGTTCGTGGCTACGGCGAGAAATCGGCCCAGTTCGAATGGACGGCCCAGCTCGGCAGTCAGCGGCATCCCGCCCTTGTCCTGAAGCACCAGGAACTCTCGGCCGTCGTGACGTTCCAGCGACAGTGGAGTCGCAGCCCATTTTTCGTCGAGGCGGTCCGCCAAGGAGAACACGTACTCGAAACGCGGGTGGCATTCGCTAACAGTGTCGGGGGACGCTGCCGTTACCAGTAGGAGCGGAGCACCGCCTTCGCTCGACGTACCCCGATAAAGCGCGCTGACGGCGTCCTCGCGAAGCAGGTGCATCTGGTAGCGCGACAGGTCCATCACGAAGCTCCGGCATGCCCTCGACAGGAGGCGGCTCGTGATCCTAGTCGAATTTTAAGGAGGCGGCACGGCCTGCCCGACATTATTTTCAAGCTGACTAGATTACGCGGCGCGGCTCAGGCGGGCATGGCAATTAGCGTGAGATACCGTGAGTTACTGTGAGTTCCGGCCGCTTTTTGGCGAGAGCCTGGTGATCCGGCTCCCGCCCAGCAGCCTTATGCTTTCGCCTTGATGAAAGCCAGGATGTCAGGATTAAGGACATCAGGGTTCGTCGAAAGCATACCATGCGGATAGCCTTCGTACGTCTTGAGGGTGGCGTTCTTCAGCAGCTTTGCCGACAGCGGCCCGGCGTCCGCGTAGGGAACCACCTGGTCGTCGGTACCGTGCATGACGAGCACCGGAACCTCGATCTTCTTCAGATCTTCCGTGAAGTCGGTCTCCGACCAGGCCTTGATGCACTCGTAGTGCGCATTGGCGGCGCCCATCATTCCCTGGTGCCACCAGTTATCGATAAGTCCCTGGGAGACCTTGGCTCCCGGCCTGTTGAAGCCGTAGAACGGCCCGGTCGGCACGTCGATGTAGAACTGGGAGCGATTTTCCGCCAAGGCTTTCCGAAGGCCATCGAACACCTCGATCGGCAGGCCGCCGGGGTTCTTCTCCGACTTGATCATCACAGGGGGCACGGCGGCAACGATGACGGCCTTAGAGACCCGGCCGGGCTTCGCGCGCGCAACGTAGTGTACGACCTCGCCGCCTCCAGTCGAATGTCCTACATGGATCGCATTCTTGAGGTCGAGCGCCTCGACCACTTCCGCCACATCCGCTGCGTAGGTGTCCATCTCGTGCCCGGTGCGGCTATGTGAGGAGCGGCCGTGGCCGCGACGGTCGTGCGCGATGACGCGATATCCCTGGGCGATGAAGAAGAGCATCTGGTTGTCCCAGTCGTCGCTACTCAGCGGCCAGCCGTGATGGAACATGATGACTTGGGCATCTTTCGGGCCCCAGTCCTTGAAGAAGATTTCTGTGCCGTCCTTTACCTTCACTTTGTCCATAAGCTTATCCTCCGTTTGTGTTGGCTGATGTTTCTGCTTGCTGGCGGCCGACGCTGGTTGTGCAATCGCCAGGGCAAGGGCTGCAGCGGATCCCGCGATCATCGCGTCCCGCCTTGTAAGTTCGAAACCCGTCTTCGTTGTCATCGGTGTATCCTCTGGTTCATGGATGGGCGTCCGCGATCAAGCGGCGGCGAGCCCAGCTGGTGTTTTGACGAAGGGCACAAAGTGCGGCAGGGACTCGATCCTGCAGAGCCACGCCTGCACATACGGGTAGTCCGTGAGATCGATGCCACCTTCCGGGGCACGGGCGACATAGGCATAGAGCGCGATGTCCGCGAGCGTCAGCCTCCCGGTGAGCCAGTCCCGCATTTCGAGTTCGTTATCGAGAATGTTCAGGAGGGCGTAGGCTCGGGAGGTCACGTCTTCCGGAATGGGCTTGGCGCTTGACAGCCGCATGCGCCGTGCGGCGGCCATCCCATACGCGAGTTCGCCCGCGGCGATGGACAGCCAGCGTTGGACTTGCGCCGCACCAATCGGATCCTCGGGAAGCCAATCCTCCCGGCGATATTTCCTTGCGAGGTAGATCAGGATCGCGTTCGAATCCCCAAGCACAACATCTCCGTCTCTCAGGACGGGGATCTGGCCGAGACTGTTCATCTTCAGGAACTCGTTTGTCTTCTGCTCTCCGCGTCGTATATCGACTTCAACGAGTTCGACGGGCTGGTTTATGAGCGAGAGGAACAGCCGCACACGATGCGAGTGGCCTGACAGGGGATGGCAATAGAGAAGCATTCGCAGTCTCCGGTTCTCCCGGGACGAGTTGGCCCCGGTCTCTGAACCACTATGGTGACTGGAGGACTAGTCGTATTTCGAAATTGTCGGGTGGTCGAAACCCTTTAGAAGCAATGAATTAGCTGCATGCGCGAGGGCGCGATACAGCCGTCGGCTTCAGGGTTCTCGGCATGGAAGGGCGTCGTCAGCGATGAGGTCGACGTCACTTTGGAAGTTCGGCGGGGATCCGAAATACACCGACCGCCTCGGCGATCGTCCTCTGCGCAGCATCGAAGCGCGTTGCGTCCGGCCCCTTAACGCCCAGCATCTCGAACATCTCGGCGATCGGATGATACGCAATCGCCGACCGATCTCCGGGCAGCTCCCGCACAAGCATCCGAAGAGGAAGATCGAGAGCAGCCAACGGGGTATCGTTCATCACCGGAGTGCCAACGACTGGGTTGCCGTAGACCAGGACGCGCGTTTCCAGCATCGATAGACCGTGTTGACGCGCAGCCTCTGCGTGGTCGATATCGGCGAAGATGGTCATTCCGGCTTTCAGGATCGCCGTCTTGATGGCTTCCAGGGATTCGTCAAACGTGCGGGTCGTCCGGTGCTCAACAGGCTTCATCGAACTGTCCTCAGTTAGGAGCGGTGTCGCCCTTGCGGGAGAGCCTGCCTTCCTCTGCCTTATAGAAGTACTGGCTCGCAATCAGCCACCCCTTGAGTGGCCGCAACGGAGGGATGCAAGTGGCGATAAGAAACGGCCCGGTGACGAAGATCTGCGTCCAGATCGAAGCGTGATGGGCGACTTCTAGCCATACGGACAATAGGACTGTCGGGATACAGGCGAAGCAGATCACGAAGAAGGCCGGGCCGTCGGCTGGATCCGCGAAGGAATAGTCCAGTCCGCAGACTTCGCAGTTCGGGCGAAGCGTCAGGAAGCCGTTGAACAAATGTCCCTTGCCGCACCTCGGACACAGACCCCACACTCCGGTGTGCATCGGTGAAAGTGGCGGGTAATTGTCGTTTGTGAGTGTGTCGACGTGTGCGTGCTTTGACATCATCGTCTCCATGGATACGAAGGCTAGAAGCCGAAATGGCTCAGCCCCCAATGCCCCTCCGGGCGGGGGCCGAGCGGCCACTTGAACGCTCGCTCGTCCGCAGCGATGGGGTGCTCGTTTATGGACGCGTGGCGAGACTTCATCAGCCCGTCGGCATCGAATTCCCAATTTTCGTTTCCGTAGGCGCGAAACCAATTGCCGCTGTCGTCGTGGAATTCATACGCGAAGCGAACGGCTATCCTGTTTCCGGCAAACGCCCAGAGTTCCTTGATCAGTCGGTAATCGAGTTCCCTCGTCCATTTTCTCGTCAGAAACGCTTCTATGGCCGGGCGGCCGACGACGAATTCCGCTCGGTTCCGCCACCGACTGTCGACGGTATAGGCGAGCGCGACCTTTGCGGGATCCCGAGTGTTCCAGCCATCTTCGGCAAGCCTGACCTTTTCGGTCGCGGACTGAAGCGTGAAGGGAGGCAGCGGTGGGCGTGTCATTTGTCGTCCCTATCCATGATTGGTGGCAGCGGATTTGAGCGCGGCGACGTCCGCTTCCAGTTCCCTGATGCGCGCATCTCTTGTCTCGATGGCCTTGAGCACCTCGTCGGCCTCGAACCGGAGTGGGATATGCTGGGGGCAGTTCGCGTCCCAGGCCGACACATGGAAGAGCATCACCTGTTCCGGTCTCGCGGCGTAGCCTTCGGGCATCAACCGCTTGATAAGTTTTTCATCGCCTTCAATGACCTTGGCGGTGCCCCAGATCTTCACCCGCGATCGACTGCCGTAGTCGATGAGGAACAAATGGGCCTTGTCGTTCTCGACCAGGTTGCCTTGCGAAATGAACTGCCGATTTCCCACGAAGTCGACGAACCCAATCGTCGTCTCGTCGATCACCCTAAGAAAGCCTGGCGGACCGCCGCGATGCTGGATGTATGGCTGACCTTTCGCATTCACCGTGGCCAGGAAGATGCTGATCTGCTTCTCGATGTAGTCTTTGAGTTCCGGTGTGATCGTGGTCGCCCATCCACCGCGGTCTTCCATCCTCGAATACGAACGACGCGACCCCTTGCGCTCCTGGATCGCCTTCACGCTTGTCGTGAAGGCGACGTCGCTTGAAACCTGATGCACGGTATCCATTGTCGTCCTCCTCCGGCAGCCTCTCGGCAAGAATGCCTTCAGACGCCTTCGTAGACAACACGCGTGAAGAGCGCCGGAGGGATCACCCACTGGCCGAACTTGGCGTCCCACTGCTTGGTCGGGTTGGCAGCGATGGTTTCCTCGACGGAGCGCCCAGCCTTTTTCAGCTTGGCCACCTTGTCCCTGGCACCGACCAGCATGTCGAGCCAGACCTTGATGTCTTCGCGGTTCGCAATGTCGCCGTGACCGGGAATGACGATGGTCTCCTTGTCGATCATCTTGATGTTCGCCTCGGCCGCAGCGATCTGGCCATCGATACTGCCGCCCGTCGACGAGTCGATGAACGGGTAGAGCCCGGTCCAGAGCGTATCGCCGACATGGATCACGTTGTCCTCCTCGAAGAAAACCGAAATGTCGCTGTCGGTGTGGGCCGGACCGTAGTAACTGAGCTTGATGGTCTTGCCATTTAGCTTCAGCGTTTCCTCGTCGCCCTTCATCAGCCGGGCCGGCAGCGCGCCTTTCGGAGAAGGCGGGAAGTCGAAGTTCCAGTCGTCGACTCGGGTGGCGGCTTCAAGATGCTTCAGGGTGTTCGGATGCGCCATGATGGCGGCGCCCTCCGAGTTCAGCCACTCGTTGCCATCAGTATGGTCGAAGTGCCAGTGGGTATCGATGAGATGGGTGATCGGTTCCGGCCCGATATCGGCCAGTGCCTTCTCCAGACGTGGCCGTGTGGCGGTTATTCCGGCATCGACCAGGAGCTTGCCGTCCTTGCCAGTGACGACGGCCACGTTGCCGCCCGATCCGACGAGAACGTTCACGCCTCCGCGCAGCTTGGTGGTCGCGATGTCGGCCTTGGCGGCGGCCTCGCGGATGATCAGGACCTGGCTCTTGGCGGCGGCGAAGGCCTCCCGGGGCGTCAGCCACCCGCCTGTGGCCGCAATCGTCGCGCCGCCGAGGCAGCAGAGGCAGAAGCCGCGTCTTGATAAGGCATAGTCGTGCTTGGTCATTACCCGCTCCATTGGTTGACTGCGTGCCTGAAGAAGTGCCACCACGCTGGGAGGTAGCGTGGTGGCGCCTCGATCTAAATCCGGCCGAGCTTCGATCGAGGAAAGTTGATCTGCATGAGGCGCGTGCCGTGTTCGTTTGATGCGAGGTTCGCTCGAACCCATATGCTAATGTCGATTGAGCAATACTCTCCCCCGACGAATATCACGAGGTAGTTGTCGTGAAGCCGGGTGAGATCCCGTGAGATGCACCGAGCCATTCGGGATCCTAGACTATGGTCGAGTCCGGATCGACCTTGGCCGTGTTCCAGCGACAAGAGTCGGATTGTTCGCCATTGCCTGCGGGGTTAGGTTGCTCTTGCGATCACAAATTGATGTCGATGCCTCCGCGGGCCGGGGAAGAGAACGAAGCAAACTTCGCGCTCCCACACATGCGGCGACATCCGCAGCCGACCGGGGAGTCAGCCATGCAAGTTCCGTTCGCAAATTCGACAGACCGTCCGACGTCTCGGCACGCAGAGCAACCGCACCTTAATGAGACCCCGCGCGAAGCAGGTGACGACGCCATCCGCTTCGGCCGCTTCTGCGCCGTCCCGCACTCGAGACAGCTCCTCATGGACGGCCAGCCCCGCGAAATCGGCGGGCGGGCGTTCGATCTCCTCATGGTCCTCCTGCGCTCGAACGGTGGTATCGTGAGCAAGGAAGAGATCTTCGCCGAGGTATGGCCATCGATGGTCGTCGAGGAGTGCAACCTCCGTTTCCAGATCGGATCGCTTCGCCGGGCACTGGGCGATCATGGCAATATGATCAAGACTATCGTTCGCCGCGGCTACATGCTCGTTCGGGACGATGCCATGGCGGAAGGCGGCGCCGCCCTTTCACTCGGCATCACACCGCAATCGGCAATCGACATTGTCGAGAAGGTCGACAAAAACAAACCATACATCGTTCTGATCGACGACGACGATGGCGTCCGACGCGCTATCACCGGACTGCTGCGGTCGGTGGGCCACTGCGTGGGATCATTTCCCTCGGTGAGAGCATACGAAGAGAGCGATAGCGTGCACCGCGCCGACTGCCTGATACTCGACGTCGGCCTCCCGGGACAAAACGGTTTGGACTTCCAGGCCGAACTCATGAAGTCGGGTCTTCGCCAGCGGATCGTCTTCATCAGCGGCAATGCGGACATTCCGATGTCGGTTCGCGCCATGAAGGCCGGCGCTGTAGAATTCCTGACAAAGCCCGTTCGGCACCAGGATCTGCTGTCTGCGGTAGATCTGGCGATCAACGCCTGATCGAAGCCGCTCAGCAACGCTTCCACGGAGCTACCCATGACGGAGATCGGTGCACCGAATCGCAGAGCGACGACGTTCATCGGCGGCAACGGGGGCGAATGGGCCGTCGTTTCGCAGCGCGCCCTCTTGGGGCCGCCAATTGCGGCGGTATCCCGAGTGGCCATGATATTCGGAAGCACTCCAGGCGATTGCAGAGACGCCGCCTGGATACTGCGTGGGGTCGCTACCAACGATCGATATACGACTCGTGAGGAAAAGCATTCGCTGGTCGAAAAGCAGGTGCCGATCGGCCGCCCGGAAGCCACAAGAGCAGCACTTATCCTGCTGCGAAAGAACGCCGACTGGTGGGCCATGCCCCAGGACGAACGCCGAGCCGTTCTCGAGGAGCAGTCGCACCACATAGCTATCGGACTGCGCTACCTGCCTGCCGTTGCACGGCGGCTGCTTCACTGCAGGGATCTGGAATCCGAGGCGCCGTTTGATTTCCTGGGATTCCTCGATTTCGCCCCCGCCGACGAGGTTGCTTTCGAAGACATGCTTGGCCAACTCAGATCGACCAAGGAGTGGAGCTACATGGAGCGGGAGATCGATATCCGCTTGGTCAAGCCCGATCGCTAGGGTCTTAAGGAAGGGCAGATGCGCGGAAGCGTCGACGTGGGGCCGCGCGCGCATGCGAACACTCTCTCGTCACCCAACCGCGTCTCACATCGATTCCCGACATCTCACACTATCTCTGCGCCACAAGATGTAGCGTCACCTCAATGAAACCAGTGCCCTTGGACGTTCGGATCCTGGCGCTCGCAGAGGTGACATCCATGAAGACGTTCCTGTCAGGCTCCGCGATGTTAGCGGCGCTCTTAATCAGCGGCTCGGCGCTCGCAGCCTCCAAGCCCACTGTCGTCCTCGTGCATGGCGCCTTTGCCGAGTCCGCGAGCTGGGACGGGGTGGCAGCCAAACTCCTGAAGGACGGCTATCCGGTCGTGGCGGTCGCCACCCCCCTACGCGGCCTGAAATACGACGCCGACTACGTCAACGAAGTGCTGAAGTCCATCAAGGGGCCGATCGTCCTCGTCGGCCATTCCTACGGCGGATCCGTCATCAGTGATGTCTCCATCAAGGATACGGGCGTGATGGCGCTCGTGTTCGTGTCGGGCCTTGCTCCGGACAAGGGTGAAAGCGTCAGCGAACTCGGCAAGAAATTCCCCGGCAGTACGCTGGGCGGCACGCTCGCACCGCCCGTCCTCCAGCCGGACGGCAAGCACGACCTTTACATCCAGCAGAGCAAGTTCTGGAAGCAGTTCGCCGCGGACGTCCCGAAGGACAAGGCCGCCCTGATGGGCGTCGAGCAACGGCCGATCGCGGCGGAAGCGTTCGAGGAACCCTCGACCGAACCGACATGGAAATCCCTGCCCTCGCACTTCATCTACGGCTCCGAGGACAAGAACCTTCCTCCGGCTTTGCATGCCTTCATGGCCAAGCGCGCCAATGCGAAGGAAGCAGTCGAGGTCAAGGGATCGTCCCACGTCGTGATGATCTCGCACCCCGACAAGGTGGCAGCAATGATCGCGCGCGCCGCCGCAGACAAGTGACGGCCCGAGCCACCGGAAACCTCCCACGACCGGAAACCTCCCACGAAAGGAAACGCGGATGCAAACCGACATCGCCATCAAGGTGAGCCTCGGCACGATAGGCGACATTTTCGAGATCATCGACGACTGCCTTCATGTGGAGCACTTTAAGGTCAACGACCCCAACATCTTCCTCGCAAAGGTAACGCGCGAGAATGGCAGCAGACCGATCACGACGTCCCTGAGCTCAGGTGTCGGCACCTTCCTCGTTGCCGCCCGGGATTCCGAGCTTAGGCTCGAGCAAAAGGGGCGGCTGCTCTATCACGGTGTCATGGTCGAGGACAGCCTCACCTTCATCGAGGGTTCCGACCCTATATCTCTCGAGCTGCAGTCCGATGCCTGCCTCTACGTCCTGACGTATCTGCACGAACGCTACCAGGGGCCCTGCCCGGTCGTCGGCGGCCGCTTCAACATCCGTGACACCCGGCTGGCAGAGCTGATCGCCGAGATCTCGGACGGATCGGCGGCGCGCCGCAGCGACATTTCGCGCGACTTCTCGAAGCTCGCCTTCGAGCGGTACCGATCTCTGCCCCGCGTGCATCCTCTTTCGGCGTGGCGGCTGAACCGTGTCAGGCGTCATGCGGAATCGAGGCTCGACCAACGGCTTACACTGGAAGAGCTCGCTGACGTGGCTGGTTTCTCGCGGGCGCACTTTGCGGCCACGTTCAAGGCCGCGACCTCCATGGGGGTGCACGAGTTCCTTCTGCGGCTTCGGATCCAGACGGCGGCGAAGCTCCTTCTCAGCACCGATCTCTCGCTGGTCGACATATCGCTGCAGACCGGGTTCCAGAACCAGGCTCACTTCACGACGGTCTTCAAGAAGATGACGGCGTCGACACCGGGAAGATGGCGCGGCTCCAGACGCTCCCCCGGTGCCAGGTCGCTTGGCGATGTCGAGTTTTCCTCGGCTCCCGTCATCGAACACGTCGATCCCAACCCCTGCGAGCACACCAATCTTCACTGAGGCCAGACGCAGGCCGCGTCCGCTTTCGACAGCCCAAGGAGTTTCGTCATGTCCACACGCATCCCGATTCATCCCTCCATCGAAGCTGCCCCCGAAGCTTCTCGCCCCACGCTGGAGGCTATCAAGAAGCGGATCGGCGGCGTCCCTAACGTCTTCAGGATGATGGCAAACAGTCCGGCAGTCCTTGAAGCCTATTCCTCGCTCAACGGTGCGCTCGGCAAGGGCAAGCTGGACAAGAAGATCCGCGAGAGGATCGCGCTCGCCATCGCGCAGAAGAACGGCTGCGGTTACTGCCTCGCTGCTCACACCTATACCGGAACCCATGTGACCAAGCTGAGCATCGATGAGATCGCGGCAGCCCGTCGCGGCGGATCCTCGGATGCGCGAGCCGATGCTGCCGTGAAGTTCGCGGTCAAGATTGCCGAGGCGCGTGGATCCGTGAGCGAGGACGAGCTGCATGCGATGAGAGCCGCTGGCTTCGATGACGAGGAGCTTCTCGAAATCGTGGCCCACGTCGCCGCAAACACCTTCACCAATTACATGAACGAGGTCTTCAAGACCGATGTCGATTTCCCCGAGGTCGAACATCACGCGGCCTGACAGCAGCAGTCGGCAGGTGTCCGCCTCCCTGCCGACCGAGTGCAGTCGACGTCGCTGGAGACCCGGTCGTCTCTCCCCGGCATCTCCACGCGTCGGCCGCATGCCAAAAATGGACAAGCGGCGCACCGCTGATGGAGGAACGCATGAAAGCCACCGTCCTTCGATCTGCCTGCTTTGGCAGTCTGCTGGTTCTGTTCTCGGCCGCCGACGGCCGCGGGCAGAGCCCACCCCCGCCTGTCACAGTTGCCAAGCCCGTGGTACGGGACGTGGTCGACAACGACGAGTTCATCGGACGCTTCGAGCCTGTCGAGCAGGTGTCGGTAAGATCGCGCATCGGCGGCTACCTGCAGGAAATCCACTTCTCCGACGGTGCTCTGGTCAAGCAAGGCGACCTGCTCTTCGTCATAGACCAGAGGCCGTACGTGACCGCCTTCAACGAGGCAACGTCAGCGCTTGAGGTCGCGAAGTCGACGCTCACCTATGCCGACGCGCAGTTCAAGCGGGCGGAATCGCTCTCACAGAATGGTAGCCAGTCGATTTCCATCCTGGACGACCGCAGACGGGAATGGATCTCGGCGCAGGCGAACGTTCGGGGCGCACAGGCGGCACTCGACCGCGCCGCTCTCGACCTCGACTACACGAAGATCGCCGCACCGCTAACCGGACGAATCGACCGCCACCTCGTCTCGATCGGCAACTTAGTCCAAGCAGACTCGTCCGTCATGACGACGATAGTCACCCTCGACCCGATCGATTTCTATTTCGACGTGGACGAACGACGGCTGCTGAACTTCCAGGCGACTGCCCAGAAGCGAGGGGTCGACCTGCAAGCATCCGGCGGCGACGTGGACGTCATCGCGACGATCGGCGACAACACAGGGCGCGAGTTCAAGGGAAAGCTGAACTTCGCCGAAAACCACGTCGACAGCGACAGCGGCACCATGCGCGTCCGCGCCCGGTTTCCGAACCCGGATCTGACACTTCAGCCGGGCCTATTCGGCCGCATACAGGTTGAGGCCTCGAACACCTATTCGGCTGTCCTCGTCCCCGACGAGGCGATCTCGTCGAACCAGAACGAGCGCATCGTTTACGTGGTGGACGAGGACGGCACGGTTCGGACGAAGGCCGTTCGGACGGGCCCCCGGCTTTATGGATACCGTGTCATCCGTGCGGGCCTCGATGGCAGCGAGACGATCGTCGTCAACGGCCTTATGCGCATCCGGCCGGGTGCGAAGGTCACGCCGAAGATGACCGAACTGCCTCAGTCGGCCGCAGTCGTGGAGGCAGCACAATGAGGTTCGCTCATTTCTTTGTCGATCGACCGATCTTCGCGGCCGTCATATCCATCCTGCTTCTCGTGGTAGGCGGCATCGCCTACACGCAATTGCCCGTGTCGCAGTACCCCGAGATCGCCCCGCCGACGATCATCGTCAGGACGTCCTATCCTGGCGCGGATCCGCAGACGATCGCCGACACCGTTTCAACGCCGCTTGAACAGCAGATCAACGGCGTCGAAGACATGCTCTACATGTCCTCCTACTCCAGCGCCGATGGCGCGATGGCCTTGACGATCACCTTCAAGCTCGGCGCCGACCTCAACAAGGCGCAGGTGCTGGTGCAAAATCGCGTCGCAATCGCCCTGCCCCGGCTTCCCGACGAAGTCCGCCGCATCGGCGTGACAACCGACAAGAGTTCCCCTGATCTCATGATGGTGGTTCATCTCCTCTCACCCAACCATCGCTACGACCAGCTCTACGTCTCGAACTACGCCCGCACGAAAGTTCGCGACGTCCTGCTGAGGCTCGATGGCGTCGGCGACATCCAGTCCTTCGGGGAACGCCAGTATTCCATGCGCATATGGCTCGATCCGGAGAAACTGTCAGCATATGGCATGACCTCGGACGACGTCGTCGAGGCCCTTCGGGAGCAGAACGTGCAGATATCCGGCGGACGCATCGGCGCGCCTCCCGTAGTCGGCAAGAACGCCTTCGAATACACGGTCCGATCCGATGGCCGCTTCTCCGACGCCCGCGAGTTCAGGTACGTGATCGTCAAGTCCACGGCAAGCGGACGGCTGGTCGAACTGCAGGACGTCGCGCGCGTCGAGCTAGGCGCCCAGGACTACGTCACCAATAGCTATCTGACCAATGATCCCGCTATAGCCCTCGGCATCTTCGCGCGTCCGGGCACCAACGCACTGTCGACCGCGAAGCAGGTGCGCGACATCATGGCAAACTTGTCGAAGAGCTTCCCGGAAGGTCTTGAATTTCAGATCAATTACGACACCACCGAGTTCATCGAAGATTCGATCTTCGAGGTCTACCGGACGATGGGCGAAGCTGCGATCCTGGTCGCCATCGTCGTGATCATCTTCCTGCAGTCCTGGCGCAACGCGCTCATCCCGATCATCGCCATCCCGGTATCGCTGGTCGGTACGTTCGCCTTCCTGCTCGCTTTCGGCTTCTCGCTGAACATGCTCACGCTGTTCGGGCTTGTGCTGGCAATCGGTATCGTCGTCGATGACGCCATCGTCGTGGTCGAGAACGTCGAACGAAACCTGGCGCGCGGGATGTCGCCCAAGCAAGCGGCGCATGTCACCATGGACGAGGTCGGCACGGCAGTCGTCGCCATCTCCCTGGTTCTGATTGCAGTGTTTGCGCCAACTGCCTTCATTCCCGGGATCTCCGGCCAGTTCTACAAGCAGTTCGCTGTGACAATCTCGGTGACGACGGCGATTTCGGCTCTGAACTCGCTTACCTTGTCTCCGGCGCTCGCAGGCATTTTGCTACGGCCGCACAATGACGTCCCGCACATGAAGAACATCTTATGCCGCGCAGGATCCGCGCTGGCTAACGGTTTCAACTCGGGATTCGATGCGATCAGCCGGGGCTACTCGTGGATCGTAAGAAAGCTCGTCGGCGGATGGCTCGGTCGGACGGCGGCGCTGGCCGTGTTCGCCGCCCTGCTGGCGGCCACATGGTTCATGTCGACGGTCGTACCATCAGGTTTTGTGCCGATCATGGACCAAGGCTACTCCATCGTCGTCGTTCAGCTGCCGGATGGCGCGTCGCTCGCCCGCACCGACGAGGTCGTCAAAAAGGTCGGCGGAATCGTCAAGACGGTGCCCGGTGTCCGTAACGCCATACAGTTCTCCGGCTTCAGCGGTGCGACTTTCACTGCCGCCTCGAACGCGGGTGTCATCTTCACTCCGTTCAAGTCGTTCGCCGAGCGGGAGAAGATCGGCGCCACCGCCGACAAGATCATTGCCGAGATCAACTCGCGAGTCCGCGAGATCGAAGACGCATTTATCATCGACATTCCGCCTCCGTCCGTTCGCGGCGTTGGCAACGCCGGCGGCTTCAAGATGCAGATCCTCGACGAAGAGAACCTCGACATGACGAGAGCGCTCGGCCTCGCTCGCGAGATAATGGCCGAGGCCGCCACGACCGAAGGACTGACAGGCGTCTTCACCACCTTCTCGGAATCCAGCCCAGAGTATTATCTCGCGATCGACCGGGACAAGGCGCGCTATTTGGACGTCCCCATCTCGAACGTCTTCAGCGCTCTCTCGGTGAATCTCGGAACGTCCTACGTCAACGACTTCAATGCCTTTGGCCGAGTTTATCAAGTGCGGGCTCAGGCAGATCGCCAGTTTCGAATGGACAAGGACGACATCCTTGCGCTCAAGGTCAGGTCGGCGAAGGGTGCACTCGTTCCGCTGGGAACCATCATGGACATCCAGGATACGAGCGGGCCAACACTCGTCCAGCGCTACAACATGTACGTTTCGGTTCCGCTCCAGGGCAACCCGACGCCGGGTACCTCCACCGGAACGGCAATCGAGAAAATGGAAGAGATCGCGGCGAAAGTGCTGCCGCCGGGTGTCTCCTTCGAATGGACCGAACTCGCCTATCAGGAGACGCATACGGGCAGTTCGGGAACCTACATCTTCGCGCTGTCGGTGATCTTCGTATTCCTTGCACTATCTGCACAGTACGAAAGCTGGGTCCTTCCCCTGGCGATCATCCTGATCGTCCCCCTCGCCGTCCTTGCAGCTCTGATCGGCGTATTACTCCGTGGCATGGACAACAACGTGCTGACCCAGATCGGACTCATCGTCCTCATCGGCCTCGCCGCAAAGAACGCGATCCTGATCGTCGAGTTCGCCCGGCAGGCGGAAGAGGATGGAAAATCGATCGTCGATGCGGCGGTCGAGGCCAGCCATCTGCGGCTGCGTCCTATCCTCATGACTGCCTTCGCCTTCATCTTCGGCGTCCTGCCGCTGGCGATTGCCACCGGTCCCGGCGCGGAAATGAGACAGTCGCTTGGCACGGCCGTGTTTTCCGGAATGCTCGGTGTGACCTTCTTCGGCCTGTTCCTGACCCCCGTTTTTTACGTGGTGCTCAGATCGCTACGAAGGCGCCCTCTAACGCGGCCATCTCCCAAGCTGGAGATCGTGAAACAGAGTGAGGGGTGACGTGCAGCCCTCACTCCTGTAGCGGGTTTCCGAACAGGTCGGTTGGGACCTCCGCAGCGTCGGCGCCGGAGTTCGGTCGCTCTGCAATAGTTCCGCCAAACGTACGGACGCTGCCCGGCTTCCCCACCCAAAGCGCAATCGCGATTTTCTCGCCCGCCTTGATATCACGATGTGCAACGAAATAGCCGCGGTGATCCGGTGCGTTTTCGTGTCCAGCTTTTTCGTTTTCGAAGATACAGATCTCGCCTGGTTTTGGTTCGTAGGGCAATTTGCCTCCTTAGCGATGGTTCTTCAAGGAAACGGCAAGTTGGCCGGATCAATGCAGAATGCGCGATGGCTCCACTAGAGGGGCGCCTATGTCGTCTGCTTCGTCTGAAACACCATCGAACCGTTCGGACAGGCTGGCAACATAGCTGATGCCCTGCTCGAGCAAGATCTCGGCCGCCCGAAGCATGTCAGTAGATGTTTCTATCTTGCACCCTCGAAGGGAGCAGGCGAGATAGATCGCGTTTCGGGCAGACTGATGGTCGCCACGTCCGTCAGCATCCTCGGCGACGCTTTCCAGAGCGTTTACGACGAGCGAAACCATGTCGTGTCTTTCGCCCGATGACATTTCGTTCAAAGTTCGTCCGGTCATGATCGTCATCCATTCTTCCGCCATAGCAAGCGCGCGAGGCACTGCTGGCAATATCGGTGATGGTGGAGAGGCATCGGTGGACAACTTTGTGTCCGTCGTCGTCACAAGTGGCAATCGAGAGCACTGCCTGCAAGGCTGCCATCTATGCCAAGAAGGCACTGGAGACCTGCGCGAGGCAATCATCTCCTCGCGGGAGGGGCTGTCGTTGGAAGACAGGGAGCTTTGGTGACGAGGGCGCTAGTCGTCTGCGAAGCGGCGCGGTGGAGCAGCCTGGCGCCTTTGCGCGGCCTCGATATCCAGGGCGAGCTTGGCGCGTCTCTCGTCAAGTTCCTCGGCGGTTGGCTCGGGCGACAGGAGGACACCTTCCGGGATTTGAAGTGCGTCGGTGGTTGCGGGCTTTAAAATCTGGACTTCCTCCTGCGGCATGGCGATCTCTCGACGGTTTGCAAGGAAGAGGCCCCCGCCGGGGAAGAACGGGGGCCTCTCATGAGGTGATCGCGGCCTAAGCGAGGGGACGGCCTTGCGGTAGGGGCTGAGTTGAACCGCTGCGATCGCCTTGGGAGTTGTGGATTCTTCAGTCCGTGTTTGGGACGACAAACTCTATCGTCTCCGAGGTGATGACCCCATGAGTTGGATCCGCGAGTTCGACGAGGATCCGATGTCGGCCTGGCGTCAGTCCGACCACGATGAGTGTCTCGCCACTCGCGTCGACAAAGTGCCATGGCAGGTCGTCGACCGTGATATGCAGGTGCCCGATCCTCGGCGAGACGTCGAGGGCGCCCTTACCGAATACGGGGACGATACGGATGTTCTCAGTCCGGTACTGAATGAACACCCGCCCGTGTGACAGGGGCTCGGGGAGCGGATCGTCAACGACAAGTCTAGGTTCGGCTTCGTTCTCGATAACGACCAGCGGCGACGGGCCTTTGACGTCTCGGGCACTCAGGAACTTCAGACTGGCATCGGCCATGGCGGTCTCCGAAATTTCCGGACGGTGGCGCCATTTCTGTCCAGCGGCCCTTATCTCACCTATGAGATTGCGCCTGTGATCATCGGGAGTCGAGCAAGATGCCGTGAGATCAAGTTAGGAGGCGTTTGCCAGCGCTGTCCGGATCGCCTGCAGCAGATCAGCGGGGCTGACGGGCTTCAGGAAGACCTTCATTGCCCCCGAGCTTCGGGCACGGTCGCCCACAGCAACGTCAGTATGCGCGGTGATCAGGATGGAGGGAATGACGACGGACATCCCAGCAAGCCTATCCAGCAGGTCGAGGCCCGAGATGCCGCCGAGCTGGATATCCGTCACAAGACAAGTCGCCGTTTGCAGTTCGTCGGAGTCGAGAAACTCCTCGGCCGAGGCAAACGACGCCGCGTTTATGCCCGAGGCTCGCAGGAAGGCTCTCAAAGCGTCCCGCACGGGTTCGTCGTCTTCGACACAGACCACCAGCGAAGACTTTGTCATGGCGACCATAGGCTCAATCCTTGGCGTGGCCGAAAGGCTCGTTCAATTCCAGCAAGTCGTAGTGCCGCACCAGTTCGGGCAGGGTCTGCACGTGCATTTTCTGCATCACATTCCCCCGATGGAGCTTCACCGTGGCCTCGGTGATGCCTAGGGCGGCCGAGATCTGCTTGTTCTTCTGGCCTTCCACAACGCGGGCCAGAACTTCCTGTTCCCGCCTCGTCAAGGAAGCGAAGTCGGCACGTGCACTGCTGGCGGCTTCCTGCTTCATGGTGGCCCGGCTATCGAGCTTCACCGCCTTGTTAACGGCGTCGAGAAGATCTTGCTCGCGGACGGGTTTTGTTAGGAACTCCACCGCTCCTGCCTTCATCGCCCGCACTGCGATCGGAACGTCGGCGTGGCCGCTCATGAAGATGACGGGCCTTTGAAATCCGCTTGCCCTTAATTCTTCGAAGAACTCGATCCCGCTCTGTCCGGGAAGCCGGACGTCGAGGATCATGCAGCCTACGCTCGCCAGCTTCCCTTTGCTCATGAAGTCGGCGGCGGAGGAGAAGGCCGTGACGTTGAACTTCATCGAGCGCAGCAGGCCGACCAGCGACTCCCGCACACCAATGTCGTCTTCGATCACGACTATATGGGAGGCGTCTTCGTCGCGTGGCTTCTGGGTCATCTGCTTTCCCCTGCAAATGGTATAGAGAATTCGAACACAGCGCCGCCTCCCGCCCGAGGCCGGGCGGAGAGGGTGCCGCTATGGGCACCGATGATTGACTTGGAAATGGCCAGGCCCATCCCAGTGCCCTGCTGCTTGGTGGAGAAGAATGCTTCGAAAATCCGTTCCGCCGCAATGGGGTCGATCCCCACGCCTGTGTCCTCGACCCTCACGACAACGGATCGCGAACCATCGTCCTCGGCGAGGAGGTCGATCCGACGGGTGCCGTCGTTGGCTCCGATGGCCTCGGCCGCGTTCAGCATGAGATTGAGCAGCACCTGCTGAAGCTGAACCTTGTCGCCGCGGACTGCCGGGATGTGCGGGGAAACCGAGACAAACACATCGATCTGGCGGATCCGGAATTCGCTGCGGAGCATCGTCAGCACATGCGAGACCACTTCTGCGATATCGACCATATCCATGGATGGCCGTGAATTCCGGGCCATGCTCCTGACGTTCAGCAGTACGTCGCCCGCTCTTTTGCCTTCCTCCACGAGACGCTCGGCGGCCATTTTTGCTTCCACAACGTCCGGAACGTCGCGGTCGAGCCAACTCAGACAGGTCGCGGCGTTCGTGACAATTGCCATCAGGGGCTGGTTCATCTCGTGGGCGATGGAGACCGTCACCGCGCCCATCGCCGTCAGCCTGTTCATCCGGACGATGTCTGCCTGCGCCTTCTGGAGTGCCTCTTCGCTCTTCACCCGCTCCGTGATGTCGATGATGGCGCCGAACACCTCCGGCTCTTCCTCAGGGTTCGTCTCCACGCGCGTCACGCAGTGCACGTGCCGGATCGAGCCGTCGGGCATTAAGAGCCTATGTTCGATCTCCCATGGCTGGCGGTCGCGTATTCCCTTGTCGAAAACCGCGGCAACCATCTCCCGGTCACCGGGATGCACGCGCTCCCTGATCGCCTTGGAGGTCAACGGGATCGATGGATCGAAGCCGTAGATGTTGTACGTCTCTTCAGACCAAACGACCTCTCCGGTCGATGGCCCTATCCGGTAACTGCCCACGTGGGTGAGCTTCTGGGCTTCCGCAAGCAAGGCCTGGGCGTGCTGGGCGTCGGCCAAGGAGCTGCGTATCCTATCCTCGGCGAGCCGGGTCTCCGTCACGTCCACGATCGTGCCGATATAGGCGCGAGGAGATAGAACCTCGTCAAGGATGAGCCGTCCGCGAGCATGTATGAACTTCACGGTGCCATCCGCAAGCACGAACCGATGTTCGACGTTCAGCTCCTCGCCCTGCAAGGCCCGCTGGTGGGCTTCCGCGACCATCTCCTTATCGTCTGGATGAACGCGGGAGCTTAGCGTTTCGAACGTGATTTCGTTTGCATCGAGACCAACGATGCTGGCGCACTCTGGAGAACAGGTGAACACGTCCGTCGTCATGTCCCAGGACCAGGTGCCTGTCTCGATGATCCGCTGAGCGACGGCCATCACCAGCTGGCTCTGAGCAAGCTCGAACTCGATGCGCTTGAGCTCGTCGATATCGGTATTCACCCCATACCATCTGATGACGTTGCCGTCGTCGTCCAGCAATGGAACGGCACGAAGAACGAACCAGCGTGCCTCGCCGTCATGCCGGAGCATTCGAGCCTCAACGCCTCCAGGCTTGCCCGATGTGCACAAATCCGTCCAGACCTTGATGACTTTGTCGACATCGTCAGGGTGAAATGCGGATACGAAGCCGAAGCCCAGCGCGGCCTCGCGGGTGAGCCCCGTATACTCGAACCACTGCTTGTTGGCGTCCTCCAATCCCCCGTCCGGCGCACCGATCCAGGCAAGCGCTGGAATCATGTCCCACCCCAGTCTGGGGTCGTCTGTCGCCCTTGCAGTGGTTCGGTGGCCAATTTGTCCGTGATAGTTGTTGGCGACGGCCGCAGCCGAGAACGCTGTCGCAAGCCACTCGAGATCTTCGACCCGCCTGGGGGCTATGTCGTGGGACATCTCGAGATAGATCGCTCCGTCGCTTGGATCAGAAAGAGCCACAGGCAGGCAGACGGTCGATTGAGTATTCCTGCCTCGCCCGGTCGAGATGACCTCGCGGACTGACGCTTCGTCGATGCCGAAAGTTCTGGGTCTTTCGGGCAGGAACGAGACCGAAGCCGCGTCTGCCATCGCAGCCACTGAAAGCTCGTTGCCCTGCCTTACGATAAGGAACCCGCGCCTGGCGCCGGACATGGTGACGGCAGCGCGCATGAAAGGGCCGACATCGTGAGCGTCCTTCTGGTATGCCTCGACCGCGCTTGAACCCTCGTCCATCAGCGACACAGCTCCAAGCCGGGATCATCCAGTTTCCCTGACCGAATACTACACCGTAGGTCGCCTGCGTCAGGCATTCGGGAACCCACAATTTGCCGAGGCCTTTGAGATCCGAGGATCGAGGATGCGTGGTGCGAACTGTCCGAAGACCGCGCCGAGGCCTCCCCAGACGATGAGCTGGAGCATTGCCGACTGTGCGCGGAATGTAAATAGAAGGCTGTCTGGGAAATCGCTCGGCACTTCCGAAATGTCCGGAAAGGCGGACACGAGGATCATCGCCATCGATGCGAAGGCCAGTGCTCCGACGGGTAAAGAGTACATACGCCCATGACTGCGTCGGATCCGAACCCCGATCCAGAAGGAAACGGCCATCGAAGCGAGGGACAGCAGGACCAGCAGGAAATAGAGTTCGGTGCGGCTTCCGATCGTCTCGGCGCTGCCGACGCCGGGAGGGTTTGCCGGGTACTTGAACTGCGGTACGAGGACTAGCGAGACGTATCCAAGGGATGCCAGCGTCCACACAATCGAGCGCGGCCCCCGACAGTGTCGTCCGTTAAGACATCCGAGACCGACGGCCAGAATGCCCCCAAGCGCGACGCAATAGCTTACTATCCCGGTCAGGAGACCGAGGTTGCGCTGAGTGGCTCGGCTGACGGTTTCTTCTTCGGCGTGGCCATGATCGCTGGCGCTCTGTTCTTCGAGAACGATGGCCCGTTCGACCGTCGGTTCGGAAAACACCCGTGCGAAACCGAAGGACACTAGCGCCACGAGCAGGCCGGACAGCATTCCTGCGAGGAGAAGTCGCTGAACCATCGTGGCGCCCTCAGTGGCAGGGAAAGCCGAGGAGATGACGGCCGTCGTGCACGAACTCGTGGACGGTGTTCCCCTGGATGAGCGACGTCGCCCCCTGTTCGGCGCCGAGAAAGTAGAGCGTCATCAACGAGAGAAGCCCGACGAAGACGACCCCTGGCAGCAATTCGCCTGCGGTCAGCGGCACGACGGGCGTCGGGTAACTTATGATGTGCGTCATTGCAAGTCTCCTTGGAAGGATTGTGACGCCTCCATCATGGGCGGGTTCGCCGACGCGATCTTTCATATTCGTGCGATGCTCATTTGGCCTTGGATTGCCGGCATCGCACGAATACGAAAGATCGATGCCTGTCAGGTTCGTACCCTTCCCGAGAATGCAGGAGGCAGCGATGAACCAAAATTCCAGACAAAGGAAGCTCGAGGGCGTTGTCCCCGCCGCCGCCGACCTACCGCGGCTCCGGGCGGGGCAGCGTGTCCGTGTCGGCAACCTCACCCCAGTCGGCCATTACCGCGTCCCCACATACCTTCGCGGCAAGGAAGCGGTGATCGAAGCGATCATGTCGCCCAGGGCCGTCAATAACGAGGAGGAAGGGTTCGGGCGCAACGCCGGATCGCTTGGCGTCTATTATCGGATCGCCGTCCCGATGACTGAGATCTGGAAGGACTATGCCGGATCGCCCGACGACAATCTCCGCATCGAAGTCTTTGAAAGCTGGCTGGAGGAGCTCGACGATGACCGTCAATGAAGATCACGACCATGCCCACGACCCCGAACACGAACATGCGCACGCACCGATCGAAACGACGGAGAAGCCGGGCTACTACGACATCATGGAGCAGGCCTTCCAGGAGTTGATGATCGGAAAGGGCTACATCGGAGCCGACGAGATCAGACATCAGATCGAGGTGCTGGATTCGCGAAATCCCGCTCTCGGCGCCAAGGTCGTCGCTCACGCGTGGACGGATCCGGACTTCAAGACGCGACTGCTCGAAAACGGCCGCACCGCTTGCGAGGAACTCGGCATCACTTTCTACGACCTCACCGAGCTGATCGTCCTCGAAAACACACCCGAGGTGCATAACCTCATCGTTTGCACACTTTGCTCATGCTACCCGCGCCCGGTGCTCGGACTGCCACCCGACTGGTACAAGGCGAAGCCGTACCGCGCCCGCGCGGTCTACGAGCCGCGCAAGGTGCTGGCGGAGTTTGGAACGATCATTCCGGACGACGTGGAGGTAAGGGTGAGCGACTCCACCGCGATCCAGCGCTATCTCGTCCTGCCGATGCGCCCCTCCGGTACCGAAGGCTACAGCGAGGAGCAGCTCGCCGCCCTCGTCACCCGCGACGCGATGATCGGCGTGATCTCCGTCAGGTCTCCAAACGAAGGAATGGTAGCATGACCGGAAGCGAACAACTCCTGAAACGGCTGCCGAACGACGTCGGCGGCCAGGAAGCGCCGAAGATCGAGCAGACCGATCACGAACTCCTCCCTTGGGAGAAGCGCTGTCACGCCCTCGCCGACGTGCTCGACTTCCACAAGATCATCAACACCGAGGAGAAGCGCCGCGGCGTCGAGGCCCTCGGATCCGAAATGGTGGCAAAGCTGACCTACTACGAGCGCTGGATCGCCGCCTTCGCCAACATTGCGTTTCAGAAGCGTCTGATCACCCCCGAGGAGCTGGCGAGGCAGATGTCGGCCGTGGAGGATCGATGGAGAGATCACTCCTGAAGCTCGGGCCCCAGCGCGCGGCCCGGTGCTTCGTCGAAGACGATCCCAACGCGTCATTGGTCCGTCGGTCGCTCGCTGAAGCCGTTGGCACGATGCTGCTTATGGTGGCCGTACTGGGCGCCGGAATAAGCGGAAAAGCTGCGCCCGTCTCCTCAGCCATGGCCATCGCCGGAACCTTGATCGGGCTGATCCTGGCATTGGGTTCGGTGTCGGGCGGTCACTTCAATCCGGTCATCACCGTCGTCCAGTGGCGCGCGGGACAGCGCGGCCTCGAGTGCACGACCTGGTACGTGGCAGCGCAGATCTTGGGCGGCATCGCTGGCGCACTGTTGGTCGATGTCATGTTCGCGGTATCCCCGGCCTTTCCGACAGCAGAGCTGCCGAACGCCGCCACCCTGGTTAGCGAGGCGCTGGCCACATTCGGGCTGATGATGATCGTATTCTGCAGCAGCCGGAGCACCACCAAAGTGGCGGGGCCGTTTGCAGTCGGCCTCTGGCTTCTTGGAGCGATCATCGCCACACCGACCGGGTCCATCGCCAACCCCGCCGTCGCCATCAGCTTGCTTGTGTCGCCTTCGAGCGCATCGGTAAGCGCGGTGGCCCTATTCGTAGTGGTACAGTTTGCTGGCGGCTGTCTGGCGGTGCAATGTGTCGATTTCCTTTATCCGTCCGCGGGAAGCTGATCGGCGCCAGGCAAGATCCTGCAAGGAGAAGACGATGTCGAAAACGAAGCTATTGGCCTCAGCAATTGCCCTCCTCGGGATCTCGGCCGCCGCAGCAAGCGGGCTGACAGGCGACGCCTCGCCGATTTTCGGGGTGAAGATCCCGGAAGGATACCGGGAATGGCGGCTGATCACCGTCGCCCACGAAGCTGGCAAGAACAACGACATCAGAGCAGTCCTCGGCAACGACATCGCGATCAAGGCCTTCCGAGATGGAACCAGGCCGTTCCCCGACGGCACGATCATCGCGCGTCTGGCGTATGTCTACGAGTCCTCTCCGCAGAACGACAAGGTGTTTCCGGCGCCGCAGTCCTTCGTCGCCGGCAATCCAACCAATCTGCAGTTCTCTGTCAAGGATTCGGGTAAATACGCCGATACCGGAGGATGGGGCTACGGCCAGTTCGAGAACGGCATGGCAAACCCAAGTGAGCCGCTGATCAAAAGCTGCTTCGCCTGTCACGTGAAGCTCGACGCCTCTAAGGACTTCGTCTTCAGCCACTATTCGCCATGACGGCAAATGCGCGAGGCCTGACCAGGAGGTCGCCGTGAGAACCAGATGCGTGTTGACACCAGCCGAAACCATGTCAGCGATCCGCGACATGTGGCAATGTGGTCGAGTCGATGAAGCTGCGGCTTACTTCGCAGAGAACGGCGTCCTGCTCGTCGAGCCGGACAGGCAGGCCGTCGGACGCGTCGCTATAGGCGATGGACTACGGGAGTTGGCGAGCCGTCTCCGCTTTCTCGTGGTCGATGACCGCGTCGTAATCCAGCGTGGTAACATCGCCCTTTACCATGCGAGATGGACTGCTCGCTACATGATCGACGGCTCCCCCTCCACCGAGGAGGTCAGCGGGACGACCGCGGACGTGCTTGCGCTTCAGGCAGACGGGCGATGGATGGCTGTCGTCAGTAACCCATGGGGAGGCAACATTCTCGATGAGTAAGTTCCATGTCCTCATTCGCGTCGCAGAAGTCATCGACCCTGATTACGAGGGCATTGAAATCCAAGTGAAGGACTGCGTCGCCGAGGCCATAGCCGTCGCCCGTCGAATTGTTGCAGAGGCTGTCATGCTGGACGAGTCCGTTGGCGACATGACCTTTGAGATTACGGACTGCGAGGGAAAACTGGTAGCAGAGCTACCGTTCCGCTGCTGCGCTCGGGCTGCAGTAAGGGATATCTGTCTCCCATACGCCAAACTTGGTGTATTGCGCGGAAGGCGGCTCGTAGGCGGGCAATGCACATCGAGGAAGCCCCATGATCGAAAGACGCATCGCACCTCACCATGCCATTCTGTTTAATGCCCTTGGCAACCAGAAAAGACCGCAGATCCTGTCCGCTCTTATCGATGACGAGGTCACGGGACGGCTCTGAACCAGTCTGCGACGTCGCAGCATCTGTCGAAGCTCCGGCATCTCAAGCTCATCACGGCACGTCGCGAGGCCAGACGCTCTGGTATACGACAGAGAACCCGAGGGTCTTCAATATCCTAGCTCTGCGCGAAGACCTTCAATGCGATGGTTATCCCCTGGTCGGCGCGAAGATGGTGTGAGGCTGACAAACGACATCCGGATTCCTATATGGGAACCAGCGATCTGAAAGGAAATCGGTCATGACATTGAACGGAAACCTGCTCGTTGCGGGGAAGGAAAAGCGCGGCTCGAACGGCGAGTTCTACGCAACTGAGGCAGCAACCGGGAAGTCCCTTCCGGTATCGTTCGCAGGCGCTTCGGTCGACGACGTCGAAACGGCCGCGGCACAAGCTTGGGAAGCATTCGCATCCTATCGCGAGACCGACCTCGAAAGCAGGGCTGCATTTCTTGAAACGATTGCCGCGGAAATCGAGTCCATTGGCGATGAGCTGATTATCCGCGCGATGTCGGAGACCGGACTATCACGCGGGAGGCTGGAGGGCGAAAGGAACCGTACGACAGGGCAACTCCGGCTATTTGCGAAGGAGGTCCGCGAAGGCCGTTTTCAGGAGCTGCGTTTCGATGCAGGCGATCCTTCGCGAAAGCCAGTTCCCAAGCCCGATCTGCGGCTCCGCAACGTCCCGGTTGGCCCCGTTGCGGTGTTCGGCGCATCCAATTTCCCGCTCGCCTTTTCTGTTGCCGGAGGAGACACCGCTTCGGCCCTCGCCGCTGGTTGCCCGGTGGTCGTCAAGGCGCATTCGGCGCATCCGGGCACATCGGAACTCGTAGGACGTGCTGTGCAGCGGGCAGTAGAGGTCCGTCGCCTTCATCCCGGCACCTTCTCGCTTCTCTTCGATACAGGGTTCGAAGTCGGCCAGAAGCTCGTCGCTGATCACCGGATCCGCGCGGTGGGCTTCACTGGCTCGCGCCGCGGCGGCACGGCATTGATGGAAATCGCGTCAAAGCGTCGCCAACCGATCCCGGTCTACGCCGAAATGAGCAGCATCAATCCGGCCATTCTGTTTCCGAACGCGCTCGCGAAGAACGTCGAAGGTATCGCCGCGGCCTTCGTTTCTTCGTTGGTTCTTGGCGCAGGCCAATTCTGCACCAATCCGGGTCTGTTGCTCGCGATAGATGGTGGTGCGCTCGATGCCTTCATCGCGCAGACAGCAAAGCTTCTCACCGAGGTCGCACCTCAGGCGATGCTGACACCGTCGATCGCTCGAACCTTCTGCGAGGGAGTGGAGCGCCTCCGGCTGCATCCGGAAGTGCGGGCCGTGGCGTCAGGACTGCCCGGCAGCGAATTCCAGGGGACGGCAGCGCTCTTCGAGACAACGGCGTCGGCCTTCCTCGCACATGATGAACTTCAAAACGAGGTATTCGGCGCCGCGGGCATCGTCGTGCGTTGCCGGGACCTCACGGAACTCGAGACGGTCATCGACGCACTGGAGGGGCAGTTGACGGTCGCACTGTTCGTCAATCACGATGATGAAGCCGATGCTCGTCGTCTTGTTCCGAAGCTTGAAATGCTCGCGGGGCGGCTGCTCGTGAACGGGTTCGGGACCGGCGTCGAAGTTTCTCCGGCGATGGTCCATGGCGGCCCCTACCCGGCGACAGCAGACGGCAGATCCACTTCCGTGGGCACTCTCGCGATCTACCGTTTTTTGCGGCCTGTCTCTTATCAGGACTTCTCGACCGGACTGCTTCCGCCAGCACTCAGGAACATGAAAGCGTAAGGTGACCTGGCTCGATCTCAGCGCCCATCTTTCAATTGATGGAAAAAGCGCTTCGGAAATAGGCAGTGTGTGAACCGCCGCCCCTCCTGCACGTTGTGAGGCAGGAGGAAACGGCGATGAATGTCCAGAATGAAGGCTCCAGCAGGATTGTTCGCGACGTGGCGCCGATCGGAGCGGCCCTAACCCCTAGGCTGGTATCGTTTTGGTCACCAAAACGGAAAAGGCTTTCCGCCGCTTCCGGGTCGCCCTTGAAGTCGAACCCATCGGCATCGTCTGCACCCAAAGCTTGACAGGCTGCGCGGGGTGAAGAGAAGCTCCGTTCGCGCTCCCCTCTCCCACTGTCGCCCTCCGTTGGCCATGGCCCGCCACAAAGTCAATCCAGCAGCTTGCGGATCGCCATGATCCCTTTCGCCGTATCCGACCAAGATTGGCGCCAAATCAGTAGGCCCACGCCGAGTACCGTCGCCACGACAAACGGGAGCGGACCCAGGAACCAGAAGGCCGCCGCTACAGTGAAGTAGTACGACCTCACGCCGACGCTAAATGATCGGAGCGCCGGGTTCAGGACCAGCGTGAGCGCCTCGGTCCAGGCCGCGATGTCGCGCTCTTCTTGTCGCGACGGGCTGGCGCCGATTGCGGCCAGACAGTAGTTCAGCTGCCTCACCGCCCAGATGAAATCCGATAGCCCTCTGAGGAGTGTAGCGATGATCAGCAATACCTTGGTTTGGAAGAGCCACGCGGGGTCCTTGGCCGCGAACATAGCGATCAGCCCGTTACCGTTTCCGTAGTTGGGCTCCATGAACAAAGCGCCGCTGAGGCCGACGATCACGATGAGATTTGCTGAGCCGAAGAAGGACGCGGAATTGATCGTGTGGCCCAGGATCGCGGCGTCGCCGATGAAATTGTTGTCGCGGGTCAGCGTCTCGCGCATCCACGCGGCTCGGACCCGCACCATATCCACGGACAAGCTATCGTTGGGCCGTGGCCACCCGAGAGCCAATAGCGGCTCGATCGCAATCCACACCACGATGAAGAATACAAGCGACGCGATGTTGAGCGTGTCCATTCGGCCCCCAGCCAGACTTTTTTTCGCACACTATCGCGGGCGGTGACGTCCTCCAAGAGGTGCCGACGTTTGAACCGCTGTCCGCTAGGGCTGCTCGCGCATCCCCGGCGTAGCCTCCCGCTGATCGGCATCAATCATGTCGGTGGCAACAAGGAACGCGTCCGTGTGCTCGCGAACTGCCTCTCTGAGCATGGCCAGGTTCGGGACGTCGTCGCCCTCAAGGATATCAAATTCGTGCAGGATTTCGCGTTCGGCCTGAAGCCAGTGTTCTTCGTGCCGATTTTCCGGACTGCCCTCGGCCTCCCATATCGAGTAGGCACGGAGGCGGATGCGTTCGGTCACATCCATCCCATCGCGGCCATTGGGGCGAATCCTGGTTGGAATCGCTTTGATGCGTGTGCCGCTCATTGCGACGCGATTGCTTTGGGTCATTGTCGTCATCTCCCATCGTGTCTTTTTGGACGTGGGGAGCGTAGCATCCTTGCCCACACAATGATTTCGGAAATGATCGACAACGCCTGTCGCCCTCGGCCCAGGACCACGTCTCTACCGCCTATCTTTTAGCTTTATCTTCGAGGCAATGTCATCAACATCATGGATGCGTTGAAGAAGTCAGTGGCCAGTGAGCTGAAGTCTCGTAAGGATGGTTAGATCATCAGAGATGAGAGACTGGCTGCCGCTGGCATCTCTAGGCCGCCGATTTACTCACCTCTCCGTCGCTAGAAAGTAGAAGCACCGCATTTTGCTCCTTCGGTGCCATCGGGGCCCGTCTTATTGTCCAGCCCGATCACTGTGGACGGCTCACTCCTGCGACAGCTCAGAGCTGCAAGAACACAGTCAGCGAAGTCGCATTAAGTGCTGTCAGCCGCGCCGTGCCAGCGACCGTGCGATGTCGACGATGTCGTCACGGCCAGCGGTTGGGTCTTCCTTGCTCCAGGCGATGCCAAGCCCGATCCTAAAGTCGATCCCGCTTACCTTCTTCAGCTCGAAGCCGCGATTGGGAAGATCAAGCGTCCATTCCGGTGCAAAGCCGATGCCAAGCCCGGCAGAGACCAGTGACACCAGCGCATAGGTATCATCGCAGCTGAAGGCAATGTTGGCGGTGAGGTGGTATTCCGCGAACTTCTCATTGAAGTATCTTTCCGTGAACGACAGGTTCTGCCGGTTGAAGGCGATGATCTTCTGAGTGCGCAGATCATCGATGCTGATCTC